>JBFHRI010000092.1:0-10512 GCA_041591755.1 Oleiphilaceae bacterium
ACGCAGCTCGCTGAGTTTGTAACCGGTGTACTGACCCAACCAGAGAATCATGCCCAGAATCACCAGGTGCAACTCCGGGAAGTTGAAGGTCAGATGTGCAGCCAAGGGTGAACTCATCACCAGGTAGGCACACACAGCAACCAGCAAGGAGCCGCCACCTTGGACGATGACCTCACGTGGCCCCTCTTCTTCCCAGAGGATGGACATCCGCTCAATGGTGCAGGCAATGATGACGATGGGGAAAAACGTGACCGTCATCCCGGTGTTGAAGCCCATTTGGTAGCCCACCACGCTCAAACCGGCCGTGATGAAAATAACAAAAATGATTAGCGCTGAAATACGCGACACTAGCAACAGGTTCATGTTGCTGAGATAACCGCGCAACAATAGCCCAATGGCGGTGATCGACAAAAAGGCCACCAGCCCGGGGATCAATGCGGTTTGCACAAAGGCCACGGCGATCAACACCGGCATAAAGGTCCCGGAGGTGCGAATACCAATCACAATCCGCGCAAACGCGACAATCAATGCGCCCAAGGGCAGCAGCAACAACATGCGGAACATGCCTTGCTCTTCAATCGGTAGTTGATACAGGCTCAATAAACCGAGCCGCTTGTTTTCAACATCGGAGCGCACCAGTTCGAGTGCGGGCACAGTTTGGCGCAACATCGAGAAGCTGATTTCAGAATTATCGCCCCCGACCAGATCCAACAATGAAGACTCATCCTCGCGCCACAACAAGACATCTTCAGGCAGACCCTGTTTCGCCGTCATCGGATTAAACGTAAGCCATTCCTTACCATCGAAAATCTGCAAGAAGGGATGCAGTGACTGCTGGCGACGCGCGTCTTCCAGTAACAGGGTATCCACAGCACGCGCAGGAATGCCCGCGTGATTGAGCATGCGTACCAACAGGTTGAGATGATTGGCTTCCGATACCAAAATCGCGGCGTTCTGACTGCTGGCGGTATCCGGCTGGACCACTTTGATCAGCTCGCGTGTAAAACTTTGGGCGTCACTGGAACGGACACTGACCAGCGCAATGATTTCTTGCACCGCGGTGGCTTCCGGCTCTTCCCAAAACACCGGTAGGGGCTTGGGTTGTCTCTTTGGAACGCTGGAAGAAGTGTCGTCGGTGGGTACCAGCTGCACTTTGAAGTAAAGCGTTTGCTGACCGCTGGCCTCACGTTTTGTCCACTCGGCGCGGCGATTAGTCTTGTGTTCAACAATCGAGAATCCGTAGCCGGGTGAGGCGGCCTGCTCTGACAGCACGCGGAAGCCCGGCGGCTCATCTGGAATATTGAGGCTGACCCGAACGGGGTCGCCCTTCGCCTGAAAATCAACACGTGCCTCGACGATCCACACCGGCTGCTGCTCACCCACCGACCAGGGGATGCCCATTTCGACATGTCGCCATGTCGCCAGCCCAATACCTGCGGTAATCAACAGGAAGATAGTAAAAAGAAAAGGAAAACGGCCTGGCATGCTTACTGTCCTTCTTCTGTGCTCGCGTCAGCGCTCATCAAGGGTAGGTTGGACGGCAGTTCGGTCGCGAATTCGCGCCCCACATCGACCATCATGACATCACGTAGAATGTTTCTTCCAACCAGCACCGGGTGTTTCAGATGCTCGCGACTGGTCAGCGTGAATTCCGCCTGTTTGCGGTAGTTACCAATCTGGAACTGCAATTCGACTACCACACGACGCTCCACCTCTTCGGTGTTTGACTGCACGACGCGCACTTTGCGGCTCACCTCTCGCTCGAGGGTCACCACGCCTTTGCCATTCGGATTGGGCACTTCGAAGCGCACCCAATTGGTCCCATCGCGCTCAAAGCGTTCAATATTGCGCGCATCTAATGAAGACGTTTCGGCTCCACTATCCATCCGCGCTTCGTAAATCAGCCCGGGATTCGCCAGATAAAAGTTTTCAACCTGACCCACGATCATTTTGCCTTTAAGCACATCGGCTTGCGTTTTCTTTTGCGGCGCCACTTCTTCACGATGATACACAACCTGCGGCACCACTGAGGGACAGACCACTGGCGGTGGCGGTTCTGGCGGGGGTGGACACACCGGTTTTTCGACTTTATTTTGAATCGCATCGAGAATCGAATGGGTGGCCGCATCCAATGATTCAATCACTTGGCTGTGGCGAACTTCAGCACGACTGTCCAAATGACTACTCAAATTGCTGTGATCTGCCGCCAAGGTCTTCTCGAGCGTGCTGAGGTTTTTTTTCTCAACCATGAAATAGCGATCGGCAGCGCAGCCTGAAAGCAGAAAGGGGACGACAAAGGACAGTGTGCGAACTGTCTTTGCGGTAAGGGAAAACGACATGAAAGACCTCTAAGATGGTAAACAGTTCCCGACTCATTGAGGCACTGCTTTTAGCGCGCGGCAGTATACCTCAACGGCGCATTAGGAATGCTATACAGTTCGGTAAGCTGAGTGTTTATTTAACCTTTTTATTGTCTGACGGTGGCCGTGACGGGCACGCTGCCAGCTTTTTCAAATTCCAACGTGATGCTTATCTGTTCGCCAAGCTGCAAAGAGCGCTTCATCCCCAGCAGCATTAAATGCAAACCGTGCGGTTTCAGGCGGACTCGCTCACCTGCCGGCAAGGGCAGCTGCTCGCGCTTGGACATTTTCATCACCCCATCCTGGTGGCTCATCTCGTGAATCTCCACCTTAGTCGCCTCATCACATGCAGCGCCCAGCAACACATCCTCCTGCGAGCTCTGAATCTCGAGATAGGCCACCGAATTAGGCGCCCCCGGAGGCATCAGACGAATCCACGGCTCATGTATTATTGGCTCTTGCGCCTGCACGGGCACTGTACAAAACAAACAGGTGAATAAGAGCATAGCAGGCCCGCGCCAGATGCGTGGCCAAAATGTACCTTGGATCCAATTAATTCGGGATAACAAAGTCACACAGCCTCCTTGAGTCATCGCCTGAACCATCGGTCGACGTTTTTTCTTTTGTCCGTCGCACATTTAGTCAGGTTGCGAGGCCTTCAGCAGCCCCTTGTAACGCTGCTCGCGCGCCGGCCCCATGTCGGTTGGCAGCTCCCAGCCTCGCAATTCTTGGAGCAGCACCTGCTGCAAGGCATCGACGTGCAACGAGCTGTCATTGAGCGCGGGAATATACTCGTAACGTTGACCGCCTGCGCCGAGAAAGTAATCACGGTTCTCGACCCCGATTTCTTCCAGGGTCTCGAGACAATCGACTGCAAAGCCGGGACAAAACACCTGTACCGAGCGTACGCCTTTGGCGGGCAGCCCTTTTAGCGTAGCATCGGTATAGGGTTGCAACCATTTAGCCCGCCCCAGGCGCGACTGAAAGGTGGTGACATACTGCTCAGGCCGCAAGCCTAAGGCCTCGGCCAGCAAGCGCGTGGTGGCATGACATTGACAATGGTAAGGGTCACCACGCTCCAGCATTTGCTGCGGGACGCCGTGATAGGACAAAACCAGCAATTCCGCCTCGCCATGCTCGGCGCGCCAGGCTCGAACCTGCTGCGCCAGCGCTGCAATGTAGGCAGGATGACGGTAATAGGCCATCACGAAACGCAGATCCGGCAACCAGCGCCGTTGCATAAAATCACGCGCCAAGGCATCGAAGGTAGAGGCCGTCGTCGAACCGGCATATTGAGGGTACAGGGGCAAGACCACGAGCTTACGCACACCGCGATCACACAGGGACTGCAATTTATCGGTCATCGAGGGTGTGCCATAGCGCATGGCGTAGTCGACAATCAGGTTGCCACCAAAATCTGTTGCCATCTTTTGCTGCAATTGCTGCGCGAGCCCCTCTGTAAAGACCCTAAGCGGCGACCCTTGGGGGGTCCAGATTGAGGCATAGGCATGCGCTGATTTTTTGGGCCGTGTCCGAAGAATGATACCGTGCAAAATCAGCATCCACAGCAGCCGGGGAATCTCGACCACCCGTCGATCGGACAAAAATTCGCGTAAGTATCGGCGCAGCGCACCCGGCTTGGGCTGATCTGGCGTCCCTAAATTGACCAGTAACACCCCAATCGCGTCTGGCTGTGCATGCGAAAACTCTGAAGAACCCACGAAACTCATGAAGAAATTCCTTGCTTAGGAGAATCACTTGGCTCTCGGCCGTCTAAGCGAATCCGCGCCACGATATCACGCCAGGCAAGCCCCACATATTCGTGCCATGCTCGCTGCGAATTGTGTAAGGCCCATTCGGCCGGAAACCAGTCTCGCCAGTACCAGCGCACCTCGCGACCACTCATAAATTCCGTCGGTGCAGGCACCGGCAGTGGGCCATGCTCTGCAAACAAACTCATTGCGCGCGGCAAATGCGAAGCTGAAGTCACCAACGCGGTCGGTCGCCCCGCCGTGTAGGCTTGCCAATGTGCCGCCTCCTCCGCGGTATCGCGGGCCTGCGGATACAAGACCATGGCTTCTCGAGCGACCCCCAGACTCTCGGCGACGCGCGCCATGGCTTCGGCCTGCGAGATCTCATCGCGGCCATGATAGCCCGACAGTAATAAGCGCGAACCTGGATTGGCGCGATGAATGCGGATGCCTTCGCTCAGTCGCACCAACGAGGTCGGTGAAAGCAAGCTGCTCAAGGGCAGATAGGCGTCGCTGCGATGGAACCCACCCAACACCACGACAAATTCCACCGGACGGCCATCGTACTGAGCATAACGATGCTCCAATGATGAAACCAACATATGCGACACCACCGGCGTCGATAAAAGCAACAGTAAGCTGCCGGCGATGACAAATAAGGCGACGGCGACACGCCGCGCTCCCCGCCACATCGCGAGCACACCCAAAAAACATAGCAGACAGATGAAGGGCAGAGGCATAAGCAACATGCCGAGCACTTTTTTTAATAAGAACAGCATACGCCGCCCCGCTTAGCGCACCACACAGCGTACCTGAGCCAGCACCTGCTGCTGTTGATCAACAATCCGTGCCTGCCAATCGCCCGTCATCGCTCGATTGATATACTTGCTCGAATAAGCCGCTTGTGACGCTTGCTTAACCGGCACACGAATCTCCGCGACACGACGCTCGTCTCGCCACCATTCGTAATGCAGCACTTGGCCACGTAAACCTTCGAGTTGTGCATGTAGTTCGACGCGAACGATGCCGGAATCCGGCAGGGCGATCTGGACGCCGCCGTGATAATCGGTGCCAAAGGCTTTCAGCTCGGCATGTTGCACCTGCTGGCGCAAGATCTCTACCGCGACTTGCGCAGGCGCGTCCTCGGTCACTGCAGATTCTTTCTCGCGCAAGGCCGGCTCGATCGCAGCAGGCGCAGGCAATTGGTTGATGGTCTTTACCAGCCGCTCTTGCGTCTGAGTCGACTGCTCCGGTTCGATCGGTTGCGGTACACTGACGCGTCGCTCGAGCGGAGTGGCTTGTGCCGCTGTGGCGGTCGACGCGGCCTCATCAACCGAAACCGTCGACTGCAGCGACGCTTGCTCCGTCTCAGAAGTCTGCGCGAGTGGATTCGCGGCGGCGGGTTCAGCAGCCATTTCAGCAGTCTCTACATTGGCCGCAGCAAGCACCGGGGGTTCTTCTGGCATCGCAGACGCAGTGAAAGGCGCATCGTCACCCTGGATTACCCAGCCCCACCAGAGCGCCACGACCAAAGCGGAGACCAGGGCAAAAGATAACAGGATGCGGTCCCACCGAATTTGCAGCTCTTCGACGATCTCGTACTGATCCTTTTGCGGGGGTAAGGGCCCCAGGTGCAGCTTCTTTTTTTCTATGGAGGCGGAAAAGGTGGCCTTGCTCAAAGTCTTGCTCCTGCCTGAACCAACATCAGGTCAATATCAAAATATTCATGACGCCGCGCCAAGCGCAGCGCCGTATCGCCGTTGACGTCGCGAAAATTGACGTTGGCGCCGGCATTGATCAGCATTTGCGCCAGTAGCATATTATTGGCTTCCACGACATGCATCAGGATGGAACGCCCCTGAGCCGTGACGTTCACGTCGGCCCCCGCGTTGATCAATATTTTCAGCGTCGTGAGATGTCCATTGATGGCTGCGTGTGCCAGCGCGGTGAAGCCATCGGGATCGAGCGCTTCGAGATCAGAGCCACGCAGCAACAGCTCTTTCACCAAGGCATTATGG
This sequence comes from Oleiphilaceae bacterium, assembly GCA_041591755.1. Lineage (GTDB taxonomy): Bacteria > Pseudomonadota > Gammaproteobacteria > Pseudomonadales > Oleiphilaceae > JBFHRI01. Next base: position 6,130 of record JBFHRI010000092.1, read on the forward strand.
CCACGTCTGGCTGCAAGAATCAGTGCGCTGGGTTCTGCCGGAGAAAAACCGTTGCGCCAGTCCGCCCCTCGTGACAATAGAAACAACGCCAACAAATCATGGCCATTCTTCATTGCTTCGGAAAACGCGGTACCCACTGGGGACACGGCATTCAGCATAGCGCCTTGCTCCAGCGCACGACGCGTTGCCGCCGCGTCGCCTTGCGCGGCCGCACGAATCAAGGCGTTGGGCTGCGCGATTTCGACCACCCGTAAATCCAAGCGCTGCAGGTTGACCTCGCTTTCTGGCTGCACGCTGCAAGCGGCCAACACTAGGCACAGCAAAAGTGCGACGCTGCGTGGGCTGCATGCTATATCAGGATTTAGGTAAGGCATAAAAAAGCTGCTATGATCCGCGCTCAGGTTCGGGACTTCGCGCTCCGGCCAGGGTTGACGCACTTTCTATAGGCTAAGGCTATAGGCCAAGGCGCACCCGGACCACTGCGAATGATCTTGTTTGGCTGACCATTATCCACACACTTGCGCGTCTTGGCTAACCCTTCATGGAGCAAAAACTGCCTATTTTTTCGCTCACCGACGAGCAGCGGCAGATCATTACTGCGGCGCACGGACACTACGTCATTACCGCCGTCGCAGGAAGTGGTAAAACCACGACCCTGGCACACCGCATTCAGCACTTGCTGCAACGGGGAATGCCGAGCCAAAGAATGCTAGTGTTGATGTTCAACCGCGATGCCCGCAACGATTTTGTGCGGCGCATGGGCAGCGTGATCCCAAACACACAGCGCACCCCGGAAGTACGCACCTTCCATGCCATGGGTTTTAGGCTATACCGGCGCTTCGTCGAAATCGGCGCCCTCAAACCCTATGTGGGTGAGGTGCTCAGTGAGCGCGAAACGCAGTTTCAGGTGCTGCGCTGTCTCTCCAAAGTGCTGAACCCAGAAACCTTGCGTCGCGTCAAAGCGCAGCAAAAGGAACACATTGAAGTCGGCGTGCAGTTTATCGACAGCGTCAAAAATAGCCTGCTTGCTCCCGACGATGTTTTAGATGAATTGAATCTGGACGCTGAGTTCGATTATCTGCCCAAGCTGTTTGAGTGCTTTGAAGACTGGCGCCAACAGGCGCGGCGCATCAGTTTTGCCGACATGCTCTATGACCCGGTGCGCGCCCTGCAACATACGGCGTCACTAAGAGAATTGGTCAGCAACAAAATGGAGGTGGTGCTGGTTGATGAGTACCAAGACACCAGCACCATCCAACACGAGTTATTGAAACTGGTCGCGGGAGACCGGGCACGTATCACCATCGTTGGCGATCCGGATCAAACCATCTACGAATTCCGCGGTGCCAAGCCGGAATATATGCTGCACGGCTTTGTCAGGGATTACCCGGGCGCGCAAGCCCTGCAGCTCAGCTATTCGTTTCGTTATGGACACCGCGTGGCACTGCTGGCCAGTCACCTGATTCGGCAAAACCAGCAACGCCATGAAGTTTTATGCAAGGCGGCCCCCGGCAATCCCGCGACGCAGGTGCAAATTCATCACACCCGCGACGAGCTCACTACCCTGCTCCAGCTACTGCGCGAACAAAGCCCGGAACAACGGGCGCAAAGCGCTATTTTGATTCGGGTGTGGAGTCAGGCCACCCGCCTGGAACTGGAACTGCTGCGCCAAGGCACTCCGTATCAGATGCCTGATCATGCCAGCATCTTCGAAAGCACGGAATACCGCTGCATTCGCACCCTGCTCCAGATCGCTCACGGCGAGTTTGCACAATGGCCCGAATCTCAGCGTAGCCAAGCCCTGCAGGAACTGATGCGCTTTCCACACTGCGGCCTCGCCGACACGGAGGCCAGCGCGCTAGCACGGCAACTCGGCAGGCTGACCCACCACTGGGGAAGCACCCTGCAAACCCTGCCGCTGGATGACTTGAAAAAGATTCAACAAATAAAGTTGGAACGCCTCGGTCGGGCACTGAGCAAGGTCGAGCGCGGCAAAGTCGCGCCCCGAGTGCTGTTACAACGCTGGCAGGAGGATACTGAACTCTTGGACAGCCTGCAGAGCTTTAGCATGACGCACGAACAAGGCCGCGAGAAAGCCGCCACGGTTGGCGCCTTGCTGAGCTTTGTCTCGGGTTTATCGGGCAGCATAGCGTCTTGCCTCGAGCAACTGGCGGCCTTAGAACAGGCTGCGCGCGCGCCAAAAAGCCATGCCCTCACCTTATGCACGATTCACCGCGCCAAAGGACTGGAATGGGCCCATGTGTTTATTCCAGGCCTGGACGAGTCACACTATCCGAACGCCCAACACCAGCGCCCCGTGCTGCCGAGCGAACTCGAGAGTGAGCGCCGACTGCTTTATGTCGCCATGACGCGCGCACGGGAATCACTGCATCTGCTTGCTCCACCCGGGCAAAACCCGAGCGGCTTGGCGCCATCTCCTTTCCTTGCCGAAATGGAAATCGAAAGCAGTTTGCGGCTGGGTGACTGGCTTGAGAGTGCAGCGCCGCGTGCCAAGACTACAGACATTCGATCTAAACTAGCGCAATGCTATCTGCAAGCGGTCAGCGAGGCTTTGGCCTAAGGCGGCAGCTTCGTTTCAAAATCCCGCAGAAAAAACTCCAACCAGTGAACAATTTTCATTCATGGCGCTTTTGTAACATTAGGTAAGTTTGCTAACGTTAGCGGCATTTGCGATTCAAGGCCTACGGGCCAAAAATTCGACTCACCAATTCGTCTATCCTTGTTATCAGATAACGCTTAAAAGATCGTATTTGCCCAAGCTTGACGCGGGGAACAAGGACGTTGTGCAGGAGATGTACCCTTGTTCCGTGTTCCCACTTTAGGCTTGGTCGTCGGCCTGTCCTTACTGACCTCAATGGCTTGGTCCGCGCAGCGTGAAAACGTCAGCAATATCGATATAAGTGCTTTGCGCAGCCCCGCAATGGCGGGTGTGGTTCGCACAGAACAACGCGAAAAGCTGCGCCAGGTCCTAGGCCTGGGTCAAGCACATCGACTTGAAGTCCGACAGCAGAAAACCGATCCGCAAGGCAATCGCCACACTCGCTATCGACAATTTTATCAGGGCTTGCCAGTGTGGGGGCAGGAGCTAATCCTGCATGAAGGTAAACGCGGCGAGATTCGGGCCACAGGCCACATCACACGCGGACTGGAAAACGCTCCAAGCGCGCTCAGCATGGCTTTAGCGACCCTCAGTGCCGACGCCGCAATGACGATCCTGCAAGAAAACCGAGGACACCAAGGCGCCCACTGGCAACTCAGCAACCTTCACACCGAGCAGGTCATCTATATCGATGCGCAAGGCGAGCCCAGACAAGCTTACTTCGTGCATTATTTTGCCGAAACAGTAACACCGGGCATTGGCGCACCTGCGCGCCCTTATGCGCTGATCGATGCGCAAACCGGCCACATTTTTAAACAGTGGGACGGCATCGCTCAGGCTTCGATCGGCACCGGCCCCGGCGGGAATGAGAAGTCCGGCGCGCATGAATATGGCACGGATCGCCCCTTTCTCGAGGTTGAACAAATCGGCAGCACCTGCTTTTTAGAAAGTGCGCGCGTGCGTACGATCGATATGCAAAACAGCGATCTCAACAATGAGACCCATGGTTTTACTTGTCCACGCAATAGCGGCCGTGCCGTGAATGGCGCCTTCTCACCGCTCAACGATGCGCATTTTTATGGACACGTGACCTTCGAGATGTTCCTAAACTGGCTCGGCGTGCCTCCTTTGAACTTTCAATTAGTCATGCGCGTGCATTACGGAATCAACTACAGCAACGCCTTCTGGAACGGATCCTCGGCCAGCTTTGGCGATGGCGACCCAACAGACATGTATCCCTTGGTGGATATCAATGTGACCGCACATGAAATTGCGCACGGTTTTACCGAGCAATACTCTGGCTTACTCATTTTTGAAGAGGCGGGCGGCATCAACGAAGCCTTCTCCGACATCGCGGGAGAAGCCGCAGAATATTTTCTGTTCGGCAGTGCAGACTGGTATGCCGGCGCTGAAATCATGAAAAACAGTTCGGGATTACGGGACTTTATCGATCCGCCTTCAGATGGATATTCGATCGCCCATGCGAGTGACTACGTCGAGGGCATGGATGAACACTACAGTAGTGGGGTGTTTAACCATGCCTTCTACTTGCTCGCGACCACGCCGGGCTGGGATATTCGCCAAGCCTTCGAAGTCTTTGCGTACGCCAATATGTTCTTCTGGGAACCGTTCGAAGATTTCAGTTCTGCTACCTGCGGGGTGATCGAGGCCACCCATCTACTCGACTATCCACTGGAAGACGTGCTGTCCGCCTTTGACCGCGTTGGCGCGATCTGCCCGATGGATAGTGACGCGGATGGCAT
>JBFHRI010000093.1:0-10409 GCA_041591755.1 Oleiphilaceae bacterium
GATTGCTGTAGTATTGTGCCCCGTTCTGCAAAGTCAGAACCGATCAGCAGCTTCACGCTATTTGGGTCGTTAGCTCAGTCGGTAGAGCAGTTGGCTTTTAACCAATTGGTCGCAGGTTCGAATCCTGCACGACCCACCACTTCTTATCTGTAAACTGAAAAAGCGACGCCCGGCGGCAGGATGAAACCATCGCCCCCGATGTGCAGGATGAGAACAAGGTTCGAGCCGAGCGCAGCGAGACAACGCCGTCGTTTTTTAGACGGCGGCCCGCAGGGTGAGCGCGCAGCGCGAATAATCCTGCACGACCCACCATTTTTCTGCTTGCAGTAATGCTGTCAAATGCTTGTAATACGCGCTTTAGCCACCACCATAGTATGAATGAGTGGGCGAAAGGCGGTTTTTTAGCGCGCCCAGGTAGCAGGAATGTATTGAATGAACAGTATTCAGGATCGTGTGTTGGTACAAGAGTACTTGGCGCATGAGCATCAACCCCGAGAGATTGACCTTGCTGAGCAGGAGGCGTTAAAGGCTGAGATTAAACAATTGCTGCGTGAGCAGAACGCGGTCATCGTGGCGCACTATTACACGGATGAGCAAATTCAAGCCTTAGCAGAAGAGACCGGTGGTTGCGTGTCTGATTCCCTAGAAATGGCGCGCTTTGGGAACCGTCATCCGGCGCAGACTTTAGTGGTCGCCGGTGTTCGTTTTATGGGTGAGACCGCCAAAATACTGAATCCGGAAAAGCGCGTCATCATGCCAACGCTAGAGGCCACGTGTTCCCTTGATATCGGGTGTCCGGTAGAAGAATTTTCCGCATTTTGCGACCAACATCCTGGGCGAACGGTGGTTGTTTATGCCAATACGTCTGCGGCCGTCAAGGCGCGTGCAGATTGGGTGGTGACCTCGAGTATCGCCTTGGATATCGTCGCGCATCTGGATCGTCTGGGGCAGCGTATCCTTTGGGCCCCCGACAAGCATTTGGGAGGCTACATTCAACGCGAAACAGGCGCCGACATGTTGTTATGGGATGGTGCTTGTATCGTACATGAAGAGTTTAAGGGCATCGGATTGGCAAAGCTGAAGCAATTGCATCCAGATGCCGCGATTCTGGTGCATCCAGAATCGCCACTGGCAATGGTTGAGCAGGCGGATGTGGTCGGTTCAACGTCGCAGTTAATCAAGGCTTCTCAGGAGCTACCCAATTCCACGTTCATCGTGGCGACCGATAATCGTATTTTCTACAAGATGCAGCAGCTATCGCCGCATAAGACCTTTATCGAAGCGCCTACGGCGGGCTCCGGTGCAACCTGCCGCAGTTGCGCCCATTGCCCCTGGATGGCCTTGAATTCGCTGGAAAATCTGCGGGACGCTCTGCGAGATGGGCGAGGGCATGAAATAGAAGTCGATGCTGCGCTTCGTGAGCGCGCCTTGATCCCCCTGCAAAGAATGTTGGATTTTAAGGTGGTCGCCGCCTGAGCCTCGCCTAGCGTTGCTAAGGTCTAGGGGGCGTGCAAGACCCTAGAAGGGTGACTCCTCTTTCAATTTGTGCACTTCTTGTGTGCGTTTGCTGATGCGCGCTTGCAATAGTGTGTGATTCTGTGCCCGGATGCTGGCAAGCCGCAGCTGCTCCAAGGCGTTATCCATGGCATTGGTGCGTACAAAGTACTCGGCCCGTGCCATGTGCAGGTCGACGATATTACCGGCGAGGCCGTGCACCTCGGCGAGCCGGTACCACAGATGAACATTTTCTGGCATTTTGCGTGTCATGACGCGTAACAGGCGCTCCGCATCTTGAATTTGATTGGCCTCTAAATAAAGCTCCGCCAGCGCGCTGGATATGGGATAGTTTTCCGGGTTGCGCGCCAGCATACGTTCCAGATACTGAATGCCACGAGTCTTGCTGTCAGCCAGCGCCAGTGCTTGAGCGTAGGTGACACCGATCGAGATTTGAGTAGGGTAGCGGCTCAGAATATCCTCCAGCAGGACTTTGCTCCTGTTGGGTTCAGTCTCGAGGTAGGCGTAGGCCAATCCGAACTTGGCAGCATCGATTTGGATGCTGTTGCCGTGTTTCAGGATGGCTTCAAACTGCGCGATGGCCCGGCTGCGCGTCTCGGCAAAGTGCGTGTAGATAATATGTTTGCATACGTGGTATTCGAGTGATTCGGGATAGGATTTCAGAGGAAACTGCGTAGCTCGACTGCGGGTGTCGCTGATACGGGTGTCAGACAGTGGGTGGGTCGACAGGTACTCAGGCATATGCTCCGCTTGCAAGCGGTTCTGTTTGTACATGCGCTCAAACAATATCGGCATGGCGCGCGGGTCATAGCCGGATTGATAAAGCACTTCGATACCAAGGCGGTCGGCCTCTTGCTCGTTCTGGCGCGAGAAGGCGAGTTGTTTATTGATGGCCATGGCCTGGGTCGTAGCCAAAGCGGCCATGCCTGCTTCTGATCCTGCCGTGGCGCCAATCGCGATACTGGCCAGCACGCCGGCAAGCGTCATCGGGGTGTCCTTTTTTTGCATTTCCAATTGGCGTGCGTAATGGCGTTGACCGAGGTGCGATAATTCGTGCGCGATGACTGAAGCGAATTCATGCTCGCTGACGGCATGAATGAACAGCCCCGTGTTCACGCCAATGATGCTGCCCGGTACGGCAAACGCATTGAGCGCTGAGTTGTCGATGATCACGATGCTGAAGTCGCGATCCTGCACCTGAGAGTTCGGCGCCATGTTGTAGATCATGTTGCGCACAAACTCTTCAACGATCGGGTTGTTGAAGGTTTCTATGCGACTGCGCAACACGCGCAGCCAGGCTTGTCCCAGCTTGCGCTCTTGCTCAATGGTGACCACCCCGGAAGCGCTGTTGCCAATGGTGGGGAGCGCGTTTTCGGCACGCACGAGCGTACTGAGGATAAGGCAGAGGGCAAAGCAAAGCAGTTTTAACAACGAGGTCATGGCATACCGATTGGGCAAGTGGGTGGCGCAATGCAAAATGCTTTAAGAAGTTTAACACGCCTTTGACAACGCAAGGTTAAGAAGGTTTTAGTTGGGTATTCTTCAGTCGATCTCGGCCCTGCTGTATGATTCCTCGGTCGTTGGCTGTGTTGAGTGACTATTTATGAATAGGTCTTCCCCCGATTCCCATGCGTATGATCAGTTTTTGGATGCGCAAGGGGATGCCTGTCCGCTGCCACTGCTGAAGGTAAAACGTTGTCTGAACCAAATGGCAGCGGGTGAATGTCTAAAGGTGGAAGCGACCGATCCGGGTTCGAAGCGCGACTTTCGGGTGTTTGCCGAGCTGGCGGGACATGAACTTACTGAAGCCCATGTATCGGAAGCGCTTTTTGTTTATTACTTCGTTAAGCGTTGATTTTAAGGTATTAGGATAACTGTGATGTTGAACGTATTGCGGGATTGGGTTGAGCGCTACTTTTCAGATGAAGAGGCCGTGGTGCTGTTCATTCTCTTGCTGGCAGGACTCTGTTTTGTGCTGTTTTGGGGCGACATTATGGCGCCGGCCATTGCCAGTATTATCGTTGCCTTTGTGTTGCAGGGCATCATCAGCTATTTAATCGCGCGTGGGATGCCCCGAAGAGTGGCGATTTATCTGGCCTATTGTCTGTTTGTGGGGGCGGTGCTGGCGCTCGTGATCTGGCTACTGCCCTTGGTCAGCAGACAGGTGTTTGCCTTGATTAAAGAGGCGCCCGCCATTATTCGAGACCTGCAAGAATATCTCTACGCCTTTCAGGCAGAATACCCCACGGTCATCAGTATCGCTTCGATTGATCAGTTATATCAGCAGATCATGGCCGATATCACCACTATGGGGCAGTGGTTGGTGTCTCAGTCATTGGCGAGCGTGCCGGTGTTAATCACTGCGCTAATCTATTTTGTTGTGGTGCCGTTGTTGGTGTTTTTCTTTCTTAAGGATAAGGATGTCATTCTAGCCGCATTGGGGTCCATGTTGCCGCTCAACCGTCGCGTGATGACCCAGGTATGGGTGGAAATCAACATTCAGTTCGCTAATTACGTGCGGGGCAAGGTGGTTGAGATCATTGTGGTCGGCGGCACAACGTATATGGCGTTTATATTTATGGACTTGAACTATGCCTTGCTGCTCGCGGTGTTGGTGGGGCTGTCAGTCGTGATTCCGTATATTGGTGCGGTCGTAGTCACCATTCCGGTGACCATGATTGCCTTATTTCAGTTTGGTTTGACCGAGCCTTTTTACTATGTCATGGCGGCTTATCTGATCATCCAGGCCTTGGATGGCAATATCTTGGTGCCCCTACTGTTCTCTGAGGTGAACAATTTGCACCCGGTCGTGATTATTCTATCGGTGTTGTTCTTTGGCGGTATTTGGGGTGTTTGGGGTGTGTTTTTTGCCATCCCCTTGGCCACCCTGGTCAAGGCAGTGTTCAATGCCTGGCCCAGTCGCGTGCGTCAAATAGAGCCGGCCGCGCCGGCGATTCACGAATCCTGATTTATGGGTCATCCCGCGGCTCGACCGCGGGCTCTTTATCATTCAAGGTATTGGCTTCTTTCAAATCTCACGCGCCGCAGCCAGCACTTCCGCCACATGCCCTTTGACCTTCACCTTGCGCCAGGCCTTCACTAGTTGACCATGCGTGTCGAACAAAAAGGTGCTGCGCTCGATGCCTTCGTACTCTTTGCCATAGAGCTTTTTGAGTTGAATCACATCGAAAGCGCGGCAAACTTTTTCATCGGAATCGCTGATTAAGTCAAAAGGGAAGTCGTGCTTGGCGCGGAAGTTTTCGTGGGTTTTCACTGAGTCTTTGGAGACGCCCAGCACTTCCGTGTTGGCTTTTGCAAACTCGGCATAGTGATCACGAAAGTCCTGGCCTTCGGTGGTACAGCCAGGCGTGTTGTCTTTCGGATAAAAATAAATCACCAGGTTGCGCCCGAGCAGGTCCTCGCTTTTGATCTCGCGGTTTGATGTCGCCGGGGCTACAAAGCTGGGGAGTTGTGTCAACTCGCTCATGGTATGGAATCTCCAGTTCAATCGACTATCTAAGGGGCTCGATGATAGCGTCGAGATTCAGTTCATCACAAAAATCCAGGAAGTCTTCGCGCAGGCTGGCGATATGTGTATTGGCGGCCAGGCGAATGGTCATGGTGAGACTGAACATCTGGGTGCCTGTATGTGGCGCCGAGTAGGTGCCGGTGTGCAGGTCGTCGATATTGATCGTGCGGCTAGAAAAAAATTGTGCGATTTCATGCACGATGCCAGGGTTGTCGAGCGCCACGACATTGACCGAATAGGCCAACGAAGGACTTTGTGCTCGTGCAGAGGTGTGTTTGAGGGTGGTGGTCAGCTCAAGACGTTTGGAAAGCGATTGTAAGGCTGTTTCGAGTTTGGCGATGTCGTTCCAGCTGCCGGAGACCATCATGATGACGGCAAACTCTCCGCCAAGAACAGTCATGCGACTATCAATAATGTTGCATTGATTGCCGGAGCAAGCCTTGGCAAGTTCGTTGACGATGCCGGGCTTGTCCGTGCCGATGGCCGAGATGACCAAATAATTCAAACGATTTTCATTGTTTGTCATGGGTATGAACCTGTGAACGGTGAGCAGATATACAGCCTGAGAGCATGCTTATCAGCATAACAGCTAAGTCTGGTTGGCGTCATGGTGTCTCGACGGTCTTTGTAGCCCGAGATAGGGCGCTACTTTGCTTGTTTAAAAAGGGGCAGCACATTACCATACGCCGTTTTGAACGGTTTGGAGTTCTCTCATGATTACAGGCAGTATCGTCGCGCTGGTGACCCCGATGCATCCCGGTGGAGCGCTGGACTGGGAGAAGCTCGACGCATTGATTGCCTTCCACTTGGCCAACCGTACCGATGCCATCGTGGCGGTGGGCACCACCGGCGAGTCGGCCACCCTGGATATGGATGAGCACTGCAAGGTGATCGAGCGCATCGTCGCACAGGTCGCACGTCGTATTCCGGTCATCGCTGGCACGGGCGCCAATTCAACCACTGAAGCAATCGAGTTGACCGCTGCCGCCAAACGCCTGGGAGCAGATGCCTGCCTCTTAGTCACGCCCTACTATAACAAACCCACCCAAGAGGGTTTGTACCAGCATTATCGAGCGGTCGCTGAAGCGGTAGAAATCCCCCAGATTCTTTACAACGTGCCTGGACGCACGGCCGTCGACATGAGAAATGAAACCGTGTTGCGTCTGGCCGAGGTGCCGAACATCGCCGGTATTAAAGATGCGACGGGGGATATCGAGCGCGGCAAAGACCTGATCCGTCGCTTGGACGGCAAGATTCCTGTGTACTCCGGAGATGACGCGACGGCGGGCCAGCTGATCCTGGCGGGCGCCCAGGGCAATATCTCGGTCACCGCGAATGTGTTGCCGCGACAGATGCACGAGTTGTGTCAGGCAGCGATGCAGGGCGATGAGGTGAAAGTGGAGCGTCTCAATCATTTGATGAGCGATTTGAATGCGCGACTATTCATTGAGTCTAATCCGATTCCAGTCAAATATGCCTTGCATCGTATGGGGATGATCGATCCCGGTATTCGTTTGCCGCTGACCTGGCTGGATGCGCAGTATCAACCGCTGGTTGATGCGGCCATGAATAAGGCAGGCCTGGTTTGAGTGGTCGAGGCAAGGCGGATTCGCCGGTGGCAGTAGCAAGTAAAGCAGTAATCATTCCGACAGGTTTGGGTATGAGATTTCCTAAACAGCTCGGCATCTTGGCCTTAAGCGCAACATTGGGCGCTTGCGGGATTATCAAAGATCGTTCGGGTGAGTATTCGGCGGCAGCGGAGGGTGCAACGTTGAAGATCCCGCCGCATTTGAGTGCGGATACGATTCAGCCCATGTATCCGATTCCTGAGGCGACCAATCGTAATGTGCTGATTAAGCAGGGCTATAAGCTGCCGCCACCACCTGATGCCACCGCGGTGTTAGACGAAGCGCCATTTCGAATCGAGACTGAAGCCAGTGAGGGCAGTACCTGGTTGCATTTGTTCACCGCGCCGGGCCGAGTTTGGCCCATGCTGGATGCCTTTTGGCGCCAACTTGGCATGCGTGTCGAATATGAAGAAATTTCGCGCGGTTTTGTCGTCACACAGCCCATACAAATGCTGCATTCACAACCCGAGCTGAGTCTTCCGGAAGGCTTGAGTGCAGCGCTTCAGGGTAAACGTCTGCAAGCGCAGCTGCGGCAAGGGGTGCGCCGCAATACCACCGAATTACAGTTGCGCGTTTTGGACGCCACAGAGTCTCCCCGTCAGTGGCGTGAAGCGGCCGGCAATGCGGTCGTTGAACAGCAACTCCTGAGTGTAATGGGGGCGTTCATGACCTCCGATGCACAGCAGAATCGCCACTCTCTGTTGGCCAATGATATTGGCGGCCAGTCGTTGGTGCGGTTGTTGCGAGACGCGCAAGAACAACATTATCTGGCCATGCAACTTTCGTTTGCACGCGCTTGGAGTGAGGTGGGTGAGGCGCTCGAAGCGGCTGGCGTGGTGGTCGCGGATCTGGATCGCAGTGAGCAAGTCTATCTGATCAGTGCGCTCAGCGAAGACGATTTATCCCGTTGGTACGAGTTCTTTGCCAACGAGGCAGAGCGCCGTAAAGCGCATAATTTTGCACTGCGCCTGTCAGTCGACGCCCAAGGTCTGGTGTTAGCTAAGGTCGAACTTCTCGACCCGGACATTGACCCGGAGCAGGGCGATGAGCTGTTGCGGCGGGTGTTTGAGTATATTCAGTAAACGTTTAACGAATTCCGATTCGCATGGAGTGCGCGCAGACGGCGCCACCTTTCCGTGCAGGAGAACCGATCATGCAAAAACTTAACGAACTCTATTCCGGCAAGGCGAAGTCGGTATTTGCCACGGATGATCCAGATCGCATGATCATGCTGTTTCGCGACGACACCTCGGCCTTTGATGGTCAGAAAGTGGAAAAGCTGGCGCGCAAAGGCATGGTCAATAACAAGTTCAATGCCTTTATTATGGAAAAGCTCAATGCGGCAGGCATCCCTACGCATTTTGAGCAGCGTATTTCCGAACAGGAAAGCGTGGTCAAGCGCCTAAAAATGATCCCGGTCGAATGCGTGGTACGTAATTTTGCCGCGGGTAGTCTGGTACGTCGACTCGGGGTGGAAGAGGGCATGGCCTTGAATCCGCCAACTTTCGAGCTGTTTCTTAAGAACGATGCGTTGCACGACCCCATGGTGAACACCGCACTGTGCGTCACCTTCGGCTGGGCGACCGAAGCACAGTTGCAGCAAATGAAAGCCTTGACCCTGCAGGTCAATCAGGTCTTATCGCAGTTGTTTGATCAGGCAGGAATGCTTCTGGTGGACTATAAATTAGAGTTCGGTCTGTTCCACGATCAGCTGGTCTTGGGCGATGAATTCAGCCCGGACGGCTGCCGCATTTGGGACAAGGAAACCCGCAAAAAAATGGATAAAGACCGATTCAGACAGGGCTTGGGTAGCGTGATTGAGTCGTATGAAGAGGTGGGTCGCCGACTCGGTATTGAGTTTTAGTCTTCGCCTCGCGCAACGTTGTAGAACCTGAGCCTTCACCGCGACAATCTAATCGAGGATGACACTATGGTTCCAACACGAAATACACGCCTGGCTGCATTATTGACCGCCGGTTTGTTTTTATCGCCGTGGTCACAGGCCGATGTTATTTTGGGGGGCACGGTAGAGGTGGCCCGTTGGGCGGCCGAACTGGATGGTAAGGCGCGTAATGGTGGTAATACGATTGACGTCAATGATGACTTAGGTTTCGATGACGATAACTTTAATTTCTTTGTCGCCTCTTTTGAACATACGATCCCCGTATTGCCGAATATTCGTGTGGAGTCGATCAAGCTCGAGCAAGCAGAGAATGGCACGCTAAGTGCCAATTTTGATGGCCTCAGTGCATCGACAGATGTTCGCACCACGCTGGATCTGTCGCATATGGATCTGACCTTGTATTACGAGGTACTGGATAACTGGGTCACGATCGATCTGGGATTGACTGCGAAAAAGTTTGATGGTGAGTTGGCAATTCGCCAGCAGGGTGGCTCGGGCGAGAGTTTCACTGAAATTGATGAAACCATCCCCTTGCTCTATGCGGCCGCCGAGGTCGAGTTGCCTCTGAGTGGATTGTCCGCTGGCATCGATATTAGTGGTGTGCGCTATTCCGACAATAGCTTGTACGATGCGCGCGTGCGTTTGCGTCAGGATATCAGTTTGGCCTTTGTCGAGTTGGGTTATCGCTCCCTGGCGGCCAAGATTGAAGACCTGGACGAGACCGAAGTTGATATCGATCTGAGCGGCATCTATTTCAGTCTGGGTCTGGATTTTTGATTAAAGCGCCTGAGGACTCAGGCGGGTAAATACATTAGGGGTAGATCGCTGTGCGAATTTTGGTTACCGGCACCGCCGGATTCATCGGTTCTGCTTTGGCCTTGCGTCTCTTGGATCGGGGCGACGAAGTGATTGGTGTCGATAACGTCAACGACTACTACGATCCCAATCTCAAAGAGGCGCGCCTCGCACGGCTCAAGCCCTACGACAAATTCACCGAAATCCGTTGCTCCATCGAAGACAAAGTGGCGATGGAAGAGGTGTTCAGCAAGAACCAGCCGCAGCGCGTAGTGAATCTCGCAGCCCAGGCAGGCGTGCGCTATTCACTGATCAACCCGCACGCTTACATGGACGCCAATATCCAGGGCTTCATGAATATCCTCGAAGGTTGCCGTCATCACAAGGTCGAGCACCTCGTTTATGCATCCAGTAGCTCGGTCTACGGCGCTAACGAGACCATGCCGTTCTCGGTTCACGATAACGTCGATCATCCGGTCAGCTTGTATGCGGCCTCGAAGAAAGCCAACGAGCTGATGGCGCATACCTATAGCCATCTGTTCAACCTGCCGACCACTGGCCTGCGCTTTTTCACCGTTTACGGCCCCTGGGGGCGCCCCGATATGGCGCTGTTCATGTTCACTAAGAACATTCTTGAGGGCAAGCCAATCGACGTTTTCAACTACGGTAAGCATCAGCGCGATTTCACCTATATTGACGATATCGTCGAGGGCGTGATTCGTACCCTAGATCACGTCGCCGAGCCGAATCCGGAGTGGAGCGGCATGAACCCAGACTCCGCGACCAGCCGCGCCCCTTATCGTCTGTATAACATCGGCAGCAACAACCCCTGCGAACTGTTGCGCTATATCGAAATCATCGAAAACTGTATCGGCAAGAAGGCAGAAAAGAACATGCTACCGATGCAGCCGGGTGATGTACTGGCCACGTATGCTGATGTCGATGCCCTGATCAAAGACGTCGGCTACAAGCCCGGCACACCGATCGAAGAGGGCGTCGCCAAGTTTGTTGAGTGGTATCGCGAGTTTTACGGGGTCTA
>JBFHRI010000094.1:0-10407 GCA_041591755.1 Oleiphilaceae bacterium
CAAACCGGGCTGGTGACGCATGGCAAGCTCACTTCGCTCGAAGCCCTTGATGTGATTAAGAGCAAGGCCGAAAAGCTCTACGATCCGATCGTAGTTAAAGCGCTAACCGTTTGCCACAAGAACTTTGATCTCAGTGAGCAATATGCAGATGAACGACCAGTCGATAGCTATTGTTTGGAGCCGGGCATGATTTTGTCGCGAAATATTTTTAGTCAAAGTGGCTTGTTGTTGATCTCGGAGGGTAATGTGCTGACCAGCTCAGTGATCACAAAAATTCTTAACCTAGAAAAACTGGAAGAAACTCGTTACGAGATCTACGTTCAAAAGAACAAAGCTGTTTCTAAAAAGTAAGGTTGCCCGAACAATGACCACCATTTTGCTCGTTGACGACGAAATCAACATATTGCGTGCATTGCGGCGCGTGCTCAGCAAAGAAGGCTGGGAAATCTTGACCTATGACAATCCGCAACAAGCGCTTGAGGAACTCGCCTATCAACCTGTTGATCTGGTGATCTCGGACTACCGCATGCCGCAAATGACCGGCGCCGAATTTCTGGCCGAGTTTCGGGAGATACAACCCGATGCCATTCGACTGATTCTGAGTGGACAAGCCGATATGGCCGGTCTGATCGAGGCGATCAACTCAGCGATGATCTATCGCTTTATCTCAAAGCCTTGGGATGACGACGAACTATTGATCACGGTGCGCCAGGCGCTGCGCTTCAACGAGCTGGAGCGAGAGAATCGCAAACTAGCAGAAATGGTGAGAAACCAATCCAAGGCCATCCAAATGCAATTACAGGAGCTGCGGCGCCTGGAGCAGTTACATCCCGGCATCACCGAAGTGAGCTGGGACGCAGACGGCCGTATCGATCTGAGCCAAGAGTTTGATGATGAACCAGAACGCTAAATCCTCGAGCCGATCGTCTGAGTTGTTGGCAGGATTGCGAGAACTTTCTGCCAGCTCCTTCCCCAAACGCTGCGCAACCTGCGGCAAGGTTTACCCCACGGCCAAGGCTTTTATCGAGCAAACGCTCTCCTTAGAACACCACAGTGGTCTAAAAGCGTCGCTCGATGATAACGACGAAACCATCGTCGATGTGTTTCGCAATTGCAGTTGCGGTTCGACCCTGATGGATTCGTTTCAAGACCGTCGGCAAAGCGACAACGCGCAGCGCCGTGAGGTTTTCGAAAAATTATTGCATTTATTAGAAGATGAAGGCCTGACGCGCAGCGATGCTCGACAGCTATTGCTTGATTCACTCAAGGGTGAAACCCATCCAATGCTGGAAAGTTTGGGGGTTAAACTCAAGCACCTTTAGCAGTTCTGGGGCGTCCTCAATGCCTCAGACATCCACCTTGCTCTCG
Source organism: Oleiphilaceae bacterium (assembly GCA_041591755.1). Taxonomy (GTDB): domain Bacteria; phylum Pseudomonadota; class Gammaproteobacteria; order Pseudomonadales; family Oleiphilaceae; genus JBFHRI01. Next base: position 1,369 of record JBFHRI010000094.1, read on the forward strand.
GCTTGCCGAATCGGCAGCGTCACTCTAAAACAGGTCCCCTCGCCAACCTTCGATTGCACGGTGATTTCGCCGCCATGCTTTTCAATGATCGAATAAGACAGCGACAGCCCCAGTCCGGTCCCTTTTCCCACGGGCTTAGTGGTAAAGAACGGATTAAAGATTTTAGCCAGATTCTCTTCAGAAATACCTTTGCCAGTATCCTGCACCTCGAAACAAGCATGGGCCTGATCCACGAGCTTAGTTCGAATGGTAATCGTGCCACGCTCTTCAATGGCATGGCCGGCATTTACCAGCAGGTTCATTACGACCTGATTGATCTGTGAGGGAACGCATTCAACCAGTGGAATCGTATCGTACTCCTTGACGATATTGGCCTTATATTTAAGCTCATTGTGCACTATGTTGAGCGTGCTATTAATACCCTGAACCAAATCAGCCATTTGCCACTCGGCCTCATCGACATGAGAAAAGTCTTTAAGGTCTTTAACGATTTGTTTGACCCGAAGCACGCCCTCTTTAGATTCCTTAACTAAGTCATGCACATCGTCCTGAATAAAGTCGAAGTCGATATCCTTGCGCATTTTAGCGATCGCCTGGACAACGGTAGGATCGGCTCCTGGGCTTTTCTCAAGTTTTGCATAGCATTCCAGCAGGTCGAACAGATCGTTAATATAGCCTTCTAAAGAGTTGATGTTGGAGTTCACGTAACCTACCGGGTTGTTGATTTCATGGGCCACTCCGGCAGCCAACTGTCCAATAGACGCCATTTTTTCCTGCTGTAGTAATTGATCCTGCGCTTCGGACAACTGTTTGATCAACTTGGCCTGTTCGGCGCGATCGCGCTCTAACTCTTGATTCTTGCTGCGAATTTCCGCCAACAAATGTGACCGTTCGAGGATGTGGGCCACGCCATCAGCAAACAAGGTTGCCACCATTTCTTGATGCGCGTCATAGGCGCCAACCGCTTTACCAATGACAAACAGGATTTGGACGCTATCGCCCTGCGCCAAGGGAAATATCAGCACTTCCTGTAAGCCCAATTCTGCAACACTAGTGTGTTGTTCACGGCTCCATTTCACATGTTTATGTGCCGAAAAATTATGCGCCGCCAATGCGGCGGACAGTTCCTGCCGGAAAGGGTCCAGGTTGTCATTCGCTCCATGCACCTCGGTGGCCTGCAATGCTGTGGTTTCATTTTCTTGTCCAAAGGAGGCCGCAAAATCAGCCGCCACCAATAATTTGAGCTGAAACAAAGCCGCCTTGTTAAATTCGACTTGCTCGTTAATTTGAGCCGTGGCGGCTCCCATTTCGTTGAGCCAAGCCAAAGACTCCAACCAAATCGTTTCGCGGCGATGCTGCTGCCGCAGTTGCTCTGAGAGGTCTGCGCCATCGCGCGATACCAAGGCGATGCGGCTTACGTTCTCGAGCAGCCCTGCCAGAATGGCGAACGCATCGAGCTCGGCGTCGATAAAGATCTGGCCGGGGATTGTTTTAAGAAAGATAAAATAAAGTGTACGGTTGGCACCGCTTTCGAGGGAAAAGAAAACAATGTCGGAAACCTTAGCGGCTTCGGGATAATTGAGCGCTTGTAATACCGCAGCGCGCCGCTCACTTTGTACGCGAGTACACTCTGATGATGCAAACAACAAACTCAGGTCATCCAACAAGTCCACGCTGGAAGCATTGCTGACCGAATCCCGATGAAACACCGGCAAAGTATCGCCCCCCAGATTCATCAGAATCAAGCTATCACCCACACCTGAAATCTGACTAAGCTGCGCCAGAAAAGGCGGAATGGCCGCCGCGATATCCGCCTGCGTGAAGAAATTCGTCGCCGCCGCGTAAAAGTTCAACATATCCGACCAAGTGCTCATTTTGGATTCGGTCATTTCTTATCCTCTATCAAGGAAAGGTGGACCATCTAGCCCACAATATTGGGTCCTAAATTACCTGCGGTCCTAACACCCGCAACACCTCTGAGATCGGCACATCGCCCGATCTGACCTTCAACATGGCATCGTCAATAAGCAGTTTCAGGCCCTCTTTCTGCGCCAGCTGCTTGAGTTTCAGAATCGAGACATCCGAGGAAATGCCATGGCGCATCAATTCCGAGGGAATCAAGACCTCATATAGTCCGGCTCGACCTTTCATGCCCGTATCCTGGCACTGCTCGCAACCGCGCCCACGCATATAGCGAATTGAGGGGTCCGCAAAGGCAGGCCCCAAGCTTTTCACCAAGTCTGCAGGCGGGGTGTGCGGCTCACGACAGTGCGGGCAGTTTTTACGCACCAAACGCTGTGCCACAATCGCTTCAATGGCAGACGCTACGACGTAGGGTTTCAAGCCCAAATCAAACAGACGTGCCAGGGTGTCGATGGTGGAATTGGTATGTAGGGTCGAAAAGACCAAGTGCCCGGTCAAGGCAGCATGAAAGGCGACCTCAGCCGTCTCAAAATCGCGAATTTCGCCAATCAACAAGACATCCGGATCTTGTCGCAAAATGGCCCTGAGCACGCTCGCAAAGTTCAGTCCGACCTTTTCCTTGATCATGACCTGACCGGCGGCCTCAAAGAAGTATTCGACCGGATCTTCTACCGTGATGTAGTTTTTTTCCGGCGAGGCGATGTGTTGCAACATCGCATAGAGCGTAGTGGTTTTACCACTGCCTGTAGGGCCAGTCGCTAGAATAATGCCTTGCGGCTTGCGAATGAGGTAGTCGATCTTTTTGCGCAGTTCTTCGTCAAAACCCAGCGCATCCAAGCGCTGAATACTGCCGCTACGATCCAATATCCGCATCACGACTTTCTCGCCATTGACCGTGGGCAAGGTCGAAATGCGCAGGTCCACGATGCGCATCGGTGTTTTGACCGTGATGCGACCATCCTGCGGGCGACGGCGCTCGGTAATATCCAACTCGGCCATGACTTTGATGCGAGAAACCAAAGGCATCAGCATCGAAGCGGGTATATGCAGCTTATCGTGCAGGACGCCATCGATACGAAAGCGAGTGACCACGTCATTCGCCTTCGGCTGGATATGAATATCACTAACGTTGAGCCTTACCGCCTCCATAATGATTGCGTTCACCAATCGAATCGCAGGTGGCTCATCAGTGCCCTCGAGCAGCGCTTCGATGCCGATATCATCATCTTCATCGATGACGATCTCGATCTGCTCGAGCGGCTCGTTCATCGATAGCGCCGTTTCCAGCGATTTGAACGAGGTGGAGCTTTCGCCGTAAACCTCCTTGATTTTGAGTTCTAACTCCTTCATCGAAGCCAACACCGGGGTGATCTCCATCCCAATCATAAACTTCAATTCTTCGAGCAAGCCCGCGTCCATTGGGTCGAGCATCGCAACCATCAAGCGCCGCCCCATCTGTTTGATCGGCAGAAGTTTTTGCTTACGGCACAAGGGCGCCGGAATCAATGAGGAAATCGCATCGTTGACCTGGAACTCCTTCAGGTCGACTTTTTCGAACATGAAGTCCTTTTCAAGAATCTTTTGAATCTTCGCTTCAGGGATCCAGCCCTGGTTAACGATAATCTGGAAGGTGGTCGAGGACTTTTTGTGCTGCAGCTCTTGATAAAGTTTCTGTACTTGTTGGTCGCTCAAGAGTCCTTTTTTGTTCAACATAATGGCCAATTGACTGCGATGGGTCACCGCCAACTTGGCCAGCATCGATAGCTCTTTGGATTGTTTTTCCTGGCCTTCTTTGAGCTTGGCGTTCTCGCGTTTGAGGTCATACTGCTCAAGCCCCAAACCCACTGTGACGCGCAAATCGTCATCGTTCCAGGGCTTCAGAATAAACTTATATACCGCGCCTTCCTTGATGGCGGCCATGACGGCATCGGTATCGGCCTGGCCGGTCAGCAGGATGCGAATCGTATCGGGGTATTTCTCCTTTACCGCGCGCAAGAGATCTGCCCCCGTCATGCCCGGCATTTTGTAATCCGTGATCATCAGATGGCAGGGCTTTTCTTCGAGCAGCTGCAAGGCCGTTTGCGCATCAGGCGCGGTACGGATGGCATAGTTTTCCTGGCGAAACACCCGACGCAGGGCCTTCAGCACGTTTTCTTCATCGTCCACGAATAACAGCTCGTAGGGAGCTTGCTCAGGCGCTTGCTCAAGCTGGACCTCAGCCTGTTCTTCGGCATTTAAAAACAAAGAACCAAAACGACTCAAACGACGGTACCCCGCGCTTTTAATGGTAGCCAGAAAGTCACCGTCGTCCCTTGGCCCGGCTCGCTTTCAATTTTGATATCGCCCCCATGACCACGCACAATATCGCGACAGGAGGTCAGGCCCAAGCCCTTCCCCTTGCCGACATCTTTGGTGGTGAAGAAGGGGTCGAAGACTTTGGCCAAAACCTGGGGCGGAATGCCACTCCCGACATCTTTCACCGAAATTTGTACGCGATCTTCAGCGGCGCCTGTGCGCACTTCAATGGCGCCCTCTCGACCCGCACAGGCATCATTCGCGTTGAGTAGCAGTGCTAACATAACCTGCCCCACAAACGCGGGCTTGCAGCGGACCGGCGGCAATTCCGCCGGATAAAACTCGATCTCTCGGCCTTCGCCAATGGAAACCTTGGCCATGTTGATACTGGCTTTGATATAGGGATTCAGGGCCACCTCAATCGACTCTTCCCCATCGACATTCGAAAACAATTTGAGATCGGCCACGATCGCGGCGATGCGTTTGCCACCGCTGACACAGTCGCCCAATAAGTCGCCAAAGTCTTGCAATACGAAATCAAGATCGAATTGCTTCCACAGCTGTTTAACCGCGGCAATATCCTGAGCATCAGCCAGCGCCTGCCCAAACTCCTGCAAGTCGCTGACATAGCCCTTCGCGGTATTGAGATTGGAGTTCATAAAGCCGATGGGATTATTAATCTCATGCGCCATACCGGCAGCCAAATGCCCCACTGCAGCCTGCTTCTCTGACTCAAAAAGTTGCCGTTGCTGCCCCTCTATCTGGCGCACCTGCTCTTGTACTTTTTCATCCAGATGCTCACACAGTTCGCGATAGCGCGCCTCGGATTCCAACAGTGCTTCGTGCTCCTCGCGTAACTTGCGATAGTCCTCCTGCACCGCCTCGATATGCAGTGCCGAGGCCATCAGATATTTCTGCGCAAAGCGCAATTGCAGACTCAAGCAATCGCGCGCGACGCCCAATAGCGCCGCCGCATCGGGATGGACCCAAAGGCCACCAATCGGCTCCAGTTCCAATACCAAATCCATGCGCGTCGTCAGCGACGCAGCCTGTTCACCAAGTAAGACCTTGCCGGCAGGGCTCACAATGACAAAACCTTGCCCAAAAAGTTGCTCGAGCAATCGTGTCAGCGTCTTACGATCGCAGGCCGCTAAGAGCTCTTCGAGGGAGAGTTCCCGATCGAACTCAAGGGCTTCGACATATTGGTATTGGTCCACACTACCCCCCCCGTTTATACCGCAAAACGTTCGACGAATTCGGCCTCGCTCAGTCCGTGCTGTGCGGCCAGGTGATATTCCACGTCGAGTCTTGGGTAAACCTGCGCCAACAGCGCCTGGAAGGTTTCCTTGACCCCTTCATTTTTTAAGGCGCTGGCAAACGTAATGGGCCACGGCGTGGCCTGCCACCGCGCCAGCACTTCTTGTTCGGTGACCACATTGGGCAGATCGCGTTTGTTGAACTGAATCACCAAAGGCATGTGCTCGATGTTCGCGCCCAGCCGGGTTAGGTTGGCATCGAGGTTTTCAAATGACTGCATATTGTTGGTGCTTTGGTTGCTTTGCGAATCCGCGACAAACACCACGCCATCCGCGCGCGACAGCACCGCCTTGCGAGTGCTGTCGTGAGCCACCTGCCCTGGCACCGTGAATAGTTTTAGCTTAATCATCAGGCCCGAAGGGCAGCGTACGCCCAAAGGCAATAAATCAAAAAAAAGCGTGCGATCGCCCTTGGTTTCAAGCGCCATCATCTCGCCCTTCATCTCGGTGCTGAGCCCCTGATGCAGGCTGCTGAGATTCGTGGTTTTGCCACTTTGCGCCGGGCCGTAATACACCAGCTTGACGGTCAGTTTTTGCTCGCTGTCGTTGTAATCCGCCACACCTACTCCTGTTTGCCCGACGCGTTGCTCGTGCAGAAAAAAAGGAATGCTAACTAGAAAATCTAGCCGAGTTCCGGTGACTTGGCGAATTTAGAAGGGGTTTAATTAACGTGAGGTTTTGCAGTCTGCAGTGCCTGTGTCGTAGGTCGGACCTTCAGTCCGACAAAGCCGACAACTCAGAGCCCGAATCAGACCCAGTACGCGCCTGAAACTCCGCTGTCGGTTTGAAGGTCCGACTTACAGAAACTATAAGCAATTGAAAGTATTATTTTTACTCGCCTGAATAGGCCACGCCACATCCACCCAAACCACAATACCCGCCCGGGTTTTTGGCCAGGTACTGCTGGTGGTAGTCTTCGGCATAATAAAAGGGCTGGGCCAAGGCGATTTCGGTCGTAATCTGCCCCCGACCTGCGGCCTGCAAGCGCTGTTGGTAGCGCTCGGCGCTCTCCTGTGCCTGGTGCAATTGCGTGACGTCGTTGCAGTAGAGGCCAGAGCGATACTGCGTACCGATATCATTGCCCTGCCGCATACCTTGCGTCGGATCGTGGCTTTCCCAGAACACTTGCAGCAGCTTTTCCAGGGAAACCTGTTCCGGCCAATACACCACGCGGACGGCCTCGGTGTGGCCGGTCATGCCGGAGCAGACTTCTTTGTAGTGCGGATTATGGGTATAGCCCTGCATATAACCGACCGCCGTCGTGTACACCCCGGGCAGTTGCCAGAATTTACGCTCCGCCCCCCAAAAACACCCCATCGCGACGAACAGCTCTTGCGTGCCCTCTGGAAAGGGCGGTAGTAGAGGATTGTCTAGAACAAAATGCTTGGCTGGCACCGGCATGGCTTCTTCGCGGCCTGGCAAGGCGGACTCGGGGCTCGGCATTTCGATGTTTTTGCGTAGGAAGTAAGACATGGGCGGGCCTCCTTGATGATGAATTCAGTTTTCTTAGCTTGTGATGAGGGCCGAATCACAACAGGCCGACAATGCCTTCTTCGCCCCTATTCTCCGAGTTGGAGAGTAGCCCCCTCCCCTTTTCAAGGGGAGGGCCGGGGTGGGGTTAGGCCGGCTACGCGGAGTCGAAGGCTATACCCCCTCCCAACCTCCCCCTTCTTAAGTGGGAGGAGCCCTTTTTAAGCCTCAACGCCTGACCAAATACACCCTAAACCGCGTGTTCTCCACCAAGGTCTCACACTTCTCAAACACCTGGCTCAACAAGGTCGGGTAATTCAGAAAGCTATTCGCCACCAGCACCAAGGGCGCAGACTTGCTCATATGATCGCGCGCCTGGCGAATAAAGCTCTCGGTCGTATCATACTCGGTGTGAACGCCGGCATGAAACGGCGGGTTGGTGATCACCGCGTCGACCCGGCCCGTCACATCCGACCAGCCGTCACTGGCATAAACTTGTGCCTCGACACCGTTCAAGGCACAGGTGCGTTGGGCACAGGATAAGGCCAAGGCATGAATATCCACCATCTCAACACGCAACTCGGGCTGCTTGAGCTTCAAATAGCAGCCAATCACCCCGCTGCCACAACCAAAATCTAAGACTCGCCCGCGCATGCCCTGGGGCAGGTTTTCCAGCATCAAGGCCGTGCCCTCGTCGAGGCGACCAAAGCTGAAGACGCCTGGCAGGCTCGCGACTTTTAGGGCTTGTCCGGCCACTTCAGTCTCAAACTCTTCGAGCCAGTCGTCGAGTACGAAGGGCTTGGGCGCGACATCGACGCTCACCTGCCAGAGCTGGCAGTGTTTGGCCGAGTCGATTTTAAAACTGCGCGCCCCCAAATGCCGCAGTTGCTTGGCACCGCTCTCGATACCTCCGCGCTTCTCACCGACCAAAAAGACCTGAGCGCCCGCGGCCAGCATTGGCGCAACAAAGGCCAGCATCAGCACCAGCTCTTGTTTGGCTTTGGGCATAAACACGATCGCCGCATCCGCTTGCAAGGTAGGGTCGGGTTCGACACCAAAACGAACAGTCTCGCCATACAGCTCCGCCAGTGAACGGTACACGCTGTAATCAAAAGTATGAATGCGTTCAATGGGGAGTCCGGGCACGCGAAAATGCGCCGGCGGCGCAAACACCAGAATGCGCTGATACCGTTGCAACACGGCAAGATTGCGTTCGAGGACCTGGACGGTGGGATGCATTTTCATTAAGGGACTTCCTGAGTTTGAGTCGGCGACTTGGCCGCCTTTTCTTTCTCTTGCGCTTCTTGTTCGAAGGGCAGGAGTTCGGTTTTGAGTTCGATTGAGCTGTAATGAAAGCTTAAGTTGGAGTAGTAGCGCTGGGCAATGATCTGGTTTTCGGGTACCTCAAAGCGAGGCACAGCACGTATCGCTTTAAGCACCGACTGATCCAGCGCGTCCAATCCGCTGGGTCGGTGAATCCAAACATTCTCGATGTAACCCAGCTCACTGAGTGCCACCTTGATCACACCGCGATAAAGCTTGCCTCCATCATACGGATTGACCCAGCGCTCGTAGACCTGCCGATTCATCCGCTCCAGGATTAGGTTGACCACGCGTAGCTCTTCGCTTTCTTTTTCGCTGAAGGGCTCTTCGACGCCGACCTCACTCAGCTGCTCGTCACTTAACAAGTCCATATTCCCCAGAGGCTGCAACACTTCGGGTTGCTCTGCCTGGGACTCTTGTGCACGCGCAGCTTCGAGCAGCTGCTCCAACTCGGTGGCGCGTTGCTGCTCCATCTTTTGTTGCCATTGCTGCTCTTGTTGCGCCTGTCGATCTTGTCGGGCGCGACCTTCAGACGATTGTCCCTGCCAACCCGGCGGTCTGTCCAGTGCTCGCTCCCCTTCAACCGGGCTTTGGACTTGCTTCCAACTCTGCCCCTGAGTTTCAGTGGTCAGCACTTTTTGTTCACCGCGCGGGCGCATCTCGCCTTCTCGGGCAGAGGTTTGGTCTTGTTTTTGCTGCGCCTGTTGCTCTG
>JBFHRI010000095.1:0-10340 GCA_041591755.1 Oleiphilaceae bacterium
AAGTAACAACAAGGAGTGGACTGAATGCATGGCGAGTTCCGCATCAACGAGAGCGTGCTTACGCTCTGCAGTCTAGATCAATTTCAGGGCGCCAGCCTGACGATTTTCCAGCTTTGATCGGCTTGCTGCTGGTATTGAAAGCGGTCATGCAAACGGTTTTCACGCCCCTGCCAGAACTCCATCTTTTGCGGCACCACTCGATAGCCACCCCAGAATGACGGCAAGGGCACCTGCCCCGCTTTAAACTTTTCACTCATCTCGCGATATTTTTGCTCCAGGAAGCCGCGCGATTCGATGATTTCGCTCTGGTCACTGCACCATGCCCCGAGCTGGCTACCTCGGGGACGCGTCATGAAGTATTTCATTGAGGCCGCAGTGGAAATCTTCTCGCAATGCCCTTCAATACGCACCTGTCGATTCAAGGGTAACCATGGAAACAGCAAGGCAACCTGGGGATTCGCCGCAATGTCGTGGGCTTTGCGACTGTTATAGTTGGTGAAGAATACGAAACCCTGCTCGTCAAACAGCTTGAGCAAGACCGTACGAATGGAGGGCCCATCCGGACCGATGGTGGCCAGGCTCATGGCATTGGCATCCTCAACACCCGCCTGTGTGGCCTGCCCAAACCAGAGCTCGAATTGCTTGATTGGATCCGGTAGGAGTTCGTGTCGCTCCAGACCCGCACTCATGTATTCGCGGCGATAATCACCAATGTCCATCGCATACCTCTCTACAGTGTTAGTAGGCACCCACTTTTATTGCTCGCCCAGGTAACGAATACCGCCAACGAACAGACGACCCAGAAAATCAGCTTTTTCTTCCACCGTGGCGCCGGAATCATTTTCAAACGCAAAGACCTCCACCCCGGCACCAATCATGGCCATGGTCATCATACGGACGGGAAAACCCGGAAACATCCCCTGCGCAATGGCCGCATTCATGTCGCGCTCCAAATCCTGTACCAAACCATCGATCTGACCGGAAAACAACACCCGACGAAACGCCGAAGTATTGCGTACGATCAAGGCCTGCATTAGCGGGCTGCGGCCAATCACACTGCAATAGGCCCGAAATGCCGCACAGACAAACTCCTCCGGTGAGGTTGCAGACTGCCGCGCAGCTTCCAAAGCCGCGCGAGCCTGGGTTGTCAGCTCTCCCACCAAAGCTTCAAAGACTGACTACTTGTCGCCAAAGTAGTTGTAGAAGGTGCCAACTGAAAGTCCGCTCGCCTTCACCAGATCAGAAATCGTTGCGTTGTCAAAATTCGTCGCCGCAAACACCTCCAGCCCGGCATTTAAGATGGCTTGCCGGTTGGCAATCTTGTTCCGTTCGCGACGCCCTGTCTTGACCGACTGGCGGGTTTCCATATGCGACTCCTTGTGCTCTTAACGAATACCTCAACGGCTCCCTGACTCAGTTTGCCCGAGACGGCAGATACACGGCGACCGGCTTCTGCTCTTGGGTGTTCAGATGCGTGGCATGCAACTGGCTCATGGTGCCCTGCTCGCAGTAAAGTAAATAACGCTGGCCCGAAGGCAGCTCGGCAAATTGTGCAGGCAACTCGTAAAAGGGGATCTGTAACACGCGATTGTTGGTCAGGAATAAGGGGCTCTTTTCGATTTCATTCGGGTGCCGAATATCCACAATCACATCGTTGACGCCTGGGATACTCACCAGCTCAACTTGAGTGGGCGTTTGCCGGCTTTCCATGACGCGATCAATCTTGATAATTTCACACTGCTCAATCGCTTGATTCAGCACCGCGAAGTCAAAACGCGACTCCTCGTCTTCAACGCGCATGAGGCGCGTTTTGGTATTCGGACGATCGGAAATCACGCCACAATATTCCGGCATATTGCGGGCAAACTCTTCGGTACCGATCACCGCTGCCTGACGAATGATGTCCTGTTTGTCCATGGTAATCAGCGGCCGCAGCACCAGCATCGGCGTCACCTGATCAATCACCGCCAAATTACTCAGCGTCTGGCTACTCACCTGCGCCACGCTCTCACCGGTCACCAAGGCTTCTATCTTCAACTCTTCGGCAATGCGCGTTGCGGCGCGCAACATCATCCGCTTCAGGATTACGCCCATGTGGCCATGGTCGATGGTCTTCAGAATCTCCGCCACCACCGGCTCAAAATTGACCGTGATGAATTTAACACGATGCGAAACGCCATATTTTTGCCAGAGGTACAAAGCGACCTGCTTAACACCGATCTCATGCGCTGCACCGCCGAGATTAAAAAAGCAAAAGTGGGTTTTTAGGCCGCGCTTCATCGTGAGATAGCTCGCCACGCCGGAATCATACCCCCCCGAAATCAGCGACAAGACCTCATCCTGCGTGCCGATCGGATAGCCGCCCAAACCGGCAAAGCGCTGCTCGACCAGATAGACATGCTCCTCGCGCACTTCGATATTGACGGTGACCTCAGGCCGATTCAACTCGACCCGCGCTGCACCGTGATCCAAAAAGGCGCCGCCCAAGTAGCGCTCCAAGTCAAGCGAGGTAAAGGTATGCTCACCCGCGCGCTTGACCCGCACCGCAAACGACTTACCGGCCACGGTATCACGAAATGCGTGCACGGCGAGTTCGGCAATACGAGCAAAATTGTTGTTGATATCCTCGATCGGGTAACTTTGTACTTGTTGGATATTGGCGATGCCGGGAATGCGTTGTAATGCTCGCGCCACATCCGCTTGCCAATGCGCCTGCTCGGGGCGCAGCGTCACTTCGATCTTGTCCCAAAACGCTTGCACCGCGATTTTTTCGAATTCGCGCTTCAAAGTTTCATTGATATTCTGCCGTAACTGCCGCACCAAACGCTGCCTGACCGGCTTACTTTTAATGGTGATTTCCGGGAACAGTTTAACGACAAACTTCATAGGTAACGGCTCTTAATCGACTTAGTTCGGGCAAAGGGAGTTCTGCATGTGCAAAAAACGGCCGCAATTGTACCCGAAACTCGCGCAAAAGACTGTTGTCACAAAGTAGCAATCAGACTCCCCTACCGTTACGGTGCAAAATCAGCGATGAAGCCGACGAAGCCGTGCTTAGGCTCTATACTCAACGGATATGTCCCCAAGTAACAAAGCCTGATGACCGCGCCGCACACAAAGCAAGCGGCCATGACAATAAAGGTACAACACATGACCAAAGTCGGGATCAATGCCCGTGTCACCCCCAAAGGCAGCATGGATTTGCTGTCACGGTATGAAGTTAAACTGCTGCGTAACAAGCAGAACACCCACTTACATGACTTATTCCGTCGCTGCGCGCTGGCGGTGCTCAATTGTGGCGTGTTGACCGATGACAGTGAAGAGCTGATGTCGCGCTATGAGTCCTTCGACATTCGCGTGGTCCAACAGCCCCGCGGTATCAAACTTGAAATCATGAATGCCCCGGAGCAGGCCTTTGTCGATGGCGAGATGATTCAAGGGATCAAAAGCCATTTGTTCGCGGTCTTGCGCGACATCATCTACACCAACAACGTACTCGCCAAGGACCCCACGCTCAACCTCAAAAACTCGGAGGATATCAGTAACTTTATCTTCCACCTGCTGCGCAATGCCAATTTGCTACGCGCGCAAGACGCCTCCGACATTGTCGTCTGTTGGGGCGGACACTCGATTAGCCGCGAGGAGTACGACTACACCAAAGAAGTCGGCTATCAGCTGGGCTTGCGGGCTTTAAATATTTGCACCGGTTGCGGGCCGGGCGCCATGAAAGGGCCCATGAAGGGAGCCGCCGTCGGCCATGCGAAGCAGCGCCACCAACTGGGCCGTTATATCGGCGTGACCGAGCCTGGGATCATTGCCGCCGAGTCACCCAACCCGATCGTCAACGAGCTCACCATCCTGCCGGATATTGAAAAACGCTTGGAAGCCTTTGTGCGGCTGGGCCATGGCATCATCGTGTTCCCCGGCGGGGTCGGTACGGCAGAGGAAATTCTGTATATCCTCGGTGTCCTGATGCATCCGGCCAATCAAAACATGCCCTTTCCATTGATTTTCTCAGGACGACGTGAAAACGAAGGCTATTTCCGCATGATCGATGAGTTCATCGGCAATACCCTGGGGGAAGAGGCACAGAAGAAATATCAGATTATCATCGACAATCCGGCGCAAGTCGCGCGCGTCATGAAGTCACGCTTGGAGGAAGTTCGCAATTATCGCCGTGTGCGGCGAGACGCGTTTTACTACAACTGGCTTCTGAAGATCGACCCGGTCTTCCAGAAACCATTCGAGCCGACGCACAAATCCATGGCCGCGCTCAAGCTCTATCAAGATCAGCCGCCGCACCTGCTCGCCGCTGCGCTACGCCAGGCGTTTTCGGGCATTGTGGCAGGGAATGTCAAAGAGACCGGCATTCAGCAAGTGCAGCAGCATGGACCTTTTCAACTGACCGGCGAAGCGCGCATTCTGAATCAGCTCAAAATATTGCTGGAATCCTTCATTCGCGAAGGTCGCATGAAGCTGCCGGGTAAAGCCTACGTCCCTAGCTTTGAACTTAAACCACTTTGACGCTGCGGTCAGAAATGTGTGTCGGGTAGCGCTCGCTACCCGCGCACCTCAGCATACGTATCAAGGCTTTAGAGAACTGTAATACTCGGCGATATTCTCGATATCGGCATCAGACAATCCCGCTGCTTGCCCCACCATCATGGCCGCCTGGCCAGCCGAACGTTCTTTGTTTTTGTACGCTTTTAAGGCTGAGATCAAGTACAGTTTATTTTGTCCTGCGAGATTCGGATAAGTGGGTATCTTAGCCTTACCGTCTGCGCCATGGCACGCCGCACAAACCGTGGCGCGTGCCTTGCCCGCTGCCGCGTCGCCGGCCCAACTGGGCGCCGCCACCAAGACCATACTCAACACACTCACGCCTAACAAGGCACGCACTGTTTGTCTCATCTCAACCTCTACTCTGATCACTTATAAAGTTCGACACGCCACGCTAACTTGGCTTTTCTGCACTAAGTCTAATGTCGCGTCATTTGTCAAAACAAGCACTCTGCCGAGCGAATCGGCCTGAGCGGATATAGCGCTTGATTCAGATCAATGCGGCTCACCCTCTCCTGCCTTATAGTTTGAGCATCGTGAGAGAGCGCGGCATGGCAAATGTTTTGGCTCTTAATTACGTGTGGTGACTTATACCCCGCCCTGCGGGGTTTTTTTCGCATCAAGAAAAGCCTGTCTTACGGTTCCTGACGGCTTTAGCCGCTTCCTTCCCCTATTCACTGCCCTGCTCTGAAGCTCCAATGTCGATCAGGTCATGCTTTAACGGATTGTCATGACTGACGGTCGTTCGCAACGTTTCACTTGTGCATCGGATGCGATAGCATTGGGAGCCCCCGCACTTCAGGCTCAACTTTGAGCAAGCGTTTCGAAGCGATCCTGAACTTCAGTTAGCGATTAGTGACCCTTTTTTATGATGCTGAAAAACCGACTGTACAAATTTTCTGCACTGCTCGCGGTCAGCGCAGCACTGTGCCTACAAAGCTTTGCCCTCCAAGCCAATGCGCCCAAAGAGCTGAAAAAAGTGACCATGTGCGTGTTCGACTTCGTCGGCCATGACGGCCCCATTCACAAGGCGATGAAGGAGTTCCTGCCCGATTACATTCGCTGGGGCCTGGATTTGGAATTCAAGGTATACACCGACGATCGCGTCGCCTCGGAAGAGTTTAAAAATGGCGCCTGTGACATGCTCAACCTTCCGGACTTGCGCGCGCGGGAATATAACCATTTCACCGGATCCATTATCGCCGTCGGTGCCATCCCAACGTATCAGCATCTGGAAATGATTCTGGCCACATTGACCAAACCCGCCGCCGCCCAATTACTGCGTCAGGGCGAGTACGAAGTCATTGGCTTTTCGCCGATTGGCGCGATCTATCTTTACGTCAATGATAAGAACATCACCACGCCGCAAGATATGGCAAGTAAGCGCGTTACCGTGCTCGATAACGCGCCCGAAACCGAATACCTGGCCAAGCGTTTAGGGATGACCCCGGTCTCTTCGAGCATCATGAATGCCTTGCAAAAGTTCAATAACAAAGCCGTCGATGTAACCGGCAGCCCTGGCCTGGCGTTCGAACCGATGGAGCTGTACAAGGGTCTGGAACCGAGTGGTGGCATTATTGAGTGGCCCGTTTTGCAGGTCACGATGCAGCTAATCGCGCGCTGGGAAAAGCTCCCTACCGAAGACTTCGCGCAAAAATCTCGTGAGATGTACTTCGCACGTTACCATCAAGAGATCAAGAAGATCATCGAGAGCGAAGAGCGCATCCCACGCAAATATATGATTGAGATTGATGACAAAGTGAAAGACAGCTGGAACGAGATTTTCCGTGAAAGCCGTATCGCGCTGCGTGACAAAGGGGTCTATCACCCGAAAGCGCTGACCTTGTTTCGTAAGGTACGTTGCCAGATCGATCCCAAGCTGGCGGAGTGCACCTCTGCCAATAAGGAATAGAAGGCTGTCGTAAACACTGCCATGCCGAAAAAGAGCGCCCCGAAGAAGAGCCCGAGAGAGGGGCAGTCAAAGCCATCTCTCTCGCGTTTCGCCAACGAGATCGGCATGGCACAAGTCGCCTTCGAACGCGGTGAGATTGTGCGGGCCCAACATATCGCGGCTGCAGTGCTTCAGGCTGAGCCAGATAATGCCGATGCGAGTTTGGTACTCGGCCTCTGTGCGTTTTCACGCAAAGACCCTGCGTCCATCCCCTTCCTCAAACACGCGGTAAACGCCTATCCCAAACGCACCAGCATCCGCTTTCATTATGCGATTGCGCTGCGCTACCACGGCTACCTAAGCCAGGCTGCCGATGAGCTCACTGTTTGCGTCAAGCAAGATTACAAGTATCCCAAGGCGCTGAATATGCTGGGGGTCGTCCTACACCAGCTGCGGCGAACCACGGAAGCCGAGCAGACGCTGGCTCGCGCCTTGGCCATTACCCCAAATGATCCGCAAGTCTTGTGCAATCTGGGCGCGGTCTGGAGTGTGCTGGGTGATAAGGTCAAATCGTTAGAGTTTTACGAACAAAGCCGCCAGCTTAATCCTCAAAATGCCATCAACATTTCCAATTTGCTGCTGACCTACAACTATTGCGACCATGTTCCGGCGCAAGAGGTCTTTGCGCGACACGTGGCCTATATGGACGCGCTTTATCCGCAAAACACTCAGGCAGAGAACGCTGCCGATGCGCGCCAAGGCACAGCGGATGGACAACAACCGTGTCGGATCGGCTTTGTTTCCCCTGATTTTCGAGCGCATTCGGTCGCTTTCTTCTTGCAGTCTTATCTGGAAGTTTTCGATCGCTCTCGCTATCAGCTTTTTATGTATTACAACAATACCTTCGAAGACGAGGTCACGCAGTGGATTCGCGGCAAAGCCTCTGAGTTTCGTACCATTCATGATCTCACGACCGAGCAAGCAACGACGCTGATCAAAAACGATCACATCGATATTTTGATCGACTTAGCTGGGCACACGCACAAGAATCGGCTCGATATCTTCGCCAGGCGCGCGGCGCCCGTGCAAGTCAGCTGGCTGGGCTATCCCAATACGACGGGGCTGAGAACGGTCGACTTTCGCATCGTCGATGACATTACCGATCCGCCCGGCGCGGCCGATGCACTGAACACCGAGACCTTGATTCGCTTGCCGCGGGGTTTTCTTTGCTATGCCGGCGATGCGGAGCAGCTTTATCAACACGCACTTCCGTCGCAAACTCAGCCGCTCTTTACCTTTGCCAGCTTCAACAATAGTGAAAAGATCACCGACCGCGCGATCGAGTGCTGGGTAGAAATTTTGGCGCGCACGCAAAACACGCGCTTGTTGCTCAAGAGTTACAACTTCAACGATCAAGGCATTCGCGCACGATATTTGAAGCGTTTTCAGGCCGCCGGCGTCGAGCTCGCCCGCGTAGAGTTACTCGAAGCCATCGAGGGCAACCATCTGCGCGCCTATGATCGTGTTGATCTGGCCTTGGACACCTTCCCCTACAATGGCACCACAACGACCTGCGAGGCCCTATGGATGGGGGTCCCGACGCTGTGTATAGAAGGTCAGGTCCACGCCGCCCGTGTCGGCGCCAGCTTACTGCACCGAGTCGGACTCGATGATTTTATCGCGCGCAGCGAGCAAGACTATATCGAACGGGCGGTTGCGTTTGCCGAATCGTCTGAAAAACGCAGTCATCTTGCTGCACTGCGAAGCGCGATGCGCCAACGACTACAGGCCTCGGACCTCTGCAATAAGGCGCAGTTTGCGACCGAACTGGAACGCGCATTTCAGAAGATGCTGGCCTTAGCCAGCCACAAGTGAGAAGCTAAAGCGCGCAGACCTTTCGTCTGCACTTTTTGTCTACACGGTTTGTCTGCACTCTAAAACCCACGGAACGAGGGTCGACGGCATGAGCTTTGAGTCCAAAGATCAAGCGGCACTTGAGCTGTTCAAACACTACAGTGGCATGCGTTTTTTGATGCTACCCTTGTTTTTCACCGCGATGGGCGCGCTGGTCTTGTCTTACTGGTCGGTCGTCTCGGCAGAGGGTCCAGCGAACAGCATTTGGAAATTGTGGCTGGAATTAGGGGGCGTGGTGCTCTCGATCTTCTTCACCGTGTATGAATATCGCCTGAGCGATACGCTGATGAAGGTGTCGCAATTGCTTCCCGAAGCCATGGCGACGTTAAAACACAGCCAACATCTTGGCCCGATTACGCTAGTGACGCTAGTTTTGTATGGCGCACCTTCGCTGTGTTGGTTGTGGTTGGCCTTAAGCGCATAGCATCTTCAGGCTTAGCGCCCTTGCTTTATTTCGACTCATACTCACGCACCAACACCATCGCCTCCGCCACCTGCTCATCCGCCACCATCACCGTGGCAAAGTTCAAGGGTGAAAGCTCGCCCACGCCACCTTGCAGATAATGCCCGCCGACATGCGCGTCGATGCCGGCGGCTTGTAGCATGCCGGCAACGATATGGGCTTCAACGATGTCGGCGGCGCGATAGATGATTTGCATGCTGACGGCTCCGCAGGGCGGACGGCTCACGATTAAAGTGCAGCGAAGATCTTCATCGCGTGCGCAGTACGCTTTTCAGGGGTCAGATGCCGGCGCTTGATGCTTTCAATCGCCTGCAGACGAGGCAATAGACCACGACCATTGGCCATCTGAATGGCGAGGCCGGGGCGGGCGTTGAGTTCCAACAGGAGCGGACCTTTGTTGGCATCCACTACAAGATCGGCACCCATGTAGCCAAGACCGGTGGCTTCATAGCAACTGGACGCCATTTCCAGCATCTGCTGCCAGTTATCCAGCTGCAGATTGGCAAAGTCGAGGCCGGTGTCCGGATGCAAAGAAATCGGTCGGTTGAATTGTACCGCATTGAGGCTACGCCCGGTCGCGATGTCGAGGCCGACGCCGACCGCGCCCTGGTGCAAGTTGGCCTTGCCGTCGGAGTCGGTGGTGGCCAGACGCAGCATCGCCATAACTGGATAACCCAGAAAAACGATAATGCGGATGTCGGGCACACCCTGGAATGAATAACGCGCTAAACTGGGCTCACACTCCACCAAGTCTTCGATAATCGCAAAGTCGGGCTTTCCCGCCAAGGAATAGAGACCGGCCAGAATGTTGGAAAGATGGCGCTCGAGAAAGGCCACATCCACCCGCATCCCCGAGGTTTTGACATAGTCATCACCATCGCGTCCTTTGATCACGGTAATGCCCTTGCCACCGGAGCCTTTGGCCGGCTTGATCGCGAAACCCGAGTAGGCTTGGGCAATCTCGCGAAAGTGCGGGATCTCGTGTTGTTCGCTGACGACTTGCAGTAGCTCTGGCGTTTTCACGCCCATTTCTGCCACCACCTCCTTGGTCTTTAATTTGTCGTCGACCAAGGGGTAGGAAGAGCGATCATTGTAGCGCGAGATGTAGGCGACATTGCGGCGGTTCATATTGAGCACGCCCAGCCGGTTCATGGTGCGCGGAGAAATCCAATTCATTTGTCATACACCTTCATGGGTGTAAAACGACGCAGCTCGCTGAGTTTGTAACCGGTGTACTGACCCAACCAGAGAATCATGCCCAGAATCACCAGGTGCAACTCCGGGAAGTTGAAGGTCAGATGTGCGGCCAAGGGTGAACTCATCACCAGGTAGGCACACACAGCAACCAGCAAGGAGCCGCCACCTTGGACGATGACCTCACGTGGCCCCTCTTCTTCCCAGAGGATGGACATGCGCTCAATGGTCCAGGCAATGATGACGATGGGGAAAAACGTGACCGTCATCCCGGTGTTGAAGCCCATTTGGTAGCCCACCACGCTCAAACCGGCCGTG
>JBFHRI010000096.1:0-10278 GCA_041591755.1 Oleiphilaceae bacterium
GGGTGACTTGGGGGGTGACTTGGGGGGTGACTTGGGGGGTGACTTTGGGGGGTGACTTTGGGGGGGCTTGGGGGGTGATCACGGGATGACTTGTAGTGGCATCGGCTCGTACAGTCGTCCCGCGGCTTGACCGCGGGATCTCAAGCCGCCACGCCGTGATCAATCATAACAATCAAACCATCATATGCGCCCGAACCTGCGCAACATCCATATCAGCCCCCTTGCCCTGCATTACGACTTCCCCGCGATCCATCACGATGTAATCGTCAGCTAAGGCATGCGCAAAATCTAGGTATTGCTCCACCAGCACAATGGCCATATCTCCCCGATTACGCAGCATCGCGATGACTTCTTGAATATCTTTGATGATGGATGGCTGAATTCCTTCGGTCGGCTCGTCGAGTACCAACAACTTCGGCCGGGTGACTAATGCGCGGGCGATCGCGAGCTGTTGCTGCTGTCCGCCTGAAAGATCGCCACCACGGCGCCGAATCATGGTTTTCAGCACCGGAAAGAGATCGAAGATCTCGTTGGGAATCCGCCGTTCCTTGCGCGGCAAACAGGCAAAGCCTGTCTGTAGATTCTCCATGATGGTCAGTTGCGGAAAAATCTCTCGACCCTGTGGCACTGACGCGATGCCATTATGGGCACGATCCGCCGCCGCCATCCCATTCAGCGTCTTGCCCTGCCAGGTGATGGTTCCCTGATTGGGCTGTAAGTGCCCGGTGATGGACTTCATCAAGGTCGTCTTACCCACCCCATTACGCCCCAAGACACAGGTGACCTTGCCGATTTCGGCTTTTAGGTTGACCTTTTTCAGCGCCTGACTGGCGCCGTAAAAAATATCGATGGCATTCACTTCCAGCATCGTCTTCTCCTCAGCGTCCCAGATACACTTCAATCACCTGCTCGTCCTGCTGCACGGTTTCCAGGTCGCCCTCAGACAGCACTGAACCCTCATGCAGCACAGTCACCTTGCAGTCGAGCGCTTTGACAAACTCCATATCATGCTCCACCACAATGACGCTGTGATTTTTTGAGACGTCTCGCAGCAATGCTGCGGTTTTAAACGTTTCTTCATCCGTCATCCCTGCGGCCGGCTCATCCACCAGCAAGACTTCTGGCTCCTGCAACAGCAACATGCCAATTTCCAGCCACTGTTTTTGACCATGCGAAATGTCACCAGCCAGCCGCTCTTTGTGCTCTGCCAGATTGATATAAGCGGCCATCTTTTCCAACTTGGCCTTGTCCTCAGCACTGAGCTTGAATAACAAGCTTTGCCATGGGCTTCGCTGACCCGCCAAAGCCAGTTCCAGGTTCTCCCACACGGTCAGCGATTCGATCACGGAAGGCTTCTGGAACTTTCGCCCAATCCCCATGTTGGCGATAGCGGCTTCATCATATTTAGTCAGGTCGATATCCTGCTTGAAGAATACTTGGCCGCTGTCGGGCCGCGTTTTGCCAGTAATGATATCCATCATGGTGCTCTTGCCGGCACCGTTGGGGCCGATAATGGCCCGTAACTCGCCATCGCGCAGCGTCAGCGACAGATTGTTGATCGCCTTAAAGCCGTCAAAGCTGACGTTAACGCCATTGAGGTAAAGCACGATATCGGTGGCGATATGTTTCTCAACCATGACTCACCTCCTGCTTGGCCGCTGACTGTGCTTGTTTATTGGTGCGCTTTTCCTTCAGTTGACCATACAAGCCGACAATACCTTTAGGTAAGTAGAGCGTGGTCACCACAAACAGGGCCCCCAACATAAAGAGCCATTCATCGGGCCAGACGCTGGTAAACAGCGTTTGCGCGTAGTTGACCAGCACCGCACCGATAATCGCACCATAGAGCGTGCTGCGGCCGCCCAGTGCCACCCAGATCACCAGCTCGATCGATTTCAGCGGTGAAAACTCACCGGGATTGATAATGCCAACTTGAGGCACATATAAGGCTCCCGCAACACCGGCCAGCAGGGCCGAGATCACGAACACCGCCAGCTTGTAGTGCTCGACGCGATAGCCCAAAAAGCGCGTGCGGCTCTCGGCGTCCCGAATCGACACAAGCACGCGCCCCATGCGGGACGTGACAATAAAGCGGCAAAGCAGATAGGCCAGTGCCAATGCGATGCCCGATAGCCAGAACAGGGTCAAACGCGTACCGTCGGCTTGTAAGTCGAAGCCCAGAATGTCTTTGAAATCGGTCAAGCCGTTATTCCCACCAAAGCCCAAATCATTTTGGAAGAAGGCCAGCATCAGGGCATAGGTCAGGGCTTGGGTGATAATCGACAGATAGACTCCGGTCACGCGTGAGCGGAAGGCCAACCAACCAAACACGAAAGCAAGAATACCGGGTGCTAAAAACACCCACAGCATCGCCCAACCAAAGTTATCGAAACCGAGCCAGTACCAGGGTAATTCGGGCCAATTCAAAAACACCATGAAGTCTGGCAATACCGGGTCGCCATAAACGCCACGATCGCCGATTTGGCGCATCAGGTACATGCCCATGGCGTAGCCACCGAGCGCAAAAAATGCGCCGTGACCCAAGCTGAGAATACCGCAGTAGCCCCAGATCAGATCCACCGCCAGCGCCAGCAGCGCGAAACAAAGATACTTGCCCAACAAGGTGACGGTATAGGTCGACACATGCAGCGCATGGCCTTCGGGTACCAGCTGGTTGAGCAGGGTGACGGCAATCAGTGCCGCAAACAGAACGATAAACAGGCGCAGGCCGGCTTTGTCTTGCATGATTAGACTACGCATTGATCAACCCTCTACCGCTCGGCCTTTGAGCGCGAACAACCCGCGTGGGCGTCGCTGAATAAACAGAATGATGAACACCAGCACCAGGATCTTGGCAAGTACGGCACCGGCCCAGGGTTCGAGAATCTTATTGACCACACCCAGCCCCATGGCCGCGACCAGCGTGCCCCAAAGATTACCGACGCCGCCGAACACCACTACCATAAAGGAGTCGATGATGTAGTTCTGGCCCAGGTTTGGCCCAACGTTGGTAATTTGCGAGAGGGCCACCCCCGCAATGCCAGCAATGCCCGAACCCAGACCAAAGGTCAGCGCATCGACCCAGCTGGAGCGAATCCCCATTGAATTGGCCATGGCGCGGTTTTGCGTCACGGCGCGCATTTGCAAGCCAAACAAGCTACGCTTCAGCAACACCATCAAGCAGACGAAGACCAGTAGGCTGAACAGGATGATATACAGGCGGTTATAGGTTAGACCGAAGGTCTCGGTAATTTCTAAAGAACCGCTCATCCAACTCGGGTTGGCCACACTTTGGTTCAGTGGCGAAAAAATGGAACGCACGGCCTGTTGCAGAATTAGACTAATCCCGAACGTCGCCAGCAGCGTTTCCAGCGGGCGGCCGTAAAGATGACGAATGACCAGGCGCTCGATCAAGATGCCGACCATCGCGGCGACCAGAAAGGCCGTTGGAATCGCCATCCAAAGTGAATAGTCGATGTATTGCGGCAAGGCGCTCTGAATCACGAAGGTCGTGTAGGCGCCCAGCATCATCATTTCGCCGTGCGCCATATTAATTACGCCCATAACGCCGAAGGTGATCGCCAGGCCAATCGCTGCAAGGAGTAATACGGAGCCTAAACTGAGACCAAAGAATAGGTTTTCCATCACGCCATACATGTCCTGACGCGATTTGATCGCTTCTAGGGCTGACTTGATGCCGACCTTGAGCTTAGCCTGCTCTTTACTCAAGCCTGATTTTGGTAATTCTTCCAGGACCCGGTTCAAACTCACTCGCACCACTGGATCATCACTGGCCTTGAGAATATCAATGGCGAGCATGCGTAAACGGAAGTCGTCGGTTTGTTGGAAGTCGAGTAGCGCTAAGGTGATTTCAATTGCATCCTGTACCCGCCCGGTTTCTTCCTTGGCCAGCGCTTTTTTCAGCATCTCGGCCATCGATGGATCGAGATTTCCGCGCATGTTGCGCACCGCAGCGAGGCGCACATCAGCATCCCGCGCATTGAGTTGTAGGGTCGCCATGGCAGAGCGGATTTGGCCCCGCAGGCGATTATTCACACGAATTTTACTTAAGGCACTCTTTTTGACCGCGCCGATTTCTTGGCTATCCAGCGCGCTGAAAACAGTGAACTCACGCCCCTTTGACTCTTCGACATAGACCAGCTGGCGTGTCGCCTTCATTTCGAACAATTTTCCCTCAAGCAGGTTTTTCAATACGATCAGGGCCTGCTCCTCACCCGTTTCAGCAATCGCATTGATCGCCGCCACACGTTCTTGGTTACGGCTGGATTTCAGGGCATCAAAATGCTCAGCAATGCCGGCGGCATGAGCGCTGAAGGCCAGGCACAGCAGCAGTAGCCCGAGCTGTATCGAGAGAAGTATTCGCATGGTTAGGGCCTTGGTTTTTTGGTATTCGTTAAAAAACGCCTCCCCTTCACAAGCGGAGGGCGCTTTGGCTCCTCCCCCTCTCGGAGGGGGAGGCTGGGAGGGGGTGTCGACTCAAGTTGGCGTTGCCGGCCTTCACCCCCCCCCAACCCTCCCCTTCACAAGGGGAGGGAGATTTTTGGTCTTAGTAGTTCTGACCAGAACAGACCTTGGTTTCCAGGTTGTAGTTACCGCAGGCAATCGGCTTGGTCCAATCCGCCACAACCTTGGCACTGGTTGGCAGGTGGTCGGTCCAGGCATCACCAATCACGCCTTTCTTGGTCTGCCAAACGATTTCGAACTGGCCGTTGTCCTGAATTTCACCGATCAATACGGGCTTGGTCAGGTGATGGTTGGTATTCATTACCGCTGTGCCGCCGGTCAGGTTAGGCACGGTGATGCCGTACATTGCATCACGCACCGCATCGACTTTCGTGGTGCCCGCGACTTCGACAGCCTTCGCCCACATTTCGAAACCGATATAGGTGGCTTCCATGGGATCGTTGGTCACGCGCTTGTCGTTCTTGATGAACTTCTTCCACTTACTGATGAACTCATCGTTGATGTCCGCTTCAGCGCTTTGGAAGTAGTTCCACGCTGCCAAGTGGCCGACCAGCGGACCGGTATCAATACCGCTCAGCTCTTCTTCACCGACAGAGAACGCAATGACCGGAATATCTTCGGCTGAAATACCCTGGTTACCGAGTTCTTTGTAGAACGGCACGTTGGCATCACCGTTAATGGTGGACACTACAGCGGTCTTCTTGCCTTTGGAGCCGAACTTTTTGATATCTGACACAATGGTCTGCCAATCAGAGTGACCGAATGGCGTGTAGTTGATCATGATGTCTTCTTTCTTAACGCCCTTGGACAACAGATAGGCTTCAAGAATCTTGTTGGTGGTACGTGGGTAGACATAGTCAGTGCCCGCCAGTACGAAACGCTTAACACTGCCACCTTCTTCGCTCATCAAATAATCGACTGCGGGAATCGCCTGCTGGTTGGGCGCCGCACCGGTATAGAACACGTTTTTAGAAGACTCTTCACCTTCATACTGCACCGGATAGAACAGCAGGCCGTTCAGCTCTTCAATAACTGGCAGTACAGACTTGCGCGATACCGACGTCCAGCAACCGAAAATGACATCAACCTTTTCCTTGCTCAGCAGCTCGCGTGTTTTTTCTGCGAACTTAGGCCAATCGGAAGCAGGATCCACGACGACCGCTTGAAGTTTTTTGCCCAGCAGACCGCCCTTCTTGTTCTGCTCTTCCACCATCATTAACACGGTATCTTTGAGCGTGGTTTCAGAAATTGCCATGGTGCCAGACAGGGAGTGCAGCACACCCACTTTAATAGTGTCACCTGCCATGACAGCAGAGCCGTATGTCACAGCCATTGCCATCAGCGAAATCTGTGGAATCAGTTTCAAGCCTTTCATGATCTTTCCTCGTATTTTTTGGAACGAACTATTGAAAACGTCAGGCGGGCGCGTAGCGTTCAGATCCTGGTCGCGACCCCGGCGTATCCAACCCTTGGTACCCCCAAAGTGCTTCTTCTTGTGTTGATGCGAAGGGCTGACCAGGGTTTGCAACGGCTGTGCCATGGACTTGGATCGCTTGCCTGGCCTGGTTTAGAGAGGAATTCAGGAGATTTTTTGCACACCCGGATCGGACGATAAAGCACCATAAGAACGCACAAAATAAACGCACCGCACCATCACAGACCACTTATCACAACCCCCTAGGATTGACTGCCCAACAGATCCCATCTCGCGCACTAATTAGTAGCATCGAATACCCCGCTCGCAGCCCCGAAATCGCTTTAGTTGCAATGCGGATGCAGTAGAAACAGACGGACGCACTGTCGCCACGCACTACCAGTTGGCAAGCGCTTTGCTATCAAATGCATACCGTGACGACATCAACAGATAATCCAAAAAAGCCAACAATCGTGCTTTCAAAATTCCGCACGAATGAGTAAGGTCCTAGGGGCCTGACATTAGGAATCAAGAAAGATAACAAGACGCTATGACGCACTATTCAGCACTGCCTACCCATATCGCCCAGGTTGCGAACGCCAGCCATGCAGCTCCAATAGGCGTGCTGAACCCAAACGATTATTGGCAAGCGGCACTCCAACTCAACCTGCAGTATGCGGCTGGCAAAACACGCTTGGCCGCAGGAAGCCATTATGGTCCGCTGCGCGTACAGCGGCCGTTTTACCCCGAAGGCCCCCAACGCGCCCATATTTACCTGCTACATCCTCCGGGCGGCATGGTCGCCGGTGACCACTTGGAGATTGATGTCGCACTGAGTGAAGAGGCCGAAGCGCTGATTACCACACCCTCTGCTGGCAAGTTCTACAATAACGTGACTCAAAAACCGCAGCGTCAAGCCACGCGTATCCGCCTGGCCGAGAACGCTGCTCTCGATTGGCTCCCTCAGGAAACGATCGTCTTCGATGGCGCACGCGGCAGCGTGCGAACGCAGGTTGAGCTGAGTGGCCATGCACGCTTTTGCGGCTGGGAAATCGTTTGCCTCGGGCGCCCTGCCAGCCAATTACCGTTCAAGCGCGGCCATCTGGCGCAGCGCTTCGAAATTTATCGCGATGGCCAAGCACTATGGATCGAAAACAACCGACTCGACGCTGACGCCCCCGTATTCCATGGCCGCGCGGGTTTTCAAGGCCAAGCGGTGTACGGCACGCTGGCCTTGGTAGGCAAAACCTTTGCGCAGCTCGATCTCGCATTGGGCGAGCTCATCCGCAGCAACGCACTGATTTCAAGCACACGAAAAAATGACCTCACACTCGTGCGCTATCTTGGCGCTTCAACCGAAGAATGCAGAAATTTATTCGCCCTTGTTTGGCGCAGCGCCTACCAAAAAAGCGGCTTGGCCGAACCCGCCATCCCTAGAATATGGCACACCTAAGTGCGCCGAAAACATTGACTGAACGCGGAAAACGAATATGGAACTGACGCCCAGAGAAAAAGACAAGCTGCTGATTTTTGTCGCCGCCGAACTGGCTGAAAAACGTCGCAAACGCGGTGTGAAATTAAATTATCCTGAGTGCGTCGCACTGATTTCTTCCTACATTATGGAAGGGGCCCGCGATGGCAAAACCGTGGCCGAATTAATGAACGAAGGGCGTTCTGTGATCAGCCGCGAAGAGGTCATGCCGGGCATTGAAAGCATGTTGCAGGAAGTTCAGGTAGAAGCCACCTTCCCGGATGGGACCAAGTTAGTGACCGTGCATAACCCGATTGCGTAAGCAGCCAAGGAGAACACCATGATTCCCGGAGAACTGATCCCCGCTAGCGGCGAGATTGAACTCAATGCCGGCCGCCCGATTCTGAGCCTTGAAGTCGCTAATACCGGCGACCGCCCGGTGCAAGTCGGCTCTCACTATCATTTTGCCGAAACCAATCCGGCCTTGCGCTTCGATCGCGCAGCGGCGCGCGGCTTTCGCCTCAATATTGCGGCGGGTACAGCCGTACGTTTTGAGCCCGGGCAGACTCGTACAGTCGAGTTGGTGGCCTATGCCGGCAAACGCGAAGTCTACGGTTTTCGAGGTGAAGTCATGGGGCCTCTGGATGCGTCCGGCCCAACGTCAGGAGCCAAGCCATGAGCAAGATTTCCCGCGCCGCTTATGCGGATATGTACGGCCCCACCGTGGGTGATAAGGTACGTCTCGGCGACACCGAATTGTTTATCTCGCCAGAGAAAGACTTCACCATCTACGGTGACGAAGTGAAGTTTGGCGGCGGCAAGGTGATCCGCGATGGCATGGGACAAAGCCAAGCCAGCTCGGAGCACACGCCCGATACGGTGATTACCAACGCCTTGATACTCGACTACAGTGGCGTGATCAAAGCCGATGTGGCGATCAAAGAAGGCCGCATTCAGGCCATTGGCAAGGCGGGCAACCCCGACACGCAACCCGGGGTGAGCATCAATATCGGCCCATGCACCGAAATCATCGCGGGCGAGGGCCAGATTCTGACGGCCGGTGCGATTGATGCGCACATTCACTTTATCTGTCCGCAGCAGGCCGAAGAAGCCCTAATGTCCGGCATCACCACGATGATCGGCGGCGGCACCGGCCCCGCGACGGGCACCAACGCCACGACCTGCACGCCAGGCCCCTGGTATATCGGCAAGATGCTACAAGCCATCGATGAATTGCCCTTGAACTTCGGCTTTTTGGGCAAGGGCAATGCCTCCTTACCGGAAGCCCTGCGCGAACAGATTGAAGCCGGCGCGATTGGCCTTAAGTTGCACGAAGACTGGGGCACCACGCCCGCCGCGATCGATTGCTGCCTCAGTGTGGCCGAAGAGTACGATGTGCAGGTGGCGATTCACACCGATACACTGAACGAAAGTGGCTTTGTCGAAGATACCCTGAAGGCCATTAATGGCCGGGTCATTCACACCTACCATACCGAGGGCGCTGGCGGCGGCCATGCTCCGGACATCATCAAAGCCTGCGGCGAGTCCAATGTGCTGCCCTCATCGACCAATCCGACACGCCCCTACACGATCAACACCGTCGATGAGCACCTGGATATGTTGATGGTGTGTCATCACCTCGACCCCAATATTCCAGAAGACGTGGCCTTTGCCGACTCCCGCATCCGTCGTGAAACCATTGCCGCCGAAGATATCCTGCATGACTTGGGCGCCTTCAGCATGATTTCCTCCGACTCACAGGCGATGGGGCGAGTTGGAGAGGTGATCACCCGCACCTGGCAAACCGCCCACAAAATGAAAGTACAACGCGGCCCCCTGGAGAGCGATGGTTTTAAAGATGGTGACAACGACAACTTCCGCGCCCGCCGCTATATCGCTAAATACACAATCAACCCAGCGCTGACTCATGGCATTTCGGAGCATGTGGGCTCGGTCGAAATCGGCAAGCTGGCCGACCTGGTATTATGGAAGCCCGCCTTCTTCGCGACCAAACCTTCTTTGATTATAAAAGGGGGCATGATCGCGGCCGCGCCGATGGGTGATCCCAACGCGTCTATTCCCACGCCGCAGCCGGTGCATTATCGCTATATGTTCGGCGCGCTGGGTAAAGCCGTCAGCGCGACTAGTTTGACCTTCGTTTCCAAAGCCGCCTACGACACGGGCTCACTGCAACATCTGGGTCTAGAGAAAACACTGGCCCCGGTGGCTGGTTGTCGCAGCGTGCGTAAGCAGGATATGAAACTGAACAACTGGCAACCGACGGTCGAAGTTGACCCACAAACGTATATTGTGAAAGCCAATGGGGTCGAGCTGAAGTGTGAGCCGGCCAAGGAACTGCCTTTGGCGCAGCGATATTTTTTGTTTTGAGGATGAGCATGCGGGCTCTATTTTACGGTAGGTCGGACTTCAGTCCGACGCGCAGTATCCGACACCATAATGGGTTAGTGCGGACACATCAGTAGCCGGCCATAGTCGGACTGAAGGTCCGACCTACATTCGAGGAAACTTCGCTTTAGCGACTTACAGAAATCATGATCAAACTGACCCAAAAAATCAGCCCAGAAGCGGCCCAGGACCTCACCGTCAAAGGCAACATCGCCCTCCCCTTCGACGAACGCAAACGCGGACGCCTGCGCACCCAGACCGAAGACGGGCAAGCCGTCGGCATTTTTGTCGAGCGTGGCGAGGTGTTGCGCGACGGCACGCTTTTGGGAAGCGAGCATGGCGAGACCTATCGTATCGTCGCCGCGGTGGAAGAAGTCAGCACCGCGCACGCTCACGACCCACACCTGTTCGCCCGAGCCTGTTACCACCTGGGCAATCGTCATGTACCGCTACAAATCGGGCCAGATTGGCTACGCTACCAACGCGACTATGTGCTCGATGA
>JBFHRI010000097.1:0-10063 GCA_041591755.1 Oleiphilaceae bacterium
AACGCCAGCCGAGCCATTCTGGATCTGGCCGACTTAGACAGTGAACTGCGCGTACTGACTGCTGATGGGATGTATCAACGCTTTCAAAAGCCCTGAGGCTTTGCTGCGAGCTTGGGGGGCCAGAAACGCGGCGCGGGCGGCTCACTTCACGCGAAAAAAAACCGACGCTGTGGTCGGTTTTTTTCAGCCAAACACTCATTCAGGGCGCCTTGCGCGTGACCTGCAGTAATTCGACGTCAAACAATAACACCTGATTCGGGCCTATACCGCGGTTGCCGTTGGAGCCATAGGCCAGTGAGGCAGGGATGAATAAACGCCACTTCGAACCTTCGGGCATGCGTTGCAGGGCTTCGGTCCAGCCGGCAATGACGGCATTGACCGGAAACTCGACCGGTTCGCCGCCTTCCGACGTATCAAACACTTCACCGTTTATCAGAGAGCCTGTGTAATGCACCTTGACCGTATCGTCCTGACCCGGCTGTGGACCCTGACCCTCTTTTAGAATTTTATACTGCAGACCACTCGCCAAGGTGACCACGCCTTCCTTGTTTTTGTTACTGGCGAGGAAATCGCTGCCGGCTTTCAGGTTTTCTGCTGCCACCTTGTTCATCATTTCCATTTGCTTAGTTTGCATATCGCGTTGGTAGGCCGTCAGCACCTGTTGGATTTTTTCTTCCGTTAGCAAGCCCGGGCGACCGTTATATGCATCAGACAAGCCCTGAACAAAGGCGGGGATGTCGAGATCAGGAATATCCACCTGCATCCGCTTTCCAAAGACCGAGCCAAAGCTGTAACTCACTTCGGCTTCTTTGCTGTCGAGTGATTTGACGCTATCAACCGCACCCACTTGCAGGCTGCCCGTCATCAGGGCAACTGCCCAGATCATTTTTTTCATAAGTGGATTGTCTCTTCTTTTGTGAATAAGCGCAGCCACCGCTGCGCCAGATTTAGCCAAAACCTTGAATGCCTGCGCCGCGCGCCCGCATCAGTGGTGGCAGCCCCCATCTCCATGCACATGACCATGCGACAGCTCTTCTTCGGTCGCGGCGCGCACCCCTTCCACCTGCACATCGAAGGTGAGCGTCTTGCCCGCCAGCGGATGATTCATGTCGAGATCGGCATTGAATTTACCAGCCTTGATCACAACCGCCTGCATCGGGCCATGTTCACCGTGCAGCTCCACCATCATCCCGGGTTCGGGTGCTTTAGCGCCGTGCGGCAGGTGCAAATACTTTACCGGCACACGTTCGATCATGCCTTCCTGGCGCTCTCCCCAGGCATCGGCCGGAGCCAACGTGACGCTAAATTGCTCGCCGGCCTCGCGTTCCATCAGCGCATTTTCCAAGCCAGGCAGAATGCCATTCTTGCCCATTAACACGGGCACGGAATGCCCCGGCTCAGAGGCCATTACCTCATTGCCATCGGAGTCCTTCACCTGATAGTGAATATTTACTACGGTATTGTTTGCGACTTTCATTGCCTGCCCCTGCCAAAATAAACGCGCTATTATCCGTGCATGTTGTAGTGAAGTCCACGGGATCAGTGCTGCAACTTGCGCCCGGTGTCGTAGTCCCACCCACTATGCCATACTGCACAAAGTTAGAACGGAGTCCACCATGCCGCAACGCGTCAGTTTGATATCGATGATGTTTTTAAGTTCCTGGTTGCTTGGCGCCTGTAAATCGAGCGAAGCGATCGAAGGCGCGCGCCCTGCGCATCACACCGATACAGGTTTCAAAAACCGTTATCTCGAAGCGATTGAAAAAAGCCCCTTTGCCTTCGTTCGCATGAAATATTTCGGCGGCGAAAAATTCGCCGACCACGCGGCCGAAGCGCACCTGGTTCCAGTCAGCGACCCAGAACTTGAGCAACTGCTGGCCCCCCCTGAGCGCCCCCTGATCACCTGGCTGGGCCACTCCACCTTTTTGATCCAGTACCAAGGTATCAATATTCTGACCGACCCGATCCTGTCGCAACGGGCCTCTCCGGTCAGTTTTGCCGGGCCAAAACGACTGGTGCAGTTGCCGATTCAAATGCAGCATTTGCCGGAGATTCACTTCGTCATCATTTCACACAACCACTATGATCATCTGGACCAGGAAACCGTGGCCATGCTCGGTAACACCCCGAAATACCTGGTGCCCCTGCGCCTAAAGCAATGGTTTATCGACGAAGGCATCGATCCGGCACAAGTTGAAGAGTTCGACTGGTGGGATGAGCTACGCTTCGGTGCGCTGCGCGCGACCGCAACACCCTGCCAGCACTGGTCTGCACGCGGCCTGTTCGACCGCAATAAAACGCTATGGGCGGCCTGGCGTTTGGATATCGACGATTTCAGCCTGTGGTTTGGTGGCGATACCGGCTATAACGAGGTTGAATTCAAAGAAATCAAGCAACGTCTGGGACCAGTGGATCTGGCGCTGATTCCGATTGGAGCCTATGCTCCGCGTTGGTTTATGAAAGCACAACATGTAAATCCTGACGAGGCCATACAATTGCATCGCGACATCGGTGCGCGCCAGAGTATTGGCATGCACTGGGGCACGTTTGAACTCTCTGCGGAACCCATCATGGAACCGGCACAACGGATTCGACAAGCACAGCAGGACGGCAGCGTCGGTGCGGATGAATTTTTTACACTGCCGGTCGGGGCCTCCTACCGGGTTGACTTACCTGCGCGGGATGCGTCGCTCAGGATGGCCGAAGCCAAAGCGGAGCAACCGTGATCCGGGCCAGCTCTAGGACGTTTTTAGCGGCTTGCGGCACCGTTTGTGTTGCCTTGGGAGTGGTGGGCATATTTTTACCACTCCTTCCTACCACCCCCTTCCTGTTGCTCGCCGCCTGGCTGTTTGCTCGTTCTTCACCGCGGCTCCATCATTGGCTGTTGAACCATCCCCGTCTGGGGCCCATTCTGGCCTCCTGGCAATCGGGTCGCGGCTTGGAACGCGGCGTGCGCCGTCGCATACTGCTGGCCCTTTGGGGTGGCATGAGCTTATCCATGCTACTGATTGGTAAACTCTGGGCAGTCCTATTGTTGGGCACAATTGGCTTCTGCGTCAGTATCTATATACTGCGCCAGCCGGTGTACGAGACCTCCTGACACCCGCCTAACGAAGCAAAAGACCACAAGCGCTAGAACGGTAAGAGCACGAGCATGACAATCAATTGGTTCCCCGGGCACATGCACAAGGCCCGCAAAGAGATCAAAAAGACGCTGGCGAAAGTCGACGTGGTGATTGAAATTCTCGATGCGCGGATTCCCTTTAGCTCGAGTAATCCGCTGCTGGCCAAGCTGACGCGTGAGCATCCGGTCATCAAGGTGCTGAACAAAGCCGACCTGGCCGACCCGGCAATCACCGCGCAGTGGCAGCAATATTTTGAACAGGACCAAGATGTGCGCACCTTGGCGATTACCGCCAACCAGGACAGCCGCAGCAAAACCTTGAGCCAACTCTGTCTGAAGCTGGCGCCGCACAAGACGGACTCACACAAAGCCGTGCAAGCGATGATCATGGGCATTCCCAATGTCGGCAAGTCGACCCTGATCAATGCGCTGGCCGGTCGCACGATCGCCAAGACCGGCAATGAACCGGCGGTGACACGTCAACAGCAGCTCATTCGGCTGAATGAGCAGCTCAGCCTGCTCGATACGCCCGGCGTGCTATGGCCCAAACTCGAACCCGAAACCTGCGCCTACCGTCTGGCTGCCACCGGAGCCATTCGCGATACGGCGATGGCTTACGAAGAAGTCGCGCTGGTAACCCTGGGCTATCTGCGCACAGCTTACCCAGCCGCATTATGCGAGCGCTTCCGCCTCGACCACCTGCCCGATAATAACGCCGACCTGCTCGAACTAATCGGCCAAAAACGCGGCTGTTTGCGCAGTGGTGGCGTGGTTGATTTGCACCAGGCCGCCAGCGTGGTGCTGCAGGATCTCAGAGCTGGAAAAATTGGCCTGATCAGCCTCGAAACACCGGCCATGATGGAGCAGGAAATGGCAGAATTTCGCGCGCTGATCGCCGCACGCCAGGCGGCAGAAGCGGCCGAAGCGGCCGAACAAGAACGCAACTCGACGCACCCCGAAGCATCAAAAACCTCTCGCGCGGGTGGCACAGCAGAGGACTTGGACTAAGTCATGCAAACCTTTCTGCGCCGACTCGAGATTTTGAATTATCTTAGACACCAACGCCGCCCGGTCAGTACGGAAACACTGATCGAACACCTTTGTGATAGCGGTCTTATCGACGATAGCGAGGCGGCCAACCCGCGCAGTCTGCAACGCTTGGTGCAGCGCGATCTGCAATTCTTATTAGGCGAGCGTGATGAAGATGGCTTGCCTGACAATGAGTTCGGCCTGGTGATGCAGCGCGGCCAAAGTAAAACGCTGCTGTGGCAGCTCGACCCCTATGCCCCACTCAATTACGACTTCGAACGCATGCCTGCCTATATGGCATTGGCGCTGAGTATTACCCGACAACATTTGCAACAAATACTGCCCGCGAACACACGCCAGGAACTCAGTCGACTGTTTGAGCAAGCAGATCTGAAACTGCAGCAACAGGAGCGCAAACTGCAGCCCCACCACTATCACAAGCTAACCAGTGCCGTGGCCTTTTTCCAACGCGGACAATCGCTACAAGCGCCGCAATTTGAAATGGCGATACTGGACAGTATTTACCGTGCCATCCTGCTCGGACGTCGCGTCGAATTCGACTACAGCAGTGGCAAGGGCCTGCGACATTACGATGTACACCCCTATGGCGTCGTGTTTATGCTACCCAAGGTTTATTTACTGGGTATTAAGGAGGGTGACGACGCCGCCGATCCCCAAGCCTTCCGCAGCTTTCTGGTACATCGGATCGAGATGCTGCAAGTAAGTTCTCGCAGCAATTGCGTACCCGAGGACTTTAAACTCAGCACTTATTTACAAAGCGGCCATATGGACGTACTGCTTGATACGGAAGACCCCAGCACCTACCAGCTCGAGCTGAGCTTGCAGCCACAGAGCGGCAGCAATTTACTCAGAGATCTGGAAAGTGCCCCGATCAGCCCGGATCAACGGCTGGAGCAGGTCGAGGGACAAGGTGAAACCTGGTACTTGCGCGCAACTGTGCGCCGCACCGTACAACTGCGTAATTGGCTGCTCTCACTGGGCGGCGAGGCCAAGGTGTTGGCGCCGTCAATTGTTCGCGAAGACCTGCAGCAGCACCTGCAGGCGATCACGCAACGCTATGCAGAGTCGAACTAGACGCCTTTGGTAGTATTCGATCTACCAAGGCAGCACCTCACCGTTGGCATGCCAAAATGTGCCGGTATTCTCCAGACTCAGCGCTTCGATGCGCGTCACCAAACGCTGCGCTGCCTGATCGGGCGTCACATCGCCCACGCCACCAATCATGTCGGTGCCCACCAGGCCCGGATGGAGCAAGGCCACCGAGATGCCGCGCGGCTTTAGATCATGCGCCAGTGACACCCCAGCGGCGTTCAATGCGGCCTTACTCATGCGGTAGCCATAGCGCCCACCACTGGTATTGTCGGCAATCGAACCCATGCGACTGGTGATGAGTGCCACTTTGGCGCCTCGGTTCAGATTCTCCAACAAGGCATCCGTCACCCGCAGCGGCGCCAGGGCATTCACCTCCCATTGCTCCTGCACTGCATCGAAGTCGATGCGACCGAGCTGTTCGTCGCGCAGTACACCGGCATTATTGATCAGCAGGTCAATCGCGACGCCCTGAAAACGCGAACGCAGGCGCTCGTAGTCCAGCACATCGCGCAGATTAATCCCTGCGATGATATGCACGCCCAGCGTCTCGAGCTCGATAGAGGGCTTGCGACACACCGCATATACCTGATGTCCTTGTCCGGCGTAGACCTTGCTCAAGGACAGGCCAATACCGCGGTTGGCGCCTGTGATGACAACATTCATGCTCATATTCCTTGCCTCCTAATGAATGCCAAAGCCCGCAACACGACCGGTCGGCCAAGCATAAAGAGCCCCAAGCCTAGCGATAATTTAGCAAGCGTGCTAGCTGAATGAGTGCAAAACATGGGGCGGGGAGCGGGAATAACTGGGGCGGGAACTCGGCAAACACAAAGCCCGATCGCCTACACTCCTCGCCTGAATGCGGTGTTAAGTTTTATTGATAAACTTGACCAGGTCGTCAAAGGGCAAGGGTCGACTGAGGTGGTAGCCTTGCAGGTAGTCACACCCCATTTCACTGAGCCGCTGCAACGAAGATTGAGTTTCCACGCCCTCAGCAACAACTTCAAAACCCATGTTGTGGCACATCTTGACCGTGGTTTCCACAATGATTGCATCATTCTCTTGCGAGTCCATTTCCATCACGAAGGAACGATCAATTTTGATTTCCTGCACGGGTAATTTGCGGATGTAGGACAATGAGGAGTAACCCGTACCGAAGTCATCCACCGAAAGTCGGATGCCCAGCTCGTTTAACTTCTGCAAAGCCTGCAGCGCCTGCACGGGGTCATCCATCATAGAGCTTTCAGTGACCTCGAGAGACAGCCGTTGCGGGGAAACGTCATGCCGTTTTAACAGAGAGCGCACAGTCTCGGGAAAATTACGCTCCTTCAAATTGATGGCTGAGACATTGACCGCAACCGTGAGCTTTTTGCCTAGATTCTGTAACTGAACCATATACAACAGTGCGCGATCAATCACCCACTTCGTTAAGGGGTTGATGATTCCCGTCTGCTCGGCAATCGGGATGAACTCATCGGGAGGGATAAAACCGTATTCGGCATGCTTCCAGCGCAGCAAGGCCTCCATACCGGTGACTTCACCGCTGCGGGTCTGCATTTTGGGCTGGAAATATAACTCCAGCGTGTCATTCTCCAGCGCTTTTCTAAGCTCTCCGGCGAGGGTCAAGCGTCGCGCATTGTAGGGGTTGATCGCATCGGAATATTCGACGACCAACTTGCCTACACGATGACTCATGTCCATCGCCACCTGCGCGTTTCGCAACAAGGTCGGCGCGTCCACACCCTGCTCAGGATAAATAGTCGTGCCTGCAATGCACCCCGCATCAATAGCCATTTCTTTGAAATCGATGGTTTGTGACACGCGTTCGGCGATGTTCTGCATCGCCTGCATAGGCTGCGAATTAAGCGCATGATCGATCAACACAACGTAAGAGACCCCTTCCATGGCGACGATGTAGTGTTTTTCACCGTCTTTCTCATCCAGCGAGATAGCGCCGGGAATGCTCCCCACAAATTGATTTAAGCGATAGGTAATCAGGCGCAAGAGCTCATCCGCCTGAATATGCCCAAGCGTCTTGTTGACCTCGTGGAAACGGTGTAAGTGAAACATGCCCAGCGTCATCGTGCGACCGCTTTCTTTTTGCGCCAGCTGTTCATTAAACCAGTTTTCGAAGAACGCACGATTGGGCGCGCCCGTCAGCGGGTGGTGCAATGCCGCATAGATCAGTTCTTGCTCGACAATCTGGCGTTGCCGCGCTTCGCTCAAGACCAACTCCTGTGCTTTGAAGCGCTCATTGCGCTCACTATTAAAGCGATCCGCGAGCGCCAACGACAACAACACGGCCTCGGCGGCAGAACCAAATTGCAGTCCGTTTTCTGTTAGGAAGGTACGCGGAACCCAGCCAAATTTGCTTAGCGCCAGCGCCACGGTCGCGATCGTGATGGAGGCCCATGCCAAGGTATAAAACCGGGCAATTGAGTGCCCTTTGAACCAAAGATAGGGGCCGATTAACAAGCACCCGAGCGAAGCCGGTATCACCGTCAGAATCGACAGTTTGATCGAGACTTCATAGGGCAGAAAGAAGGCCCCCACCATCCCCAGCGCAGCAAGATAGGCTAAAACCGTGAAAATCTTATTGGCTAACGGCGCATGCTCCGCCAAAGACAAAAACTGACGCCCGAACAAGGCCGCAAAAAAGACAATACACGGGACAAAAAACAGCAGACCAAAATCCTGCAAGAAAGGATATTCCGGCCAGATATATTGTGTCGGCAGTCCCTGAATGCACAACTGCACTGCCGCAAAACTGAAGACGAAGCTGACATAATGCAAATACATCGTTTCTTTCAAAGAAACGTAGATGAACAAGTTGTACAGGATCATCACCAGCATCATGCCGTAATACAGGCACATGCCAATCAAGTTGACCTGATCGTCAGTAAAGAAACGCCTTTCGGAAGCAATCGAGATAGGCACCTGCAAGGAACTGCTGCTCTTCACACGAATAAATAACTCAGCGCTTTCGCCGCTTTCGAGCGCCACTGGAAACACATAGTTTCGATGCTCCACTGGCCGTTGTGAAAAGGGCACCTTGTCACCGACCTGATAACTCTCGGTCAACTCACCGCTTCGAAACACATACAAATCGACGTAATCCAGAACGGGATAAGCCACCTCTAGCAAACGATCCACGCGATGATTACTGGGGTTATAAACTTGAATGCGGAACCACAAGGTGGCATCGGTGTAGCCAAAATTGGGTGTGGGGGTATCGTTGCGTTGCCAGGGCAGCGTTTCTGAAGCCTTGCCCAAACGTTCGGTGGTCAGCGAGCTATTCGGATCTTTAAAGAATTCGACTCGATCGCCCAAATTCATGCGTTGATCGGTAGCACTGATATCCAAAGGTGCGCCGGCGGCCGAAAGAGTGATTGTGAGGTTCACAAAAAAGCTGAGCGCGAACGCGCTAATCATTTTTCGACAGAT
This sequence comes from Oleiphilaceae bacterium, assembly GCA_041591755.1. Classification (GTDB taxonomy): domain Bacteria; phylum Pseudomonadota; class Gammaproteobacteria; order Pseudomonadales; family Oleiphilaceae; genus JBFHRI01. The sequence continues at coordinate 8,711 of JBFHRI010000097.1, forward strand.
CTGTACAATTGAGTTTTTCAAGTCTAAGTCTAAACGCGATGAGTGGAATGGCGATTTAGAAGTAAAGACGAAAAGCAGCTTCTTGTCTAAGTTGGGTTCCAAAGCTAAGGGAGGCAAGTCTCCTAGCGACTCAGCTTTAAACCGACCGATGCGATGCGATCCCCCACCATTTCTTTAACAATGAATTTCACCGGTCCAAACTGGACCCGATCACCCACCACCGGTTTTTTATGGAATTGCTGCAAAATATACTCCGCGACGGTCTGCTGACGATGTTGTGCATCAACGCTGAAAAAATACATCAATCCCAAGTCGCTGAGTAAGGCGTCGGGCTTGATCACGAACTCCCCAAAGAACTTGTCCTTGTCGAGCATTGGAGAGAGGGCAAAGGCGCGTGTAATGGCGGGAGAGCCGCCTTCAGCAACCAAAAGCATCACCCGATCTCCCGGCTCCAGCTTCTGCTCTTTGGGATTTTCAATCATGATGCCATGACGCACGATACCCACTAATTGGCCACCTTCAGACAACGGCAAATGTTTCCCTAACATCCCCACGGCATGGCTACCCGGTACTGCCTCATACAGCAACAAGTCCTTGGCCTGATCCTGGCAAATTTTCATGGTTTGATGCTCCGGCTCTTGCAGCGGCGGCGGCAGCTCCAATTGTAACCAACGCGCCACAGGGGCAATGGTCCAGCCCTGTAAAACCAAGGAAATGAGGACCACGAAAAAGACCAGTTCAAAGTAGCCACGCATATGCTCCAACCCGGCCAGGGTCGGAAACAGTGCCAGGATAATCGGCACCGCACCGCGCAGCCCACACCAGGCTATAAAAACCTGCTCACGGCGCGGAAAATGAAACGGTAGTAACGACACCGCAACCGCCACGGGGCGTGCCACGAAAATCAGCACCAGCGCGATCGCGGTGGCGGGTAATACCATCGGCAACAAGTTGCTTGGCGTAATCAGCAAACCCAGCATCAGGAACATGCCAATCTGGCTCAACCAGGCCATCCCATCATGAAAACGGTGAATATCATTCCCGAAAGGTAAGGAGCGATTACCAATCATCACGCCCGCAATATAGATCGCAAGAAATCCACTGCCGCCGATTAAGTTGGTGGCGCCAAAAATACTGAGCGCTCCCGCCAGGGCCAACAGGGGATACAGCGAAGAGGGCAAACTCAGCTTGAGCGACTGACTCAGCAAGTATCCGCCAGCAAAGCCCAAGACCAAGCCCAAGCCCATTTGCTGCAGCAGCTCAGTTAAAATCGACCATCCGGCGTTACCCGAAGGATGCACCAGTAATTGGACCAGCGTCACGGTCAAGAAGATCGCCATGGGGTCGTTCGAG
>JBFHRI010000098.1:0-10013 GCA_041591755.1 Oleiphilaceae bacterium
GAGGTGTTTTTCTGTTTCGCTACACCCCAAGCGAGGCGCGTATTCTACGCCGCCTATTCTTTCTGTCAACATCTTTTTTAATTCATTTTCGAATCAATTTGGATTTCGACAGAACCGGTAAGTGGTTGTTTATTAAACAACTTATCACCCATCTCCCCGACCGTCTTGCGACCTCGCCGCGCTTGCGCTTCGGCTCTCGTCCGGAAGAGCGGCGCATTATACGGAGAGTTTTATTCGCTGCAATACCCTTTGCGATTTTTTTTAAACATTTCTTCTACACGCGGGACTCTCAAGAGCAACAACAACACCGTCACCGCACCATACAGCATGGCCTCACCGACATCTCCACGTGACTGCCAGAACATATGCAGCCAGACCAAGATGACAGCAACATAGATCCATCTATGCAAGGACTTCCAACGCCGCCCCATCCGCCGCATCATAAACTTTGGCGAGGTCAGACCCAATGCTAACAACACAATAAACGCCAGCGCACCCACCAAAACGTAGGGACGCTTGACCAACTCTTCAAACAATGCACTGAAATCGACCATGATCCCGAAGTAAATGGATAGATGGAGCGCCGCATAAAACAAACAATACAAACCAAGCATGCGCCGAAAACGCTGCAACCATGATTGACCGAGATGGCGCCTAAGTGGAGTCACGCTCAGCGTAAGCAGCAGATAGATAAACGCCGTATCGCCCAAAAATTCGAGCACCTCCTTCACCACATCGGGCCCGGTTGGGTTGATGAACGCACAGTACAGCGCATAGAAAAATGGCATGGCGGCAGATAAAAACATCAACCACCAAACTAAAAGCCGGCCACCTCGCCCCTGCATCAGAAGTATTTTCTCAAGTCCATACCCTGATAGAGTCCCGCCACCTCCGGATAGCCATTGAACATCTTTGTCGGAATGCGATTGGGCGAGAAGAATGAGCTGGGGAGTCGCCGCTCTTCCTTTTGGCTCCAACGGGGATGATCAACTTTAGGATTTACATTCGAGTAAAAGCCATATTCACTGGGCGCCGACTTCTCCCAGCTCGTTAGCAACCGCTCTTCCAAGAAGCGGATCTTCACAATCGATTTAATGCTTTTGAAGCCGTACTTCCAGGGCACTACCAAACGCAAAGGCGCTCCATTCTGATTCGGCAGCGCCTTGCCGTAGAGCCCGACAGCCATAAAACTCAAAGGATGCACAGCCTCATCCATACGCATTCCTTCCACATAAGGCCACTCAATACTCGAGAAGGCCGAGCGCTGCCCGCGCATCTGCTCAGGCGAATGCAGTGTTTCAAAAAAAACGTACTTAGCTTTAGAGCCTGGCTCAAAACGCTTTATCAGGCTGGCCAGTGAAAACCCCACCCAAGGAATCACCATCGACCAGGCTTCAACACAACGCAAGCGATAGATCCGCTCTTCAATATCCATCCAAGAAAGGATATCTTCCAGGGTATAAACCCCCGTTTTGGCCGCATGACCACTCACTTCTAGCGACCACGGGTCAACTTGCATCTCATGCGCATACTCAGCGGGATCGGACTTCTCGTAACCAAACTCATAGAAGTTGTTGTACTGCGTTACATGCTCGAAAGGCGTTTGTTTCTCATCAGTACGGTAGGGAGATTTCTGGACACTACTTAGCTTTTGTTGCAACGCGGCTTGCAAGGGCGTTTGGGCAGCCTGCGCCCAACCGGCAGTCGCCAGCATGCCCGCACTTACACTCAACCCCATAAACTGACGCCGATTGAGGTAAACAGATTCCGGTGTGATTTCAGATGGGGATGGATGGGACGATGAGGGAATCCGGATCAACACAGCGCTTACTCCTTAGCCAATTCCGACTGTTTCGGTGAAGTTTTCCGCTTTGACCCTTTAAGAAACGATTGATTCCCTCGCCTTTAGATTTTTATTGCTCAGTCTTGTCGGCATCGACAGCATGAACGGTTTGCTTGTTATAACGGCGACGTACCGCATTGAAGGGGCCCGACATCGCATACACCAAAAAGCCCCCAAACAGAATCACCGAAGGCTCCAAGGCAATCACGGCAAATACCAGCACCATCCCTAACAACGCAGCAAAAGGAATACGCCGCTTTAAATCGATCTCTTTGAATGAGTAATACAGCACATTACTCACCATCAACATCCCTGCTGCCGCCACGATCACCATCGTCACCATGGTCAACGCACTCGAAGGCTCCACTTCGTGCATGGCCCAGACGAAACCAGCCACAACTGCCGCCGCAGAAGGGCTCGGCAAGCCGACAAAATAGCGTTTATTCACTTTACCAATTTGCGTATTGAAGCGCGCCAGACGCAGCGCGGCACCCGCTACATAGATAAAGGTCGCGATCCAACCTAGATTACCCAGCGAATGCAGACTAAAGGAAAACGCGACCAAGGCAGGCGCCACACCAAAGGCCACCATATCGACCAAACTGTCGTATTCAGCACCAAACGCCGACTGCGTATTCGTCATACGTGCCACACGACCATCCAGGCCATCCAACACCATCGAGACAAACACGGCCACCGCCGCATCATCAAAATTGCCATTCATGGCCGCGACAATGGCATAGAACCCGGAGAATAAAGAGGCCGTGGTGAACAAATTGGGTAGTAGATAGATTCCTCGCCCCAAACGTGAGGTCGGTTTCTCGCTCGACTCATCACCCTCTGCCCTGGATTCCATTACTTCGCTCTCATCATCTGCCGGAATTTTCTGACTCATACATTTCCGCTCCATTACGCGGCCTTGCCAATAAACAAACAGCGGCACAATAAACGAAAAAAAGCCTGCAGGCAAAACACCTGCAGGCTTTTTTATTTTACTTGTTCGACGACGCGATTAGTTCTTGCTCTTGTCCACGATCTTGTTGGCCGCGATCCAAGGCATCATGCTACGCAGCTTTTCACCGACCTGCTCGATCGGATGTGCGGCGTTGTTACGACGATAAGCGGTCATTGAGGCATAGTTAGAGGCCCCTTCAGTCACGAACATCTTCGCATATTCGCCATTTTGAATGCGCTTCAGCGCATTACGCATAGCCTTACGCGACTCTTCGTTGATCACCTCAGGACCGGTCACATACTCGCCATATTCCGCGTTGTTGGAAATGGAGTAGTTCATGTTAGCGATACCGCCCTCGTACATCAGATCGACGATCAGTTTCAGCTCGTGCAAACACTCAAAGTACGCCATCTCTGGCGCATAGCCCGCTTCAACCAAGGTTTCAAAACCAGCCTTGACCAGTTCCACACAACCGCCACACAGCACCGCCTGCTCACCGAACAAATCGGTTTCGGTTTCATCTTTAAACGTCGTCTCGATGATCCCGGTGCGTCCGCCACCCACGCCGCAAGCATAAGACAGCGCCAACTCTTTGGCAGAACCAGAAGCATCTTGGAAGATCGCGATCAAATCAGGGATACCGCCGCCTTTGACGAACTCAGAACGCACGGTATGACCCGGCGCTTTAGGCGCAACCATGATGACGTCAAGATCCGCGCGCGGCACGACTTGATTGTAATGAATCGAGAAGCCGTGTGCGAAAGCCAGGGTCGCGCCCTTCTTGATGTTGGGCTCGATCTCTTCACGATACAAACGAGACTGGAACTCGTCGGGCGTCAGGATCATTACCACGTCAGCATTGGCAACCGCTTCGGCAACCGGCTTAACCGTCAATCCATGCGCTTGCGCCTTGGCAACGGTCGCCGAACCGGTGCGCAGGCCGACGGTCACGTCGACGCCAGAATCTTTCAGGTTACACGCATGTGCATGCCCCTGAGAACCATAACCAATGATGGCGACTTTCTTGCCCTGGATGATCGACAGATCACAGTCTTTGTCGTAATAAATTTGCATCTTCTTCCTCTTTTATTCACACGCTACCAGAGCGCCACATTAAATTGACTCGAGCCTTTTCTTTACCGAAAAAATTAAAGACTCAAAACCTTCTCGCCTCGCGCGATACCGGATACCCCGGTACGCACCACTTCCAGAATACAACCATCACCAATGGCCCGGATAAATGCATCCAGCTTGTCGCTGTTACCCGTGACCTGAACGATATATACCGTGCTGGTCACATCGACGATCTGGCCACGGAAAATATCGACAGTACGTTTGACTTCATCGCGCTGCGCGCCCGTCGCCTTTACCTTGATCAGCATCAACTCACGTTCTACGTGGGAGCCCTCGGTTAGATCGACCAACTTAACCACTTCGATCAACTTATTCAGTTGCTTAGTGATTTGCTCAATCACCTTGTCTGAACCCGAAGTGGTCACCGTCAAACGCGACAGCGTAGGATCTTCGGTTGGCGCAACCGTCAAGGTTTCAATGTTGTAGTTACGTTGAGAGAACAACCCTACCACTCGAGACAGAGCACCCGGCTCGTTTTCGAGCAAAACGGAAATAATTCGCCGCATGCTTAAGTCCTCTCCGTCTTGCTGAGCCACATGTCATTCATCGAACCGCGCGCGATCTGCATCGGATACACATGCTCCGACGGATCGACGTAGACGTTGATGAAGACCAGCTTGTCCTTCATGGCGAATGCCTTTTCCAGCGCTGGTTTCAACTCTTCCAAACGCCTAACCGTCAAGCCAACATGGCCATAGGCCTCCACCAACTTCGTGAAATCAGGTAGCGACTGCATATAAGACTGCGCATGACGAGACTCATAGTTCATGTCCTGCCACTGCTTCACCATCCCCAGCGCCTGGTTATTCAAATTCAGGATTTTGACCGGCAGGTTGTACTGATTACAGGTCGAGAGCTCCTGAATATTCATCTGAATACTGCCCTCACCGGTCACACACACCACTTCTTCATCAGGGAAGTTCAGCTTGATGCCCATTGCCGCTGGCAAGCCAAAGCCCATGGTGCCCAGACCACCGGAGTTGATCCAGCGGTTTGGCTCATCGAACTTGTAGTACTGCGCGGCAAACATTTGGTGCTGGCCGACGTCGGAGGTGACATAGGCTTTACCCTGAGTCACTTCGTAAAGCGCCTCAATAACGGTTTGTGGCTTAATCGACTCAGCCGTTGACGGCTCATAACGACCGCCATGACGCGCTCGCCAGGTATCGATCTTTTTCCACCACTCTGCCAATTTCGCAGCATCCGGACGCACTTCCGCCGATTCAATCAGCTCGATCATATCGCTCAGCACTACATCAACCGGCCCCACGATGGGCACATCGGCTTTTACAGTCTTGGCAATATTGGCCGGGTCGATATCTACGTGAATAATGCGCGCCCCTGGGCAGAACTTGTCGGTCGCATTGGTGACGCGATCATCGAAGCGCGCACCAATTGCCACGACCAGATCGGCATGATGCATCGCCTGGTTAGCCTCGAAGGTGCCATGCATCCCCAGCATACCCAGGCTATGGCGACCGGTACCGGGATAGGCGCCCAGCCCCATCAGAGTTTGGGTAATTGGAAAATCCAAAAGCTCAACCAACTTGCGCAACTGAGTCGACGCACGCCCCAACACCACCCCACCACCGGAGTAAATCACGGGGCGCTTGGCCGACAGAATCAAATCAACCGCTTTTTTAATCTGACCCGAATGCCCACGAACCGGAGGCGTGTAGGAACGCAGCTTGACCTTTTCTGGATAGACATATTCATAGCGCTCGTTGGGCGCAGTCATATCCTTTGGAATATCAACAACGACCGGCCCCGGCCGACCCGTTTGCGCGATATAGAAGGCCTTCTTCAGCACTTCAGGGATTTCCTGAACACTCTTGACCGCCATATTGTGCTTCACCACAGGACGCGACACCCCCATCATGTCGGTCTCTTGGAAAGCATCCTCGCCGATCAGCGTCGACGGCACCTGGCCACAGAGAATGACCATTGGAATCGAGTCCATGAATGCTGTAGCAATACCGGTAATTGTATTGGTGGCACCCGGTCCGGAAGTCACCAACACCACACCCGCTTTACCCGTAGCGCGTGCATACCCATCCGCCATATGAACAGCTGCCTGCTCATGACGAACCAAAATGTGTTCAACCTTGTCCTGACGGAACAGTGCATCATAAATATGCAATGCCGCGCCGCCGGGATAGCCGTATATGTACTTAACGCCCTCATCTGCCAGAAAACGGGCGATCATATCGGCGCCAGATAATAGCTCCACGATATCTACCTTTGTTAAGTCACCATTGTTGGAAGCCTGAATCGGTTCGAATCGTCATTTATGCGGAGGCTGCAACCCCCTAAGGAGCCGCACCAAACAGAGCAGTGGCATTTTGTGAAGCGCCGTGGAGACACAGTAATGTCGGGTAAATTACTGATGAGTCTGCCCTGCATTCCGAATCTTTGATTCCCCGGCCCAAGTATTGTGGCACTCAGGACAGAGAAGTTATGCGCTGGGGGATAAGGTAACGCCTAACTGACGTGTAGCCACTTACGCGACCACGCCTTTAAACTACGGATTCAAGCAACCCGCAATTCTGACATCTTAATACCTGGAGTCAACCAAATTTGCCAGAATTTGCCGACGCGTCATGAAGAACGGAGAAAACACCTCAATTTTTTGTGCATGGTTTATAGTTAAAAGGCGCCTTCGCCAGTGTTATTCTAAGTGCCAACAGCACTATTTTTCAGCGCGCCAATGAGCCCTAATCAGAAAAAAGAGCATATACCCATGAGTTCAGACAAGTCTGCCAGCAATTTCGCCGCTTACCTTACCTCTGCCGCCCTTTTCATCTTGCTAATTGGCACGGCAAATCCCGGACACGCCGAAATCTACCGCTGGGTCGACGACAATGGCGCCGTCCATTACTCGGACAAAAAACCCAACAACCGCCAATCTGAAACGGTTCACGCCCAAACCGGGAAATCCAGCAGCACGACCGCGACCGGCGAAAGTCCTCAGCAGCGCGCTCAAGCCCTGGACGCTCAGCAGCAAAAAGCAACGGAAATTGCTCAGCGCGAAGCCGCCATGGCAGAAGAAAAGGCGAAGGTCGATGCACAATGCGAGACGATCCGCGAAAACCTGAAGAAGATCGAAGAAAACAACCGCATCAAGGTGGAAGAAAAGGGAAGCACTCGCTTCCTGAGCGCCGAAGAAATTATTGAGCGCAAAAATAGCTTCCAGAAAATGCTCGACGAGCATTGCAATTGATGTTCACAGAGCGCGTTCAGCTGAGTAAATATTGACCCAACGCCTCCGTAATCAAGCGATGCGTCTCGCGCGCCAGCTCTTTACGACTCATTGCCCGAGCATCTAACTCGGGCAAAAAATGATAATGCGCATAGACCTTATCGACGCTGAGCATACGCGTCATGGTATCCATAAAACTGTCATCATTAATGTAAGCCGCCTCGACCAAAGGACGCTGCTGCGCATCAGTGTAGCGAATCAACACCGGCTGGACCGGAACCTGCGTACGCACGGCCGCCTCGAAAAACATGGGATAGAACGGTCGCACTGCCAACCCATCCGAGGTGGTCGACTCGGGAAAGAAATGAACCGAACGCCCTGCCCGTAACTTCTCCTCCAGCCTGGGAATCGACCGATACGCCTGAAACTTGTTGCTGCGATCTATATAGACGGTTTGCATACGCTGCGTAAACGTTCCCAAGGCAGGCCAGTGCTCAAGATCATGCCGCGCCACGAAGCTGACCTGCTTCAGTTTGTTCAGCAGAACCGTGTCAGCCCACGAAATATGATTGGAAACAAAAAGCCCTGCCGTTTGCATCGGCTGACCATAGACACTCAAATGAATATTCAATGAGCGAGCCAGATCATCCACCCAAAATCTGAAAGGCGCCAGATCATTTAAGGTTTTATTGGGAATGCCGCTGAGCCGAGGCAAGCTAAAGCACCCCTGTATATAGAGCGAGCCCGCTAGCAAATTCGCAGTTAAACGCGCATAACGCCCACCTAGGCGAGCACTCCGCCATACATGCTGAGGCGACAACTTCATCGCTTACTCCAACCCAGACCTGTCAAATTAGGCTTCATCCCGCAGAAACACCCAGCTATCGCCCTGCGACTGTTGCGCATCAAAGCGATAGCCATCGTAATCAAAACCTTTTAAGTCTTCGACCGTCGTGACGCCGCGTTCTGCCGCATAACGCACCATCAAACCCCGCGCCTTTTTAGCGAAGAAGCTAATGATCTTATAGCTGCCGTTCTTCTTATCTTTGAAGATAGGCGTAACGATACGCTGCGCCAAGCGCTTAGCCTTCACCGACTGATAGTACTCATTGGAGGCGAGATTGACCAAAACAGTCTCTTTACCGATGTCTGCCAATGCTGCAGCGACCGCGTCGGTGATCCGCTCATCCCAAAACTCATAGAGATCCTTGCCGCGTGGATTAGCCAACTTGGTACCCATCTCCAGGCGATAGGCTTGCATCAAATCGTTGGGACGCAAAAGACCATAAAGCCCCGAAAGAATACGCAAATGTCGCTGTAAATATTGCCATTGTGCGGGCTCCAGGGTATCCGCGGCCAAGCCGGTGTAGACATCCCCTTTAAAGGCAAACAACGCCTGTTTGGCATTCTGTAGGGTAAACGGCGTTTGCCAGTCTTGATTTCGCTGCCAGTTCAACTCGGCGATTTTGCTACTGACACCCATCAGCGAGGCAAGATCGTCTGCAGTGAGCCGCCGCAACGTCTCAATCAATTCCGCGGAATGCGGCAACATGGCGGGCAAGGTCCACTCATCGACCGGCGCGGGGGTATCGAAGTCCAGTGTTTTTGCCGGTGAGATCAACATTAATATAGCCATAGCCACCTACTCTTCTGTCTTACCTTGATTTTCTCATGCTCGCTTACTGTTCAATGCTTGCTTTGTTCTCGGGCGCCAGGAGAAACCGGGCTAAAATTGCGCCATCGAAAGGCCAGTACAGCTCCGCATCATCGTTGCAACGTTGCAGCACCGGAATACGCACTCCGTAACGGGCCATCAGGGCATCGTCCTGCGCGATATCGATCTCACATACCTCGATATCCGGCAGCGTATCGGGATATGCTCGCCGCACCTCAGCCAAAAGCGCCAGCGCCAATTCACATAAGTGGCACCCTGGGGTAGAATAGAGCCGCAGCTCCACTCTCTGTATCCCATCATTTTTCATGATGTTATCGCCCATAACTAAGATTCCACTTTAAATAAGACCAGTAAAAGGAAAAGCCAAACCAATGTGGTTCAAGAATCTGTTTTTCTATCGTTTCACCAAGCCGTTTGAATTGACTCACGACACACTTGAAGCGCAGCTTGCACAGGCTGCATTTCGACCCTGTGGCGCCAACGAAATGATGACGGCCGGTTGGACCAGTCCGCTCAAAAGCTCCGAGCAACTGATCCATATCACTGATCGCTACTGGATGCTGTGCCTGCAAAAACAGGAGCGCATTCTACCGGGCTCAGTGATTAACGAACAAGTTGAATTGCGGGTGGAAGAAATCGAAGAACAGCAACACCGCAAGGTCAGCCGCAAGGAGAAAGCCGAACTAAAGGAACAGGTCACCATTGAGCTGATGCCCAAGGCCTTTACTCGCTCGACCCGTTTGTACGCCTATCTCTGCCCGGCGCAAGGTTACCTGATCATCAACACCAGCTCGGGCAAACAAGCCGACGACCTCACCTCCTTCCTGCGTAAAACCCTGGGTTCGCTGCCGATCCGTTTGCCTCAGGTGCAACAATCGCCCGCCACTATCCTTAATCAATGGCTCTTGCAACCCGAAAGCATGCCCAGCAACTTTACGCTGGGGTATGAGTGCGAACTCAAAGCCAGCGGCGAAGACAAAGGCAGCGTAAAGTATCGCGGCATCGAGCTGGAAAAAGAGCAAATCGAACAACATATCAGTGCGGGCATGGAAGTCGCTTCCATCGCTCTAAACTGGCGCGAATCCATCGACTTCGTGCTGTCCACTGATCTGGTGGTCAAGCGCGTGAAATTTGGCGACATGATGCGAGATAAGCTGGAAGATACCCAAGCCGAAACCGCAGCGGAGCAATTCGATGCAGGCTTTGC
>JBFHRI010000099.1:0-9938 GCA_041591755.1 Oleiphilaceae bacterium
CTTTAGTTAATTAAGTAAAGAAAGTGCCGAGGCCGTCTATGTTGGTGTGCATTTGTCAGGGAATCAGCGATCGAGATATTGTGAATGCGATGCAGGACGGCGCCGTTGGATATCAGGAATTGCGCCGCACCCTCGGGCTAGGCTCTTGTTGCGGTCAGTGCGCCTCCTACGCCAAAGAGCTGGTGAGTGAAACCATTGCGCAATCTCAGCTGGCCAACGCGTTTCATCTTGCCACCGCCATCCGGGTTTGATCGCTCAGTTTCAGCCATGCAGCTCGCTCACTCTTGATAGTTTCTTTCGGCGCCTCGTGCGCCTATACTCCCTTGCTCCAAGTGTCTCGCTAAGAACGTTCTAGGGTTGCCGTTCGTAGCGTTGGAGAGACCAGTGCTTTCCATCATGCCAAAGCAAGGGGGCTAGCATGCAGGGCGATAAACAAGTTATCCAGCATCTCAATAGCGTGCTCGGCAACGAGCTGATCGCGATCAATCAATCCTTTCTACATGCCCGGATGTTCAAAAACTGGGGCCTGCAAGGACTCAACGAAAAAGAATACAAAAAGTCGATCAAGGACATGAAGCAGGCCGATAAACTGATCGAGCGTTTGCTGTTCCTGGAAGGCATTCCCAACTTACAAAAACTCGGCAAACTGCTGATCGGCGAAAACCCGCAGGAAATGCTCGAATGCGATGTTAAATTGCAAACGCGTACCCTCGCGGATCTGCGTCAGGCCATCGCCTGCTGTGAGCAGCTGAGCGACTATGTTTCACGCGACCTGCTGCAAGAGATCTTGGAAGATGAGGAAGAGTATTTGGATTGGCTCGAAACTCAGCTCGATCTGATCACCAAGATTGGTATCCAGAATTATCTGCAATCCATGATGCATGACTGAGGAGTGCGGCGATGAAAGGCAATAGTAAGGTAATCAAGACCCTCAACTCCCTGCTGGCCGGCGAATTGGCGGCTATCGACCAGTATTTTATCCACTCCCGCATGTACGAAGACTGGGGTTTGAAGAAGCTCTACGAGCGTATCGATCACGAGCGTGAAGAGGAAACCGGCCACGCTGATCAAATGATTCGGCGCCTGCTTTTTTTACAGGGTGTGCCTGAGATGAGCAAGCGTGAGCCCTTGCACATTGGTAAGGATGTACCCGAGATGCTGCGCAATGATCTGGATCTGGAATATCGTGTGATCAAAAACCTCAAGGCCGCCATTGCGCTGTGCGAGCAGGAACAAGATTATGAAACGCGGGCGATGCTGGTGAAGCAGCTGGAAGACTCCGAGCTCGATCATGCCTATTGGCTGGAGCAGCAGCTCGGTTTAATCGAGCGTATAGGCTTGCCAAATTATTTACAAAGCCAAATCTAAGCACGCTGAATGAGGCGCGCGCTAAACCGGCGCCTCGTTTCATTCACGATACAACACCGCCGCACCGTAGCTGAGTTCCAGCGGTTTACGCGTGCGTGCCGGTAAGCCGCGCACCACCAGCGCATAGGAATGATCCACCATGCGCTGGATCTCGCCATCGGGGATCGAACCATCCAGCAGCACGGTATTCCAGTGTTTCTTGTTCATGTGATAACCCGGTTTCACTGCCGTGAAAATGCTACGTAGTTCGAGCGCGTGCTCAGGGTCGCATTTTAGGTTCACCGCGGCGCCGTTGGCATCCTCCCAGAGCACCGCAAACATCTTGCCTTTTATTTTGGGTACCAAGAGCGCTGCTCCAAATGGGTAGTCCTCAATGGCCTCGGGTTTTTCTAGCAGGTAGGCTTTGGTGCGTGCGTAGTTCATCGGAGTGATCCTTTTGCACATAAAATGTGCGTTTTCAGTATATTACAGTTCAGCAACATTAAATTTTTGCGGCGCAGTTCACGTTTTCTGTAGTTCGACTAAGCTTCTCAACTTGATGTATTGGAGGCAGTTGAATGAGTCAGAACAGCAACAATAACACGGTTCATTTAAACCACGGACGCTTTGGACTGGCGTTGGTCAATAGCATGATTGGGGCTTATCTGGATCAGAGCCAGAATCCCTTGGCCGTGCAAATGGGATTTTATGCGCAAGCACGCAAACTGCGACTGGATGCGCCGTTGCCCGAGCAGTTGACGCATGCGCCCGCGCAACGGGTGATTATTTTTGTGCATGGCCTGACCCAGCTCGAGAATATATGGGACTACCCACCCGACGACGGTTCGACCGCCTCGATTCTCAGTCATTACATTGATGTCTGTCTGGACGCAAGCCCGCCGGCGATGCAACAGGACTATGGTACGAAATTGCAGCAGGAGCTTGGCTTTACCCCATTTTATCTGCGCTATAACAGCGGCCTGTCACTTGATAAAAATGGCCGCCAGCTATCACAACAGATTGACGCACTGTTCGCCGCCTATCCCAGGCCGATCGAAGAGCTGGTTCTGGTGGGTTATGGCATGGGTGGGCGGCTCTTAAATTATGCGCAGTATGCTGCGCAAAAAAGCAGGAGTGCCTGGCTTCCTAAACTTAGTCGCTGTGTTTATCTTGGTAATTTGCATGAGGGCTCGTTGCTGGCGTGGCTACTGCAACTGAGTAGTAGCGTGATTCGCAGTCTGCCGCTATATCGAAGTGATGCCATAGCTGACTGGGTCGATGTGTGTAGCAAGCGACTGCAGCAGACTCAGAGTCCCTCCGCCGAAACCTTGGCGATCTTTTACGCGGGCGCCCAACACTCTTTCATCCGCAGTGACATCCGCAGCGCAAGCCGCCCTCAGGCCGCTGCAGCGTCCGTTTACGCTGACCCTGCTGCCCCGCATTGCGCGCCGCAAAATGCGCCTGCAGGTAGTCGTTATGTCTATTTGGAAGGGATGTCGCCACTGCGTTTGGCCCACTCCGACCGTGTCTATGCGCTGCTAGCGCAATGGTTGAGCTCAGGCGTGAAGAGCGAGGTGGCGGAGCCATTGGCATCAGACTCCATGGCCGCCTATGCCGTGCCTTTGGCATCGCATGGGGTGACCCCATTTGGCACGATTGATGCCCGCACCTTATTGATGGCAGGTACGCTGGATCTTGTAGCCGGCGCTTACGATAGGGCCATCGAGGCGGTTGAAACGATGCACTACAGCATCGCCGAAACGCCATTTTATGCCATGGAAAAGCTCCCCTTGGTCAGTCAGCTCGCGAAGCCTTTTGAGGCGGCGCAGCACGAAGCCTTGGACAGCCTATATCGCTCACTGCGTCACCAAGGGCGGCTATTGCATGAATATGCCGCGCAGATGGCCAATGCTGCGACGGCTGAACCCGCTTAATGTGACATTGGCGAACTCAGAGTTCGCCGCGCTTTAAAACCAGCGTTTGATGCGAAAGAGAACAATCTGCGCCGCGGTGAGCCCGCCCAAGAGTAGGCAGAATAAAAGAAAGGCCAAATCGTACTCGGCGCCGGGAATACCCGCGACATTGACGCCGAGCAAACCCGTGAGAAAACCCAAAGGCAGGAAAATCGCCGCCACAATGGACAGGACATACATGCGGTTGTTCAGCTCCTCTGCCACGTTGGCAGCCAGCTCTTCCTGGGTAATCGCGGCACGGTCGCGAATGGCTTCAAGTTCTTCGATATAGCGCGTCAAATGGTTAGAGGTTTCGTGTAAACGCGCGCGATCATCGTCGTCGAACAGTACGATACTGGGGTCTTGCAAGACATTGAAGGCCTCCAGCTGGGGTTTTAAGTAGCGTCTGAGTGCCGTCGCTTGGCGGCGTAAATCGGCAATTCTGGCACGGTGCTTCTGAGCGCCCTCGAGGTGAGCTTCTTCTTCGACCTCGGACACGCTTTCTTCGATTTCGGTGATGATGGCTTGCATACGTTTGATCAGGCGCTCTGCGAGTTGCGTCAGCACCTCACCGGTCGTTTCAGGCCCTGTTCCCGCTTCGATCTGCTGACGCATTTCTTCCACTGAGAAAATCCGTCGCTTGCGTGTGGTGATAATAAAGTCCTCCACCGCCCAGATTCGGATGGTCACCATATCTTCAGGGTCTGAACCCGGGTTTAGGTTGAGGCCGCGCCAGGTGGCGATCAAGCACTCTTCGGTCACATGCGAGCGCGGTCGGGTTTCTCCGCTGAGAATGCTCTCCATATCAATTTCGTCGAGACGTCCAAATTCGCGCAGCCACTGCCGGGTTTCGGGGAGTGTGTAGTCAAAGTGCAGCCAAATCGTGCCTTCGGGGAAGTCATGGGCCAAGACACGCTCAGGTGTGATGGCCTGGCCTTTGTGGGGGCCAGACAGAACGTAGCCGTGAATTAGCGATTGAGTGCTCATGCGGGACTCCCTTTAGCGCGTTTAACGAATGGTTGGCAGTATAGCGACGCAGGCGCGTGCGGTCAGCGCGTAATGGCCTCGTTATAGCGGAAGACCTGGCCCAGCGTGATGGTATACAAAGGCTCTCCGGTATCGGGAGGGACGGCCACATCAAAGCGTAGGATATTGCTACCGAATAGCGACGGCACGTCGACGCGCAGCCCCCAGCCGATACTGGTCTGCAGGTCTGCACCGCGAATATGGCGCCCGCGTTTCCAGGCGTAGCCTGAGTCGATAAATAGGGCCTGGCCGAGCCCAATATTTTGTGAGGGGGAGGGGAGTCGCAGGCGATGCTCCAGATTGAGCAAGAGGGTTTTATTGCCGGTGAAACTTTCTTGTTCGAAACCGCGCAGTCCAAACTCGCCCCCCATAGTCAAAGGTTCGCTTAGCTCGTCTCGCGCCTGCTCGTAGGCGCCCGATAAACTGACCACCCAAGCCTGACGTTCGGAGGGGAGGTAGTAGTAGCGATAGTAGGCCTGGGTTTCGAAAGCCTTCAGGCGGCTGCCGTAAAAGCGCCAGCCGGTTCGGAGGTAGCGCGAAGCGAAACTGCGCTGGCTGAAGAACTTGGTCGCTTGGTAGGAGATGCCCAGCTTAGGGTGCGGTGCCCAATTCAGTTGCGCATCGTCACGGAATTGCAGTCCAAAACTGAAGCCCCAGCTGGTGAAGTGCGCAATGTCTTCACGGTAAATCAGGCTGTCGACGCCCGTCAGTACGCGATAACCTTTGCGTTGGGTCCAGCTCATCCCGAGGTCGAGATCGAGAGTATGAAGTGCGGGATTGAATTGCGTGCCTGGCAAACCTGCCAGGGTATTGTTGATGTCCGGGTCGTCCAAGTCATAACGTTGATGGGTGTGAGCCAGGTTCACGCTGGCGCGACGCGAGCGCTCCCGCGTACCGAGCTCGCGGGAAAAATAAACGGCAGTGCTTTCTTCTTTTTGGGGAATGAACAGCGAGTCGCCACCATCCAGGCTGTATTCGAGGTTCTGGTTGTCATACAGGTAGCTACCGCCCCAGGCGAAGCGGTCGCTGAGAGCCCTAAACGGACGCTCCAAGCGATATTGCTGCAGGCCGCCATCCCGGGCGCGCTCATAACTGGTACCCAGGGCGTAGTGGTCCCAGATGCGCGGGTTGTAATAATTGAACGCGGTTTCGGTTTCATCCCCTTCTTTTTCGTAGCTAACGTAAGCACGTTGATTCAGGCCTAACACATTCGCGTCACCGAGGCTCACGCGCTCCTTGCGGCGGCCTGCATTTTGACTGACGCTGACTTCACCGCGGAAAGTGAAACGGTCGCGTGCAAAAACGTGCAGATCAACCTGCTGGCTCTCAGGTACGGGTATGGTTTCGACGCGCGCATCGGTAAAAATGCCCAGGGCGCGCAAGTTTCGCCCGGTCTCAGCCACCAGTTTAGGGTCGT
This sequence comes from Oleiphilaceae bacterium, assembly GCA_041591755.1. Lineage (GTDB taxonomy): Bacteria > Pseudomonadota > Gammaproteobacteria > Pseudomonadales > Oleiphilaceae > JBFHRI01. The sequence continues at coordinate 5,743 of JBFHRI010000099.1, forward strand.
GGCAATCACCCTCGCGCACCAGGAGCTCTTCTCGCACTACTTCCTGCCGCGTTCGAAAATTGAGCGTGTTGAGCGTGGACTCGAGCCAGTTAGGGTCTTCCGCTTCGGGATACACCTCTTGTGTGGTGATTTGAATTTGGCGAATACGCACGCAGTCGGTCATTGATTCTGCAGCAATTACAGACTCAGAAAGCAATACAGACAGAAGTATTGCTGTGCACTTTTGGGGCAAACCGATGCAGGCCATGCGTCTTTTACAGCACCTTTTTTTGATCTTGCTGTTTGTTTTTGCAAACAAACACTTACTCAACTATTCTAAACTAACTCTTAATTCTAGTTTGCTCGCGTACCTAGCCCGCCCTGGTGCAAGTCAGGAACCCGAGTCAGAAGTAAAGCAGAGCATACAGGTCTTTGGCGAAACTTTCTCATGGTGAGGGCCAAAGACGGGCGCTAATTATTAGATTGGGCGATTGCTTCGCTCGCTTGCACCGTTCGGGTGGTTATACAACTTGTTCTCGTTTCTCAAAAAAAAGTCATCGGCTAGATCAGTGGGTCTGGAGATCCGACGTGACGGCATTGCCTTGGCGGAAGCACGTTATGACGCCTCGAAACGTGCTAAGCGTATTATTCATTACGATTTTCGTGCGCTGACTAAAGCGGATCAGCTCGAAGCGGCCTGCATGGAGCTAGTGCGCGATCATCAATTGGAAGGTGCCAGCTGTCATTTGGTCTTGGGTGCCGATGAATACCAGACCTATCCTGTCGAAAAGCCCAAAGTCGAAGCGGCTGAAGTGGTTGAAGCGCTCAAATGGAAGGTTAAGGATCTCCTTGATTATGATCTGGCTAAGGCCGTGATTGATGCCTATCCACTCCCAGCTGATGCGGTACGCGGTCGTAATGAGCTCATGACGGTGGTGGTCAGTCGGCGCGAACTCATTCAAAAACGTGTGGATCTGCTGCGCAGTCTGGGTCTGAATCTGGCTGCCATCGATATTACGGATATGGCACTGCGTAACTTATGTGTGTCGCTGCAGGTGGTTCAGGAAAATCCGCGTGCGCAGGCATTGCTCCATTTGCGCGATGGTGCGGGGATGATGGTCATGGTGCGCGGGATGGATCTGTATCTGGCCCGTCACTTTGATTTTTCGGTGGCGAACTTGAACGATCCCTCACGTCAGGACCAGGTGATTCAACAGCTGGGCCTCGAGATCCAGCGTTCTTTTGATTATTTCGAGAGCCAAATGGGCCAGGTGCCGCCCGCGGAGTTGTTGTTGTTTGGACCCGACCCTTCTATGCCTTTAGCCAACATGATAGGCGGCAGTATTGCGGCACGCGTGGCCGCTCTGGATCCTGCGCAGCATTGGTTGGAGCGTGGCTCACAGGCCTCCTGGCTGGATGAGATAAACACCTTTGTGGCCCAGGGTGCAGCGCTAAGAGGAGCGAGTCCCCGTGCAGGAGATTAACCTCTACACCGAAGAGTTTCGCCCCAAGAAGGTGGTGTTGTCGCTGGAGCAAATGCTACTCCTGACTGTCCTGGTGGTCATTGTCCTGGCCGGTGCCAGTTGGTTCATGCAGTCCCTGGTGCAGGATCGCAAGGACGAGTGGGCGGGTAAGCAGGGCAAGCTCGAAGAATTGACCGCGCGGGTCGAAGCCATGCGTGTGCGCGCCGACGGTCTGGTATTGGATGAGTCTTTAGTGCAGGCCAATGCGCGCTTAAGTGCAAGCCTGCAGGCGCGCCTTAACTTGTTCGATATGCTGGGGCGCGTGGTGGTGCAGCAGGGTGACAGCTTCTCGGCTACCTTGGTGGCTTTGGCGCGTCAGCGTGTGGAGGGCCTCTGGCTGACGCAAATCAGTTTGCATGCCTCAGGGCAGGGGCTGGCGCTGGCAGGGCAAACCTTGAACAGTGAGTCTGTCCCCACCTACTTGCAGAAGCTGCGCGAGGAAGCGACCTTTCGTGGGCGCACCTTCAATTTGTTCAGCTTGAATCGGGAAGAGGAGTCAGGCGGGCGGGCGCTGAATTTTGTGTTGCGTTCCGAGGCCAATGATCGCTTTCAACCTTTTGCGATGGCCACTGAGGCCCAAGAAACGCCCTTGGTCAGTCCTGAGGCACAGCATGATCTGTTACAGCAGATGAGAGGAGTCAGTCCTTGACTTGGGCAGAACTACGTGAAAAAACCGCCGCGCTGACGCTACGTGAGCGTGGAATCTTATTTGCGACACTCTTGTTGTTAGTCGGAGCGCTTTGGTTTCAGTTCAGCTTTGATGGTCTGCTCAAGCAATACCAAGAGGCCGTCAAAGGTGCGACACAAGTTGACGCTGAAATACTCGCGCAAACCGAAGCACTTGTCAGCTTGCAAGCGCGACTCAGTAACGATCCGAATGCACCATTGCGGATCGAACGTCAGGGCTTGGAAGAAGAGTTAGAGCGAGTCGCCCTGCAAATCGAGTCAAGACTCGAGCACTTGGTGGTGCCAGAGAGGATGGCGGACCTGGCGCGTCAGGTTCTCAACGACTTTAAAGGCTTACAATTGCTGGGCGCGGAAAATCTGCCTCCAACACCGCTGGAGATCAATCTGGGCAAGCAAAAACCGTTGGCTCAAGCCTCGGCGCCAGTCGGCGAAGAGTCGGCGAGCGAACAGGTGATTTTCGAGCATGGTTTCCGTCTGACACTGCAAGGCAGTTATTTCAATGCGCTGCAATTTATTCAGCGCTTGGAAAAGATTGAGGGCTTTTATTGGCGTAGCTTGAGCTATGAAGTGCAACAATGGCCGCAAGCCAAAATCGTCATTCACGTCAGTACATTGAGTCTCGACAAGGAGTGGATAGGTGTTTAAAGCGCTACTACTACTTTGTTTGATGTTTAAGGTATCCATTGTGGCGGCAGAATTTCGTCTACCGGATGGTGAGCGCTTGGCGGATCCGACCAAGCCTGCCAATCAACCGGTCGTGAGTACCCAAAAGCAAAAAGACGCCAGCGTGCAATTTAAGCTCAGTTATATTCTGGCTGCAGACGCCAGACGTTTGGCGATTATCAACGGACAACGTGTCGTCGAGGGCGATTGGATTGCCGGTGCGCAGGTTAGAAAAATCGACCGCAACAGTGTGACGCTGCTTATAAACGGTCGCTCAAAAGTGTTGACCGTTTCGACGCGGCCCTCGATTAAACAGTAATACGGCAGGCGATTGATGTCAGAGAATAGAACCATGACACAGCAACAAACTCCCCGGCATCCGGTGACTCAGAAATTCAATGCGTTGCGCCCGGGTGCGAAATTATTGCGCCCCGTCGCATTGGCTGTATTGACCCAATGGTTGGCGGCCTGTGCGCATCAAAATGCCCTGATGCAGTCTCCCGTGGCAAATTCTACTGACAGTGTCGACCAGATCCAGCAGGAGCTCAGTGTCGCTCTGGAAAGCAAGCCGAGTCCGCCGCCCTTGCCCGATAACGTCATGGCTGCATTAACGCCGCAAATGGATGAGCGCTTTTTGGGTCGTAATGTAGAACCGCGCTTTGACCTTTCAGTCCATCAACTGGAAGCACGAGACTTTTTCAATGGTCTGGTGGAAGGCACGGCCTATAACATCGCGGTGCATCCAGAGGTCAGCGGCATGATCAGTCTGAATCTCAGTGATGTAACGGTGGAAGAGGTATTGGAGATTACGCGCGACCTCTATGGCTACGAGTTTGAGCAGCGAGGCCGCCTATATAAAGTGCTGCCCAGCGGTCTGCGAACGCAGATTTTTGAAGTGAATTATCTAAACATTTCGCGCAAAGGTGGCTCCGAAACGCGCGTGTCTTCCGGGCAGATCACGGTCAGTGGCGGTGGCAACAGTGCCGATAGTGGCAGCACGGGCGGTGGTAGCGGAGGTGCTGCAGCAGGCGGCACCATGGTGTCAGCGGGCACGCAAATTAACACCACCAGTGAAAGTCAATTTTGGCAGACCCTGCAGACGACCTTGGAGTTAATTGTAGGGCGTGAAGAAGGCCGCTCAGTGGTGGTTTCGCCGGATGCTGGCGTGGTCGTTGTGCGTGGAGCCGGCGACGAGCTGGCTGCGGTGCGCAGTTACCTGCGCAGTTCAGAGCTGATCATGCAGCGTCAGGTCATTCTGGAGGCCAAGATCCTCGAGGTGGAACTGAGTAGCGGTTATCAACAAGGGATTGATTGGTCTTTTGCTGAAGTCAACAATCCGCTGCC
>JBFHRI010000100.1:0-9909 GCA_041591755.1 Oleiphilaceae bacterium
GATTATCGCGGGTATTGTGACAGTGCTCTTGCCCGACTTCCGCACGCAAATTTCTGGCACGACTGGAATACTGGCCGACTTGGCTTCCGCTGCAGGCGCGGCAGCCGCCGTACCGGTGGCGCCAATTTCGAACACACCGATGACTTCACCGCTCAATACGACAGCGCCCTCGCCTTTAACGATCTCCTTGATGACGCCGTCATCCGGGGCGACGACTTCCAGAACGACCTTGTCCGTTTCGATGTCAACCAGGAGCTCATCTCGCGATACCTTCTCTCCGGGCTTCTTGTGCCAGGTGGCGATAGTCCCGTCAGCAACCGATTCGGGAAATACTGGTGCTTTGATTTCAGTAGACATTTTTTTTCCTTAGCAAACTTATTTGACGTCGAACGCCTTCTTGATTAATCGGTTCTGCTCTTCAACATGAACGGAAATATAACCCGCAGCCGGTGCTGCCGAGCTCTTTCTGCCCGCATAACGCAGATATATTTTTTCATTGATCGCTTTCAGTACCCGGCGCATACGGTGCTGTGTGGAGTACCAGGCACCCTGGTTTTGCGGTTCTTCCTGACACCACACCACATTCTGCAATTTCGGATAGACGCGCAGCACTTCCTCGAGATCGTCCTCGGGGAAGGGATAGAGCTGCTCAATACGCACAATCGCGGTGTGGTCGAGCCCTTCGTGCGTTCGACGAAACTCCAGCAGTTCATAATAGACCTTGCCGCTGCACATGATGACATTCGTGACTTTTTTAGGGTCCAGAGACTCGATTTCCGGGATGACCGTCTGGAAGCTACCATTGCACAAGTCATCCAAGGTCGAAATCGCATCTTTATGACGCAACAAGCTTTTCGGTGAAATGGCCACCAGCGGCTTACGCAATGGCCGCTTAACCTGACGCCGCAGCATATGGAACACCTGGGCTGGCGTTGTCGGCACGCAAACCTGGATATTATGCTCGGCGCACAATTGCAAATAGCGCTCCAAACGTGCGGAGGAGTGCTCCGGCCCCTGACCTTCATAGCCGTGTGGCAACAACATAGTCAAGCCACAGAGCCGACCCCACTTGTGTTCGCCACTGGTAATGAACTGGTCGATCACCACTTGTGCACCATTGGCGAAGTCGCCGAATTGAGCCTCCCAAATCACCAATGTCTTGGGATTGGTCGTGGCGTAGCCATATTCAAAGGCTAGGACGGCTTCCTCAGACAACAGCGAATCATAGATTTCGAACTTGGGCTGATCTTCCGCCAGATGCTGCAGGGGAATATAGGTCGAGCCGTCATTCTGATTATGCAGCACGGCATGGCGATGCGAGAAAGTACCACGCCCGACGTCCTGACCGGTCAGACGGATATCGTGGCCTTCATGCAACAAGGTCGCATAAGCCATGACTTCGCCAAAGCCCCAGTTGATCGGCATGGCCCCTTGGTTCATCTTGTTGCGGTCTTCCAGAATCTTCTGCACTTGTTTCTGAATCGGGAAGCCTTCTGGAATTTGGTCAAGTTTCTTGCCCAAACGCTGCAGTACTTTCAGACTGATGCCGGTCTTGGCACGCGCTGTCCACTCATGTCCCAGATAAGGCGCCCAGTCGACGTACATCGATTTGTTCGGCTGTAATACCAAAGACTTGGTCACATGCTCGCCGTTGTCCAAAGCCTTGCGGTAATCGTTCTCAAGCTTCTGTTCTTGTTCCTGCGTGATCACACCCTGATTGACCAGCTTTTCTGCGTAGAGCGCGCGGGTCGTTTTCAGGCTTTTGATCACCGAGTACATGAGCGGCTGCGTACCCGAAGGCTCATCCGCTTCGTTGTGGCCGCGACGACGATAGCAGAACAAATCAATAACGACGTCACGCTTAAATTGGTTGCGGTAGTCCAGTGCGACTTGCGTCGCGAACAACACGGCCTCCGGATCATCACCATTGACGTGCAGAATCGGTGCTTCGATCATCTTAGCAACGTCGGTACAATACTCAGTTGAGCGAGCATCTTCGCGTTTGTTGGTGGTAAAACCAACCTGGTTGTTGATGATGATGTGCACGGTACCGCCGGTCTTGAATCCGCGGGTCTGTGACATCTGGAAGGTTTCCATCACCACGCCCTGCCCTGCAAACGCCGCATCACCGTGCATAATGATCGGGACAACGCTATCACCCGTTGCATCATCACGTCGGATTTGGCGTGCGCGCACCGACCCTTCGACCACCGGCGAAACAATTTCAAGGTGAGAAGGGTTGAATGACAGCGCTAAGTGAACTTCCCCGCCGGGCGTCATCACGTTCGACGAAAAGCCTTGGTGATACTTCACGTCACCACTACCTTTGTCAGTCAGCTTCTTGCCATCAAACTCATCGAACAGGTCCTTGGGATTCTTGCCCAGGGTATTCACCAAGACATTCAGGCGGCCACGATGCGCCATCCCGATCACGATTTCTTTGGCGCCATAGCCACCCGCGCGCTGAATCAGCTCGTCGACCAAGGGAATCAAGCTCTCACCGCCCTCCAAGCCGAAACGCTTCGTACCCGGGAAACGAGAACCCAGGTATTTTTCCAAGCCTTCTGCCGCAGTTAAACGCTCTAGCAAATGGTAGCGTGTTTCAAAGCCGTAATCGGGCTTGCCTTTGACCGACTCTAGGCGGGCTTGAAACCAGGATTTCACCTGAGTGTCCACCACGTGCATATATTCCGCACCAATGGAAGAACAGTACGTGCTCTTCAAACCATCGATAATCTCACGCAAGGGCAACATGCCGCTGCCAAAAGCCAGGGTGCCGGTATGGAATTCAATATCCAAATCCGCCTCACTCAGGCCGTGGTAGCTCAAGTCCAAATCCGGCACCGCTTCGCGCTGCATCAAACCCAGTGGGTCGAGACGAGCGACCTGATGACCGCGAATTCGATATGCACTGATTAGCTGTAAAACCTTGACCTGCTTCTTTTCATGCTCGCTGGCCGCAGAGGCCGGCATCGACATGCTGGTGCGCTGGACCTTGTTCTTGGAAAGGTGCAGGAATTGTTCGCGGATGGTGGAGTGAGGAATGTCCTTGGCAACGTAGCCATTGACGGTCGGCAGCTGGTCGAAATAATTACGCCATTGTTCAGGCACGCTGTTTGGATCAGCGAGATAGGCGTCGTAGAGTTGTTCGACGTAGACCAGATTTCCGCCGGACAAATGGGATGTCCGCCAGAGTTGTTGCATGATGCTTTCTTGCATTAATAGCACGCCCCAGTTAGCAGTAAATGCGAATACTAGGCACTATCTTTTTTAGCTCAGACACCTTTCTTGGCTTTCAGACACTACCGGCAACGACCTTGCGCTGCGTGATAATGAAGTTCCTCCAAAGCGAGGTATGATGACTGCTGCCTCAAAGATAATACGGGTGTTACCCGAATCCCAGTGGTACCAAACTCAGCAAAACTGCTCATCCAGCTTTTTGAGCCAGACTCGCAGCTTCCAAACATTCCGCCGCCACGTAAGTTGTCGTTATCGGGCGACAGAAGGATTCATCATTCGAGTATAGACACATCTGGGCACGACGCCGCTGAAATCGTGCCACGCCACAGATGCTTTGTTCATCCTGAACCTGCTCCTCGTTACCGAGTCTATACCGAGCATTCGCTCAACGCGCCAAGCTCGGCCGGCGCGTTGAATTCCTGACTATTTTGCCTTAAGACCCAGCCAGTCTTAGGTCATTCGCTGCAATAGCATGTTGCGAATATGTCCGATGGCTTTGGTTGGGTTCAATCCCTTCGGGCATACGTTGACGCAGTTCATGATACCGCGGCAGCGGAACACACTGAACGGATCATCCAAATCCGCCAGACGCTCCTCGGTAGCGGTATCCCGCGAATCCGCGAGGAAGCGGTAGGCCTGAAGCAAGCCGGATGGACCCACGAACTTGTCCGGGTTCCACCAGAACGACGGGCAGGCCGTTGAACAGCAAGCACAGAGGATACACTCGTACAGCCCGTCCAGCTTTTCGCGCTCTTCCGGCGACTGCAGACGCTCAATGGCGGGCGCCGGTTTGTCATTGATCAGGAAGGGTTTGATCTTCTCGTACTGCTTGTAAAACAGCGACATGTCGACGACGAGATCACGAATGACCGGCAGCCCGGGCAAGGGGCGCAGGATCAGCTTGCCACCCTTGACCACTTCGGACAAGGGTGTAATACAGGCCAGCCCATTCTTGCCGTTCATATTCAGACCGTCGGAGCCACACACACCTTCACGGCATGAACGGCGATAGGCCAATGTAGGATCCTTCTCTTTCAACAGCCCCAATACATCCAGCACCATGAGATCCTTACCTTCCGGGATCTCAATCTGCACATCCTGCATGTAAGGTGCTTCATCACGCTCAGGATTGTAACGATACAAACTTACTAACATATTGTTTCAACCTCTTAGTAGGCGCGCACTTTGGGCGGGAAAGCTTCCATGGTCTTGGGCGCGAAGTTTACATCGCGCTTGGTGACCCGCTTGTCTGCCGGGAAGTACAGGGAATGCTTGAGCCAGTTCTCATCATCGCGCTCGGTAAAGTCGTTACGCGCATGCGCGCCGCGGCTTTCCTTACGCTCTTCTGCTGCCACGGCGGTGGCATAGGCGACTTCGTACAGGTTATCCAACTCGAGCGCCTCAATACGCGCCGTGTTGAAGGCCATGCTCTTGTCTTCGAGATGGGTATTCTTCAGGCGCTCACCGATTTCATCCAGCATTGCCAGACCTTTTTGCATGCTGGGGCCTTCGCGGAATACGCCAAAGTATAACTGCATGGTGCTTTGCAGATCGGCGCGCACGCGCGCTACGCTTTCGCCACTCTTGCTGGTATTCAGACGATTCAGTCGACTCATCGCCGCTTCAATGTCCGAATCGGTCGAATCGTCGGTGCTGAACCCTTCCTTCAGCGCTTTCTCGATTTGCAGGCCGGCCGCGCGACCAAACACCACCAAATCCAGCAGCGAGTTGCCACCCAGACGGTTCGCGCCGTGCACCGACACACAAGCCACTTCACCACAAGCATACAGACCGTCGATGATCACATCGTTACCTTTCGCATCCTGGGTCAATGCCTGGCCACCGATATTGGTCGGAATACCACCCATCATGTAATGACAGGTCGGGACCACAGGCACCGGCGCCTTGACCGGATCTACGTGAGCGAAGGTCTTCGACAGTTCACAAATACCCGGCAAACGCAGGTTCAGGGTCTCTTCGCCGAGATGGTCGAGTTTCAGCAAAACGTGATCTTTGTTCGGGCCGCAACCACGGCCTTCAAGAATTTCCATGACCATGGAGCGCGCGACCACATCGCGACCCGCCAGGTCTTTGGCGTTGGGCGCGTAGCGCTCCATAAAACGCTCGCCTTCACTGTTGATCAGGTAGCCACCTTCACCACGGCAACCTTCGGTAACCAGTACCCCTGCGCCAGCGATACCGGTGGGGTGGAACTGCCACATCTCCATATCCTGGCCCGGGAAGCCGGCACGCAAGGCCATACCGATACCGTCACCGGTGTTGATCAGCGCATTGGTGGTGGACTGATAGATACGTCCTGCACCACCGGTTGCCAGCACCGTGGCTTTGGCGCGAATAAACACCGTTTCGCCGGTTTCAATGCAGATGGCGATCACGCCGGTAACGGCGCCTTTTTGGTTTTTGACCAGATCGACGGCATACCATTCGTTCAGAAACGTGGTACCGCCTTTCAGATTACCCTGATACAAGGCATGCAGCAGCGCATGACCGGTACGGTCGGCCGCCGCACAGGTACGTGCCGCTTGCCCGCCTTTACCAAAATCTTTGGACTGGCCGCCGAAAGGTCGTTGATAAATACGTCCTTCCTCAGTCCGTGAAAATGGCAGACCCATGTGATCGAGCTCATAGACCGCCTGAGGACCGACCGAGCACATGTACTCAATGGCGTCTTGATCGCCAATATAATCGGAGCCTTTGACCGTGTCATACATGTGCCAGCGCCAATCGTCATTGGGGTCAGCCGAAGCGATGGCGCAAGTAATTCCGCCCTGCGCAGATACGGTATGGGACCGCGTTGGGAAAACTTTGGTGATACAAGCGGTTTTGACACCCGACTCGGTTAGCTGCAATGCCGCACGCATGCCCGCACCACCACCACCGACGACGATGGCATCATAATTCAGCGTTCTTAACTTAGTCATCGCTTACATTCCCCACAAAATCTGAACGGTCCAGACCACGTATACAAACAGGGTCAGAACGACTACCACTTGAAACGGCACACGAACCACCGCAGCCTTCATGTAGTCGGTTGAGACCGTCCACAAACCGATCCAGGCGTGAGCAGCCAGCGCCAGAATGGCTAACAATGAGAAAATACGCATCGCCGTGCAATCGAAGAGCGCCTTCCACTGCAAATAATCCAACTCAGGGGTCAGGATCATCCAGCCCATCAGAAAGACCGTATAGGCCGCCAGAATCACAGCCGATACGCGCTGCACCAGCCAATCGGAAAGACCGTTACGGCCGAAACTCGTTACACTCGTTACCATATCCAGACTCCACTCAACAGAATTGCCACGACTGATACCACGATCGTCACTTTGGCGCCCAATTGTCCGCCCTCCAGTGTCTCACCCAGACCGCAGTCCATCAGCAGGTGTTTGATGCCGGCGACCAAGTGATAGATCAAGGCCGATACGATGCCCCAAATCACGAGTTTGGCGAAAAAGCCATCCAAACATTCTTTGACCTGAGCAAAGCCCTGCTCACCGGACAGAGACAAATCGAGGGCGTAAATCAGAAAGGCCACACCGACAAACAGAGCGACACCGCTTACACGATGAATAATCGAGGTAATAGCCGGCAAGGGGAAACGAAACGCAGTTAAATCCAGATTGACAGGTCTTTTCTTATTCACAGCACATATTCTCTCTCAAATACAGAAGTTGCCGTAGCTTGACGGATGAAGCGGAGAAGCCCCGGAGTCGAGCGCCAAATCCGGGCCCTTAACTGAGTCTTTGGCACCCTGAATTTTGGCGACGGATTATAGGGACTCATCCCCAGAAACACAAACGCGATCACGTTTGAGAAGTAAACTTTTTAGAAACCACGCAACCCCTTCTTCGAGCGGAGGAATTTCGTTAGGGAAAGCCCTAACTCATGCACCATAAACACGCACCCAAGCAGCAGAATGCACCACTTTATTGCTCGCGACTCCCCCTTTTGCTCTATTCCGCTAAACTACCAACACAACAATATTTTTTTCAGCGCAATAGGCCAAAAAACCATAGGTGACTATAGTTATTCTATTTGTCATAATGCGCGGCACTTTTAGCCCGCCATCTGATAGAACCATAATCTTTTAACCCATTTTCAAGCAGTTGGCGTTAATATAAATGTAACAGGAGAACACCATGACTGATAAAAAAGCTCAGTTATCGGTAGATGGCAAAACCATCGAACTGCCCGTGTATTCAGGTTCTATGGGGCCGGATGTCATCGACGTACGAAGCCTCGTAGCCGAAGGCTTGTTTACCTACGATCCCGGCTTCGTCTCAACTGCAGCCTGCGAATCCAATATCACCTTTATCGACGGTGACAATGGCGTCCTGTTACATCGCGGCTATCCCATAGAGCAGTTGGCCGAGAAGTCCGATTACCTCGAGTTATGCCATCTGCTGCTGCACGGAGAGCTGCCCACAGCGCAAGAGTCTGCTTCTTTCCGCGCGACGGTGCGCAATCACACCATGGTGCATGATCAGGTCAACCACTTCTTCCGTGGTTTCCGTCGCGACGCCCACCCTATGGCAATTATGTGTGGCGTAGTGGGCGCATTGTCTGCGTTCTATCACGACAGCATGGACATCTCCGACAAACAACACCGTGAAATCGCTGGCTTCCGCTTGATTGCGAAAATGCCAACATTGGCCGCCATGTGCTACAAGTACTCGATTGGCCAGCCCTTCATGTACCCACGCAACGATCTCGACTATGCCGAGAATTTCTTGCACATGATGTTCAGCACACCGGCGGGCCAGGTCAAAATTGACCCGGTAATCGCCAAGGCCATGGATCGCATTTTCATGCTGCACGCCGATCATGAGCAGAACGCCTCAACGTCGACTGTTCGCCTGGCAGGCTCCACCGGCGCCAACCCATTTGCATGTATCGCCTCGGGCATCGCCGCACTGTGGGGCCCCGCACATGGCGGCGCTAACGAAGCCGTACTCACCATGCTCAAGCAAATCGGTGATGAGTCTCGCATTGAGGAATTCGTCGCGCGGGCGAAGGATAAGAATGACTCCTTCCGCCTGATGGGCTTTGGTCACCGCGTGTACAAGAACTTCGACCCACGCGCCAAAGTCATGCGTGAAACCTGTGAAGAAGTTTTGAGTGCCCTGGGCCTGGAAAATGACCCACTGCTGAAAATTGCTAAGAAGCTGGAAAAGATTGCATTGGAAGACGAGTACTTCGTACAGAAGAAACTCTATCCCAACGTCGACTTCTACTCAGGCATCATTCTGAAGGCAATTGGCATTCCAGAGTCGATGTTCACGGTGATTTTCGCGATGTCCCGCACCATTGGCTGGTTTGCTCACTGGAACGAGATGGTCAGCGAACCCTACAAGATTGGCCGTCCACGTCAGTTGTACAAAGGCCACGTCAAGCGCGACTACCCCAGCAAGGGCTAGTCTCTGCAATGTGCACAGGGCGCCCCCAAGGCGCCCTTTTTACTGGTGCAAACTGAGCAACGTCATTCCGGTGCAGGCCGCAATCCATGCCTCAGACGACGCGGATTCTGAGCCCTCACCCAAAGCGCGTCTCCAAGTCTCCGATCTGGATCCCGGATCGAGTCCGATGACAGGATTAAGTCCGGGATGACGGGATCGAGTGCGAGAGAGGCAGGATCAAGTCCGGGATAACAGGATCGAGCCAAGAGCAAGGAATTCAGAACACACTTATCCAGCTCTTTTCAAACAAGCGTTTGATTACCTTATTGACAAGCGCTAGCTCAGTATCTAACCTTCTCGCGTCGTCAACACTGGCGCAATGCAAGCACACCTGAACGCCCGAGCACAGTTAGAATCGCCGGGCCTAATCGTTGGGGGTCGCTTCGAAACGCTGAGCGCCCTGCACGGTGCAGAGGGCTCGGCCTTTATCGAAATTTTTATAGGGTAATCACATGTCTGTAGCCAACACATTTGAAGCGCTCAAGCAAAACTTTAATGCCGACGCCGGAGCTGGACTGGATCTGGTATTTCAGTTCAACATTGAAGACGATCAGAACTATCATCTGGCCATCAAAGATGGTAACTGCGATCTGGTACAAGGCAACCATAGCGACCCCTCAGTGACCCTGATTATGAACTCAGAGACTCTGAAAGGCATCGTGAGCGGCGAAACTGATGGTATGCAGGCGTTCATGGCGGGCCAACTGCGCGCTGAGGGCGACATGATGCTGGCGACCAAGCTGGGTGAATTGTTCAGCCTGTAATCTCAGGTTGGGGCCGCTCTTTTACGGAGCGGCCTTTGTTCCTACTCCCTGCACCCTGCTGGTTCATGGCAAACTCGTTCAAATCAGCCAAGGGCCTTGCACTCTTTCAGCAGCTACTGCCAAGTCACCATGGCGCGCTGCGCGATATCGTTGGCGGGCTGTGCGATCAATCCCGTGGACTTCATCAACACTTTAAACTTTGCACCATCATGCATCGGTAGATAAACCCCAGCACCTTGTCGCGCCTCAATCAGCGGTAGCCAAGATTGTCTACGCGAGAGACTCCACATATCAATGGGCGCCTCTTTGGGCTCCAACGAATACACGGTGCGCGCCGCCTGGGTTTCCTGCTCTAGGGTATAATAGCGACCACTGATACGATCAAGACGAAAGGCCGGACGTAAACCCAGCCATTGCGCTGCCTTGGTCCA
>JBFHRI010000101.1:0-9845 GCA_041591755.1 Oleiphilaceae bacterium
CTGTGTTGCGGCCTATATGTACTGGGCCAGTGGCAGCCTCGTCACCACCTTCAGTGGTACCCTGATCATATTAACCATCATTCTGGCGTCAATCCTGTTTGCTCAGGGTGTGGCTGCGTGGCTTGGCATTCAATTGAGCACCCCGGCGGCCAACGCACCCACGATGATTCTAACGTTGGCGATTGCCGATGCGATTCACATTTTTGCGTCCTATTTCCAACACAGCCAACTAGGGAAGTCACGTCGCGAGGCGATTCTTGAAAGCATGCGGATTAATTATCAGCCGGTTTTCCTGACCAGCATCACGACTGTGATCGGCTTTCTATCGCTCAACTCCAGCGACTCTCCTCCGTTCCGTGATCTAGGCAATATCGTGGCTATCGGCGTCGCGGTGGCCTGGTTGTTTTCGATCACTTTGTTACCGGCATTGATGCAACTGCTGCCGATGCCCGTGCATGTCAGGCAAACCTCTGATCAAACGGGGCCTGTTCGTTTTGCCAACTTCGTGATTCGTAGGGCTCGGGTACTACTGCCACTAAGCATCGTGGTGATGGCGATTTGTATCAGTTTCTTGCCGAAAAACGAGCTGAACGATGTGTGGTACGAGTACTTCGATGAATCGATGACCCAGCGTCAGGCGGTGGAGTTCACGCAAGACCACTTAACCGGCATGCAACAGATTCAATTCGTATTCAAGGCCGAGCGCGAAGGTGGCGTGAGTGATCCGCAGTTCTTGCAAGGCCTCGAGCAAGCAGCGAATTGGCTACGTGAGCAACCGGAAACCATTCATGTCGCGACCTTCACCGATATCATGAAGCGTCTGAACAAAAATATGCACGGCGACGATCCGGCCTATGATCGCCTCCCCGACGACGCGCAACTGGCGGCGCAATATCTCCTACTGTATGAAATGTCGCTGCCGTTTGGATTGGACCTCAACAATCAAATTGATTTAAACAAATCCAGTACTCGCCTGATTCTGACCGTAGGCCGGGTGCCAACCGCTGAGTTGTTGGCTTTGGAGGCGCGTGCCAATCAATGGTTCAGCGAAAACCTGCCCCATCTCAGCATCTCGCATGGAAGTGGCAGTAATATCATGTTTGCGCATATTGGTCAGAGCAATATCCGCTCAATGTTGGAAGGCACCTTTGGCGCATTGGTATTGATTTCAATTGTGCTTGCCCTGAGTTTACGTTCGGTCGCCTACGGCGCACTGGCTATGCTACCGAATCTATTGCCTGCCTTGATCGGCTTTGGCCTTTGGGGCCTCACAGTGGGTCAAATAGGACTCGGATTGTCAGTCGTTTTCGGAATGACACTGGGCATCGTAGTCGACTATACCGTACACTTTCTGAGTAAATTTTTGCGCGCCACGCGCGAGCACAATTACACAACCGAACAAGGCATCCGTTATGCTTTCAGCACTGTGGGCGTTGCCCTGGTCGTCACGACGTTCATTCTTTGCGCCAACTTCGCCGTGTTGACCTTGTCAGACTTCTCCTTGAATGCTGACATGGGCCTGATGACTGCCGTGACCATCGTGATTGCGTTAGCGGTTGATTTTCTGTTCGTACCACCACTGTTGATTTATTTGCTCAAACGCAGGGATGGGAAAAAAACCGCAGCAGCGCAAGCACAAGAAAGCACTGTCGTGCCGGAAAAGCCTGCTCTCGTTGCACCAACGCTGGACTTTCCCGGCACCCCGTCCCGCTCATCCACCCCGACTAAAGAAGGATATGTGACATGCGAATAAGACCCTTTGCTGCACTGCTGCCACTCGTACTGGGCCTCGGCCTGGGTGCAGCAGCGCAGGCCCAGACACCCGAAGAACGCGGACTGGCCATCGCACAAGAGGCCGATCGTCGTGATACTGGCTGGCAAGATTCCGAAGCCCAAATGACCATGATTCTGCGCAATAAACGGGGTGAAGAAAGCGTGCGCAAATTGCGCGTCAAAGCACTGGAAGTCGAAAACGACGGCGACAAAAGTCTGACCATTTTTGACGAGCCGCCAGACGTCAGAGGCTCTGCGATGCTGACGTTTTCCCATAAAAGCGGACCGGACGATCAGTGGCTATATCTGCCCAAAGTGGGTCGGGTGAAGACCATTGCATCCAAGAACAAGTCAGGCCCTTTCATGGGCAGTGAGTTCGCTTTTGAAGATTTGAGTTCGCAAGAAGTCGAGAAATACACCTACAAATACCTCCGCGATGAAGCCTGTGACGCATTGCAGTGCTTCGTCGTCGAGCGTGACCCGGTGGACGAAAACTCCGGCTATACACGCCAGGTCGTATGGCTGGATCAGGAAGCATATCGAGTCCATAAGGTCGAATACTACGACCGTAAAAACTCACTGCTGAAGACCCTTGTTGCCGAAGACTTCAAACAGTATTTGGAACAGTACTGGCGCCCGCATCGCCTCTACATGGAAAACCACCAGACGGGTAAAAGCACTGAGCTGCTGTGGTCTGAGTTCAAGTTCAAAGTCGGGCTGGGCGAGAGCAATTTTACCCAAAACGTTTTGAAACGACTTTAGCCCCGTGTGACGACGCGACGGCTCAATCAGGCCGAGCCGTCGCGCTGTTTCAAAGGGCTAAGGATGCAACCCGGCGCAAGACCGCGATCGAAAAACGCACTCAGCCCGGATAAGTCGCGGCATCCCCGAACAGATGCCACATCAGGTAATATCCCCGGATCAAGGACGATCCATTTTTCGCCTTGCTGCTCGCAGCAAGGCGCTTTCTTAGCCATCACGTTTAGACATACATTTTGCGGTGTTTTACTCAGTGCAGAGCTCTGCAATGGATTACACTCAATGACTGAACCAACAATAATAATGGCTGACTCTATGAAATCATTCTCCGCGCCTCGCCGTATTTTGATGGGCCCTGGTCCTTCTGATGTATCCCATCGCGTCCTGAGTGCTTTGGCACAGCCTACGATTGGGCATCTCGACCCAGAGTTTGTTCACCTTATGGAAGAGATCAAAAGCCTGCTTCAGTACGTGTTTCAGACCCGTAACGCGCTGACGATTCCGGTTTCTGCACCGGGTTCGTCCGGCATGGAGACCTGCTTCATGAACTTATTGGAGCCAGGAGAGCACGTATTGGTATGCGTTAACGGCGTGTTTGGCAAACGCATGGAAGAGGTGGCCTCGCGCGCGGGAGCTCAGGTGACATCGGTGGAGTTCGAATGGGGTAAGCCGGTGGAGCCCGAAGTGGTACGCGCCCTGCTGAGACAGCACCCAGAGATCAAAACCCTGGCCTTTGTGCATGCAGAAACCTCAACCGGCGTGCGCTCGGATGCTCAAACCCTGACGCAGGTGGCTCATGAGTTTGAGTGTCTCACCATCGTCGATGCAGTGACCTCGCTGGGCGGCATTGAGTTACGCGTCGACGACTGGGGCATCGATGCCATTTATTCCGGTACGCAGAAATGCCTTTCCTGCATTCCAGGGCTTTCGCCAGTGAGCTTCAGTGAACGGGCGGTGACCAAAATTCAACAACGTGCAAGCAAAAACTTCAGCTGGTTTCTCGAC
Source organism: Oleiphilaceae bacterium (assembly GCA_041591755.1). Taxonomy (GTDB): domain Bacteria; phylum Pseudomonadota; class Gammaproteobacteria; order Pseudomonadales; family Oleiphilaceae; genus JBFHRI01. Next base: position 3,538 of record JBFHRI010000101.1, read on the forward strand.
TTGAATCAGGTCATGGCGTATTGGGGTCAGAACGTCAAACGCGCCTATCATCACACAGCGCCGGTGAACAGCCTGTATGCATTGCACGAAGCGCTCCTCATCATTAAAGAAGAGGGCTTGGAGAACGCGTGGGCACGCCATGCCCAGCATCACCGCGCACTGGTCGCCGGTTTACATGCGCTGCGTATGGAAATGCTGGTAGAAGAGCCTTACCGCCTGCCCCAGCTCAACACTGTGAAAATTCCACCCGGTATCGATGATGCGCAAGCGCGGGGCATGTTGCTGCAAGAGTTCAACCTCGAAATTGGCGCGGGCCTTGGCAAATTCGCCGGCAATGCATGGCGTATTGGCCTCATGGGCAATAGCTGCCACGCGGGTAATGTGCGCCATTGCCTCACCGCTCTCGCGACAACGCTAAACACCCAGGGTTTCACCTGCGACGCAAGTGCCGCGTTGCTCGCGGCTGACGCCATACTGGAGCCTCTTCCGGTCTAAGCGGGGGGAGCGGCTTGTGCTCATTTGCGGAAGGGACTACCCTCATGCAGTGACCCCATACACCTAGCGGAGTCGTCAATGAAAACGCTCTTGGTCGTCGCGCATTGCCCGTCCCCAAACACCCAGAAGTTGAAGGACGCACTGCTCTCTGGTGCCCGTTCGGTGGAACCAGAGCAAACAGCGCTACGTTATCTCCCACCGCTGGAAACGCAATCAGAAGATGTTTTGCAAGCGGACGCTATCATCCTTGGCACGACTGAAAACCTGGCCTACATGAGCGGGGCGCTCAAAGATTTTTTTGATCGCTGCTATTACCCGGTACTGGAAAAGAAACAGGGCTTGCCCTGTGCGGCTTGGATTCGCGCCGGCCATGACGGCACGGGCACCCAACGCGCCTTAGAAACGATCACCACAGGTTTGAAATGGCGTTGGGTACAAGAACCACTGATTCTGCGAGGGGATTTTAGAGCCGACTTCGTCGACCAATGCTACGAACTCGGTGCCGCGATGTGCGCGGCGCTTGATCAGGGGATTATCTAAGGTGCAACTTCACTATCTTGAGCTCGAGCCTGGTGATACCGCCGTTGTATTGGAGTCTGCCGCGGCATGGCGAGTAGAAATGTATATATTGAGGAACTGTGACGAGACTTTCAGCCTAATCGGGCTCTCTGGCACCTACGGGCAAAGCCCCCACAAGTGCAAACTGCAGGGCCCCTTTCAGAGCGCGGCGCAAGCGCGTGCCGCGGTCGCGGCTATTGCGGCCGGGCTATGCGACACCGGTTTCAGCGCGCGGCCAACAGCTCAGCCACAATGGCGCTTGAATGCGCAGCGGGAGCTGCGCCAATTGCAAGCAATGCGCGCTCACGCGCCCGAGGTAGACGCTTTCGATCCGAAAGATGTGTTTCCCTCATGGCACAAGCCACCGAGCCAATGAGGGCGCGCGGTGCTACCACATCAAGTCGTCAGGGATTTTAAAATCTGCATAAAAGTCGTCCTCTTCCTTTGAGGTATCGGCAGACTTCTCATGCAACGCGACAATCGCTTCCGCATCACGCTGTAATATTTTTTCCGCAACTTGTTTGGGTATGACGCGATAGTGGTCGCCTAATCGCGCCACGGCTAAAAGGCCTCGGGCTAGGTGCTCCGCTTGCTGGGGCGTGACCCAGATTTTTTTCACTTTGTTTTGATCGGCAAACTGATACGGTGTCTCGCCACCTTGTGTCGTTAATGCGTTGGTTTCAATCAATTGCCGTACCTGCGCCTTCAAGGCCTTCTGCTCTGCTTCCTGCTGTCGCTGCCGATTCAGCTCACGATCACGCGCGGTTTTTTCCTTCAACGCTTGCTCGGCCGCCAGTTTGGTCTCATCCACCGTTTGCTGGCCTTTAGGCTGCTGCTTCTTCTGCTTGCGTTGTTCCTGCTTGACGGCCTTAACCTTCTTTTGATCAACCAGACCGGCTTTGAGTAACTGATCCTGTAGCGATTTGTTCATAAGCACTCCGAACGACCGTCAAAATGTCCACAGGTATATTAGCGTACGCTGTGCCAGGCCCACTCCAACCAGGGCATCAAGGCTTCGAGATCAGCGCTTTCAACCGTGCTCCCACACCAGATACGAATACCCTCCGGCGCATCACGGTATGACGCGATGTCGTAAGCGACGCCTTCCTGTTCCAATAGTTTGATAAACTGCTTTAACTGTGCTGCCTCCAGATCCAGGGTCAAGCACACGCTGGTGCTTGAACGGAGTGCAGGGTCCTGTGCCAAGAACTGAATCCAATCATGCTGTGCGACAAAGCCTTCCAGAACGGCCAAGTTACGCTGCGAGCGCTCGATGAGCGCGGCGACGCCACCAATGCGGTCGACCCAATCGAGCGCATCCAAGTAGTCGGCTACACAGAGCATAGACGGCGTGTTGATGGTCGAGCCTTCAAAAATGCCTTCAACCAGCTTCCCCTTGGCGGTCATTCGGAACAACTTGGGCATCGGCCAAGCGGGCGTGTAAGACTCCAGACGTTCCACCGCGCGCGGGCTCAGCACCAACATGCCGTGAGCGCCTTCGCCACCCAAAACTTTTTGCCAACTGAAGGTCACCACATCAAGCTTGTCCCAGGGCATCTCCATCGCGAAAACCGCCGAAGTTGCATCACACAAAGTCAGCCCGCCACGATCGGCTGCAATCCAATCGCCATTGGGGACACGCACCCCCGAAGTAGTGCCATTCCAGGTAAACACGACATCATGCGCGGGATTGACCAGACTCAGATCCGGCAGCTCTCCATATTCAGCGCGATAGGTATTGACCTGGGAAAGCTTCAATTGTTGGGTAATATCGCTCACCCACCCCTCACCAAAGGACTCCCACGCCAGCACATCCACGGGACGCGGCCCCAACAGCGACCACATCGCCATTTCCATGGCTCCGGTATCAGAGCCCGCCACCACGCCAACGCGATACCCTTCAGGCAAGCCCAGAATACGTGCTGTGTCGAAGCAACACCGCTCCAGCGCCTGTTTGCCGATGGGCGCGCGATGCGAGCGACCGAGCGTCGCCGTAGACAGTTGCGCCAGACTGTAGCCAGGGCGCTTGCTGCAAGGGCCGGACGAAAAATTGGGGTTCGCGGGTTTCAGGGCGGGCTTGTTCATGGGATCCTCAACACCAAGACATAGGAAAGCGCGGGATACTACCACTGGCGCGGGTTTTACGCCATGACTGAGCTTTTGTGTTAACAAATGTGACTCAGCGCACTGTGTCATTTTTTGCGCGATTGGCAAGGCTGCAAAAACAGCTATAGTTAGCCTAATACACTGTTTTTAAATACCTATGTTGTTTTGATGCAAACGTTGTATGGGGACGATTGATAACAGGCTGACTCACTGAACATTAGCGATACTGCACCATTATGCTCAAGACCATTCCAATTTCCGAACTCACCACCGACATGTTCATTGCCGAACTTATCGAAAGCCCGGGCGCACAATTGCCGAAAAAGAAGCGAGGCATGGTGCGAGACCCCAGGATTATCGCGAAGTTTATTGAGATCGGCATCCAACAAGTCGTGATTGACCTTGAGCGCGGACTGGACGTGCAAGATGTCAGTAAAACCCAGGATGACCGCCCGACCGGGAAGGTCATGTCCAATCAGCAAATTGAGGACAGCCTGCAACTGCTTAGGCAAAACTTGGGCACCAGCTACCACGAGCTCAAATTGGAATGGGGGACGGCCAAACAAATCTTTCGTACCTCCATTTCGATCGTCAACCATTCGTTGGAGGCGGCGCGACATGGCGACAGTATCAACGGACGTTATTTCGAAGAAGCCGCGCAAGCCATCTCTCGATCCATCATTCGTAACAAAGACGCCCTGACCTGGCTCGGTAAGATCCGCGATCAACGCAGCTATTTGTTTGAGCACTCCGTGAATACCTCGGTATTGATGGGTATTTTCGCGAATGCGCTGGGTTTGAGTCTGTCCGAAACCGAACAATGCATCACTGCCGGACTCTTGCATGATTTAGGACAAGCCCATATCGAAGAAGAATTCTTTCAGCGCCCAGGCCCCTTGTCAGAATCGGAATTCGAAACGGTTAAGAAACATGTCGATTTTGGCCTTGATATCATTAAGGCCTCGCCCCAATCGTCCGAAGTCATTCAGAACATCATTCTGCAACATCATGAGCGCTTCGACGGCACGGGGTATCCGGCTGGCTTGGCCGGCAAAAACATTTCCTTGCATGGCCGCATGTTTGCGATTGTCGACACCTACGATGCAGTCACCAATAATCGCAATTACAAATCGGCCACGCCTTCCTCGGCGGGAATGCGAACCCTGCTTGAGTTATCTGGCAAACATTTTGATCAAAGCCTGGTCCATCAATTTATCAAGTGCATGGGCGTCTACCCCACCGGCAGCCTGGTAAAATTGAGCAATGGGCTGTTGGCGGTCGTGATTGCTCAAAAACCTGGCCACCCACTCAAGCCGCTGGTGCGGACTATTTTCAATAGCAAGTCTTTTGCTTACGTCGAGCCCCGCATGATGGACCTGATGAGTCCTCAGCATAACGAAAAGATTATCAGCTACGAAGACCCCGGTAAGTATGACATTGTGGTGAATGACTTCTTGCCGGAAGAAATGAGCTTATGAACCCAGCACAGCAGCCGTGCATCTACGCGGCCAAAAGAACAGCCCTGGGTCGCTTCAATGGTCAGTTCAGGGAGACTTCAGCCCCCAAATTAGGCGCGGCCGCCATCACTGCAGTTCTACGCACGAGCAAGCTGCCCGACGCGGCGATCGAAGAGGTCCTGATGGGGCAAGTGCTAAGCGCCGGCTGTGGTCAAGCACCCGCCCGCCAAGCCGCTCTAGGGGCTGGCGTGAGTACGGCCGTGCCCTGTAGCACGATCAACAAGGTCTGCGGCTCCGGCCTTAAAGCGATCACCCTACTCTGCGATCAAATCCAATCGGGCCAGATCAAGGGCGGTATCGCGGGGGGCATGGAAAATATGAGCCGCGCGCCCTACCTCAATATGAGCCAACGCTTGGGCAGTCGCCTTGGTCACCAGCAAGTACTTGATCATATGTATCTCGATGGCCTGCAAGATGCCTACAATGATCAGTTGATGGGACAGATTGCCGATCAATGTGCCGCCCAGCACGGCATCTCACGCGCCGCGATGGATGAGTTTGCGAGCGCATCATTGGAACGCGCCCAAACCGCAATCCGTCGCGGTTATTTTATAGATGAAATTTGTCCACTCCCGCCGCCGGCAACACCCATTCTGAGTCAAGATGAAATCCCCTTGGCGCTGAATGTCGAAAAAATCCCTCATCTGCGGCCGGCGTTTGGCACAACCGGGCAGATCACCGCGGCCAACGCAGCATCAATTGCCGATGGTGCGGCCGCATTATTGATTGGCGATGCGTCGTACTCGCAGTATCAGCGTCCCTTAGCGCGGATTTGTGGCTATCAACAACATGCCGAGAGCCCAGATCGTTTTCCACTGGCGCCGATTGGAGCCATCTCAAAACTCATGCAAAAGCTCGGCTGGCAACCCGAGCAGATCGACCTGTTTGAAATAAACGAAGCCTTTGCATCCGTTTGCCTGCATACAATGCGCGCCCTCGCGCTTCCGCATACCAAAGTCAATGTGCGCGGTGGCGCCTGTGCCCTGGGTCATCCGATTGGCGCTACCGGAGCGCGTCTCGTGGTAAGCTTGGTACACGCCCTACGCCAACAGTCATTGTGCCGAGGAATCGCCAGTCTTTGTATCGGTGGTGGCGAGGCCATGGCCATTGCGATCGAAATCGACGCAAACTGTTACTAAACTCATTATTGGAATTTACCCATGATTCGCGCCCGCTATTGGATCATCATAACCGCACTTTGCAGCCTACTTTTGAGCACCGTCGCTCACGCGAGAACACTCGCTGATGCGGCGGCGGCACGCAAACTTGCTGATCAGTTTATGGCTCAGTTGGTCAAGGGCGAGGCGGACGCCGGCTACGATATGCTGTCCGCCTACATCGGCGTCGATTTCGAACAGTTCAACCAGCGCGGAAAGAAGATGCTGGGGGATCTGCAACAAATTGGCAGCAGCGTAGGCAAGCCGATTGGCTTTGACTTACTTGCCACTCAATCGGTCAAAACGCACTTCATGAAACTGACCTACTTACTGATATATGGCAATGCAGCCTTAGTCTGGGAACTCAACTTTTACCAACCGGAAAAGGGTTGGCAGCTTGTCGATGTGAGTTATCACGCCAACATTAACGATTTGTTTCAGCTAAACACGAGCGCAAGCCCCTAGGGCTAAATAA
>JBFHRI010000102.1:0-9774 GCA_041591755.1 Oleiphilaceae bacterium
CCATAATGCCTGACCATCCCAGGCGATACCCCAGGGACGGGCATTGGTAACAGAGGGGTTCGATGTGTAGGACGGTAGCGTTGAAGGCGCTGGCAGCGTGGCAATCACGCTGCCATCTTCCGGCAGGACTCGATTAACGGTGTTACTTTGCCAGTCAACGATCCAAAAATGAGTGCCGTCATAGGTGAGATCGGTGGGCGATGGAAAGGCGACGGTCGCTAAGGTGTTCTCGGACTCCAGGTTATCACCGTCAACCGGATCAATCTTGATGATGTCGTCGGTGACAGGGCTGGCGTTCCACAGAAAGTTCAGCGCGAACGTTAGACCACCGCCCCCGCAGTAAACGTTGTTACCATTGCTGTCTACGCGACAGCGCGCAATCGGATTGCCGTCGCTATTGATGGGGGGATCGTTGGCGTCGTCTAGCGGTAAATTGAGGTCGCTGTCTCCGGGGTTAAAGAGGACGGTTGTGCCGTCGGTGTCATAGACCGTGTTGGGGTAGACGCGGTAAATCCGGTCTGTGCCGAAATCAACGACCCAAAGGTAGCCGTTGTAATAGGTAATGCCTTGAGGGGACGTCGGCGTACGGCCATCGCCCGTTAGGTTATTGATCGTAAACGATGCCAGGGTGTCGCCGGGTGCGGCACTCACCGAAGTGCTGCATGTGCAAAAGAAAAGCCAAACGACCAAATGCCGAAGAAGATTTCGGTTTCGCATGCTGAAAATCACCCTGATACGCTAAACGACGGAACAGGATAATGCCTTCAGCATGAACTTTCTGATAATCGGCCCGCAAAATTACGGATTGTTTAGCTTTGTCCGCCTACTAACGCGAGAGAATTTTCCGATCACCGTTGTCTGTATTGACCTGGTATAAAGATTTATCGGCCATATCGACCGCCACCAAAGTGCGGGTTGCGGGGTCATAATCAATCCCCGCTAATTTACGAAATGCGGAGCCGCTTCCACGATCTTGGCCGGAAAGCACTTGTCGATCGCCGGTATTGAGGTCAATACTCAAAATGGCATTCAATTCACTGTCGGAGACGAAAGCACGTGCATTAGCCGCATCGACTCGCACATCAATGGGGTTTTGCAACTGGATACCCTCGCCTACAAACAAGGCCGAGATCAAGCGGCCGGTTTGTGTTGCGACATCCCATTCGACGAGCGCATTGAGGGCATTGTCGATGGCATACAATTTGTCGGTGATGGGGTTATAGGATACTGAGGCAGGCCGCACGAGCAGACTACCATCCTGTAGAGTGGTCTCTCCGATCAAACGAACTGATTGGTTATGGAGGGCAATTTCTAGGGCATTGTCGCTAAAGATATCGCTGACTAGCAGCGCATCACCGGCGGCCTTGTAGGTAATGCCATAAGGTCCATCCAGGGTATTTGCATCCTGCGATAGATCAGGGTTCAAGAGTGCGAGCTGTCCCGATGCCGGGTCGACGCTTACGACTTTTGCCCGTTGACGGTCGACGACCCACAGCATTTGGCGCGAAGAGTCATAGGCTAGATTGGCCGGGGCTTGCAGGCTCAGGCCTCCTTGGTTGGCGCTTGGCAGGGACTGTCGGTGGCCGGTGCCCAGATCGATGGCCACCACGGTTTTGGCGACGCTGTCAGACAAGTAAGCCGTTCGTCCATCTAGACCCAATACGACGTACTCAGGCGTCGACATTTTGGGACCATCACCGACCTGATTGTTAAGCAGGTAGTCGGTCTGACCGGTTTGAGTATCGACTGTTAGTAGGGTGTTTAACTTCAGATCTGCACAAATCAGGCGTTGCGTTTTGGCGTGATAGACCAGGCCACCAGGCTGCTCAATTTTAGGGCTGCTAGGGCTGGTAAGTGGTCGTAGCAAACGGCGAGTTCCTGATTTCAAATCAATTTCGACGATGCCGGATAACGCCAGGTCGCTGACCCAAGCCTTGCCCATTGTACTACTCAGCGCCATGTCTTGCGGGCGCACGAGTGCCAGATTTGAGCCGCGGTTGGAGAGGGTTTGAGTGCGCCCCGTGGCGATATTCATGCTTACCAAGGCATCGTTGTCTAGAAAATAGAGGTGCTGCCCGTCTTCAGACACTTTCAGATTTGTTGGCAGGGCCATGTCCGCGCCGGTTTGCGTCGCAGTTTGTCCGATTTTCGTTTTTCTTCCGGAACTACGTTGTACTACCCATACCTCAGCGAACTGATCACTCGCTTCCGATACACTGAAGACATAGAGACTATCACTTCCATTTAATGATGCCGCACTGAAGAAGCGTTGGGGATGGTCTTCTTCGGCGATGGCGGCCACTTCATTGACATTGCCGTTTGCAGCATCGATGGCGTATAAAAACTGCGCAGAATTTTCCGATACGTCCACGAAGTCCAGATATTCCAGGCGTTCAGGGCTTTGAGTCAAGACAAACCCACTGGGTGAATTAAACTCGATGCTTTCGTCCTCAATGCTCACCTTCACCGGGTTGAGCAAGGGATCATTTAGATTAATGCTAAACACTTGGCTGTGAGAACGATCAACGACGATAAGCCGATCATTGCGTTGATCAAATGCCAGCCAACTCGGCTCGCCCAGGCGATCGGAGACGCGATTGACGCGTAACGATTCACGTAGTGTCGTGGCGTTCCCGGCACGATCTGTCGCGATAATCTCAAGCGAGGTGATTGCAGAACTCAAAGGAAGCTTGACCTGCCAGTTCTGAAAGTTGTCGGTCGACTCAGCGCTGACGCCATTTATGCTCACGCGCTGAATGCCACTGCCCACGTCCGTTGCTTTACCACTCACTGTAACACGCTGGTCGATGACTGCCTGGTGATAGCGAGGCGAAGTAAGCGAAACAGAGGGAGGCGTTTGGTCAAGCTGAGCCGGGGGTTCACTACTGCCCTGACTATTGCTGCCACCGCCTCCACCGCCGCAGGCTGACAGCCCGGCGAACGCTACGCCAAGGCAAAGGGCTCTGGTCAAGCCCGCGCGGAAAAACAGGGGCATCTTATTAGACCCACTGAAGGCGTTCCTCAACATGTCCTTACAGCCCCCCCGCCGTCACATTGAGGCGCCATTCGTTAAGGGTGCCGCCATCTCTTGACGGGTGTGAGTCATAAATCGTCAGCGTCCATGTACCCTGGGAGGACTGTCCATCAAATACCCGCAGCGGGTTATTTGGACGAACGTTACCCGTGATCGCGGGATTGGTACCGTTACAGGCTGACTCGGCGGTGCCGTTGGTCCCTTCGTCATCAAAGGTCGCAAAGATGTTGTTGTTGCGACATCCTGGATGCGTAAGCCAGGTCGTTGATGTAAACGCCGTACTGGTGCCTGGCCGTTCCAATATCATGGCGCTGGTCCCGGTCGGGCTGGTCAAGCGGATCGATACGTCGCCCACCCAGGTGTGGTTCATGTTGACGTAAAGATTCAGGTCCGCGATCTGTACGTTCTGTGGCACGTTCAAGGTAGAGGTCAGTGTATGACGACTACTCCCGCTGCCAGGAATATTGACCGGGTTTGTATTGCTAAACGTCATATTGGTCGACTGACACAGCACCGCGATTGTGGCGTCCGCCGTGGCGCTTCCTGAAATCGTGGAGGGAGGCGTGCTGGTCGAAGCCGGGAAGCGGCACACCTGGCCAGAGGGTTGTGTGGTGATGGCGAACCGATAGGCTACGCCATTAGGCAGGGACACTTGGCGGGTGCCATTGCCGTTGAACGTACTGGTCGCACCGCCGTTCAATTGCTCGCGAATGATCAGATTGGTACCCGAGTTAAAGCCGGTCAGGCTCAACGTAAAGGTTGTCAGATGATCCATGCGCAATTCGTTGGTGGTGGCATCGGATCGGGCATTGCCGGCGATATCGCTTACGGTGGCGGTCACGTTATAGCTCGTGTTGTCGTTAAGCGTGCCCAGCGACCCGGAACTCGGCGTGGTCGTCGCCAGGTTAAGGGACCAGGCGTTGCCTGAGACAGCGAGATTGTTGTAGGTCGCCCCGTTAAGGCTGACAGAAAGCGTCTCACCAGCGCCCAGAGTGGCCGTGCCGGTCAGGGTGGGTAGTGCAACCGTTGCGGTCAGGTTATTGACCGTAGGAGCGGCCGGAAGGATGGTATCAATGGTCACAGACAGCGACGGAGAAACAGGACCCGTGTTGCCCGCCAGGTCACTGCTGGAGACAGTGATTGCATACGTGCCTGAAGCCAGAGCTGTTGCTGTGATGTTATAAATTCCTCCAGAGCAGTTAACCGGGGCTCCATTGGCGTTGCCATTCACGAACAGGCGAACGGTATCACCGTTGGAGCATGCTCCCGAGAAGGTGGGGGTCGTGATGTTGGTAATGTTGTCGCTATTGGAAACCCCGCTGTCTGATGCCGCAATCAGATCTGGTGCACCGAGAACAGAAGCCACGGTATCGATCACAATATTCAGTGGCGCGGAGGCCGCACTCACATTGCCCGCCAAGTCTGTAGCTCGGACTGTGATCGCGCGATTGCCATCGTTCAGTGCATTCGCGGGTGTCAGCGAGTAACTACCTCCGGTGCAGGTCACTGCGGCACCGTTAGGGGAGTTGTCGACAAACAACTGAATGGAGTGTCCATTGGTACAGAAGCCACTAAACATGGGGCGTGTGTTCTGCGTGATATTGTCGGTAGACGACACGCCGGTATCGCTGGCCGCGTTCATATCGGGTTGACCCAAGGCTGCCGGTGCTCCGGTGCTTATAGTGATATTCAACCCAGGAGATGCAGGGCTTGGATTGCCCGCGATATCAGTGCGGGAGGCGGTAACGACGTGGCTGCCGTTGCTTAGGGGGCGATTCGTCGTAATGGTATAAGTGCCCGCGTTACAGCTGGTGGGCGCGCTAGCCTCTGAGCCATTGACAAATAACACAATCACCTCACCCGCAGCGCAGGTGCCCACAAAGGTTGGCGTGGTAACGCTAGTGATGTTGTCGGTGGATGAGGCGCCGGAATCAGAGGCGTCAGTCAAATCAGGCGCACTGGTCAGGGCCGGTGGTGGTGTCGTATCAATGGTGATGTTCAACGCGGCAGAACGAGCGCTCTCGTTGCCCGCTAAATCGATCGCTGCAACGCGAATATTTCGGACACCCTCAGCCAGCGCAGCGGTGGCAGTCACTAGATAGCGACTGCCGACACACGCTGCATCACTACCATTGGCCGCGCCGTCAATAAATAAACGTACCATGTCTCCGGTTACGCAATTCCCGGCGAAGCTCGGTGTCGTGATTCGCGTGATGTTATCAGTACTTGAAATGCCGGTGTCACTGTCGTCCGTTAGATCGGGTGTGGTGAGTACAGTGGGCGGAGTGGTGTCAATCTGAATCGCCAGAGGACTGGATTGCGCACTCTCGACGGCCGGGGAACCACTGGTGGAGGTGGCCGAAATATTATAGCCGCCGTCGGTCAGCGAACTGACCAGGGTGATGTTGTAAATACCGCCGCTACACGCGCCATTACTCGCCGTCCGACTGCCATTGACATAAAGTGTAATGGTGGTGCCATTACTGCAGGTGCCGGTGAAAGTGGGGCGTGCGTTCGAGGTAATGTTGTCTGAATTTGAGCTGCCACTGTCGGAGGCTGCGGTCATATCTGGAATGCCGGGTGCGTTGCCGCCAATGGCCAGCTCATTACTCGTCGTGTCGGTGGAAATATTGCCGGCAGCATCGCGGACGCGTGCAATGATCTCGTAACGATTCCCCACCACAAAGGTACCGAGAACGCCTGAGGATGGCGTGACTAATCCTGTGTTGATAATCCACACATTGGAGTTAGTAGGAACGTTGTCATAGGTCGCACCATTGACGCTAACCGTCAGCACATCACCGGGAGCTAATGCAGCGGTACCGCTGATTGAGGGTGTCAGGTCATTAGTCATGATGGTGTTCACCGTTGGCACAGCGGGTGGTACGGTGTCGATGGTCAATTCATTGGTCGTGGTATCGGTTGCCATATTCCCAGCAGTGTCCGTGATCGAAGCCACCACGTTGTAGCGGCCATCCGCCAGAGCCGTAAAGGTGCCGCTGCTCGGAGCGGCGGTTGCGGTATTCAAGCTCCAGGCATTCCCACTCACCGGCACATTTCGATAAATTGCTGAGCCGATACTGACTTCAAGCGAGGCGCCCGCATTCAGGATGGCTCCACCTGTTAAGGTCGGACGCGTATTATTGGTAATCAGAGGCGTGACCGTGGGTACCGTGACCCCGGAGGTCACAATGGTGATATTTAGCGCGGGTGACAATGCACTGACGTTGCCCGCTAAATCGGTTGCAGTCACGCGAATCGCGTGGTTGCCATCTGCGAGTGCGCTAGCAGGGGCGATCAGGTAATTACCACCGGTGCAGGTGCGGCTCACCCCGCTATTAGCGCCGTTAATGTGCAGTGTAATCACATCAGTATTGCTACAAGTGCCGACAAAATCGGGGCGAGTGTTCGCGGTGATGTTGTCGGTGTTGGATGCCCCGGTGTCTGTGGCTGCGGTCATATCCGGCAAGGCTGGGGTGGCCGGAGGTGTTCGATCAATCACGATTTCATTGGTCGTGGTATCGGTTGATACGTTACCTGCGGAGTCGATTACGCTAGCGACTACGTTGTAATTGCTGCCGTTATTGAACGCGCCCAAAGTGCCTGAGCTGGGCGTGGTTGTGCCTAAATTAAGACTCCATCGACCCGCACTGACTGGAATGTTGTTATAGGTGGCGCCATTGACCACGACGCGCAGTGTTTCATCCGCATCGAGCGTTGCGGTGCCTGTGATGGGCCCTGGAATGGTGGCATTGGTAATCACCGAGTCAACGGTTGGCACCACAGGAGCGGTCAAATCAACCGAGAGCTCGTTGGTCGTGGTATCGGTCGAGCTGTTGCCGGCGGCATCTCGCATGGTGGCGATAATATCGTAGGTACCCGCGGTAAATGGAGTGAAGGTTCCAGAGCTCGGTGTTGCGGTGGCGGTGTTGATTGACCAATTACCACCCGTCACGCTCACGTTGTCATAAGTGGCGCCGCCAATTCGAACGCTCAGGATATCTCCGGGAATCGGCGCTGCGGTACCGGTAATCACCGGGCGTGAATTATTGGTGCGGAGCGTGTTCACCGTTGGGATGGCGGGCGGAATGTTATCGATACACGTCACCACAATATTGCTGACATTTCCACGCGCAACGCCGCTGTTATTGGTCAGCGTACAGTTCTTGTTGGTGGGGCGTTGGTTTAACACCACGAGGTAGTTGGCACCCGAATTGACCGAGCCGTTCAACGTGAACGCCCCGTCTGCGGTGAGCGTGGTTAATTGTGCATTCGACTCCAAACGCAGCGCTGGCGTGTCTCCAGCTTCCAGGCCGCTTAAAGTGCCCCCCAGTGTGTAGGTGATGTAGCTGCAACGGACGTTTAGAGTGATGTTCGAAAGTGCGTTTCCGCTGGTCACAGCGTTGGTATCGAAGTTACAGGTCTTGTTGGTGGGCGGAGTGTTGATCTGTACGTGATAGCTGCTGTTGTAGATAACGGTTTCCAGCAGACGCGTACCATTGCTCGTGACGTTGAAGGTGCGAGCGTTGTTGGATACGACGAGCGTATCGCCAGCCTCCAGTCCAAAAGCGTTAACGGATATGTTGTAGGTGATGTCGGTACAGTTGACGACGACGTTGGTGACATTGGCTGTCGCAGTGCCCACACCGTTTACGACGGAACAGGTTTGTCCAGTGGGTTGCGCAGCAACTCTAACATTATAGGGCTGCCCCTCAATAACCTTGTTGGCGAAGCTAAAGCCGCCATTGGTGCTCACGGAAATAGTTTCGGCCGAGTTATTGCTCAATTGAACGGTTTGGCCCGCTCTGAGGCCGTTGACCGTGCCGGAAATTCGATAGGAAACGGGGACCACGAACACTCGACGAGTTTTTGGGTCGGCAGCGTTACCAGCAGAGTCGACCACGCGGTAGGTGATAGGTATACCCGCAGAGTTTAGAACTCGGGTGTTGATAAGGGCGGGGGTATTGATCACGTTTGGCGTTGCGGTGACCAAATGGCTGATATTACCGTCTTCGGTATCAATGGCGGTAAAGCCGGGTTCCACATAGGTGCCACCAAGCTCGATCGTAACATCCACCGTCTCGGAGCCAGCGGGACGCACCAATGTAATAACAGGCTTTTCATCGAGTCCGCGCTCATTTGCGCGTACCTCTAAGGGAACACCCGAACGAAATGTTGGGAAGTGGAAACAGCCGTCGAAATCCGTAGCGGCTGACTGGGGTGTCTCGTTCAGCTGGTCAACAATAATGTCGGCATCTAATCCACGACCGTTTTTCTGCAGGCAGCCAGTCAAGCCAAACGGAATGACCCCACTATCAATCTGGTAAATTAAGCCAGTGGTGGGATCGACATGCCACAGCGTGTCGCCATCCCACCCGAGTCCGTGTGGACGTGTACCCGGTGAGGGAAAATGATCCAGTATGCTCCCGTCGATTGGGCTGACGCGATAAATGCGCCGCTCATTGCGATCAGCGACCCATAGCGCTTCGCCATCCCATGTCAGACCGTAGGGGCGTGCATTGCCATCGCCAGGCATAATGTTGGATATGTAAGAAGGTTTTGATGAAGGGCCGGGAATTCTGCCTAGCTCGGCCCCGTCTTCTGGCCTGACCCTTGTAATCGTGTTTTGTTGCCAGTCGGAGATCCAGAAGTTGGTGCCGTCAAAGGTGATGTCAGTGGGCGCTGGAAAGGCAAGCGAGGCGAGGGCGTTTTCGGTTTCTAAATTGTCGCCATCAACCGGGTCAATTTTGATTATGTCGTCTGTAATCGGGCTGGCGTTCCATAAATAATTCAAAGCGAAGGTTAGACCTCCTCCGCCACAGTATTGAGGTGCAGGCGTTGCACCACAGGTCGCGACTACTTGGCCATCACTATTGACCGGCGGCACATTGGTATCGGTGAGTGGAATATTAAAATCGCTATCGCCAGCGCGAAACAGTAGTGTGCCACCCGGGCGATCATAGGTGTCGATTGGATAGACTCGGTAAATTCGGTCGGTGCCGAAATCCGAGATCCAAAGGAAGCCGTTGTGGAACGTAATGCCATGAGGCGTAGTCGGATTGCGCCCATCGCCTGAGATGTTACGAATGCTGAAGCTGGCGAGTATGTCTCCGGGCGCTGCCTGTGTTGAGCTAACAAAGGAGAAGTTAATCAACACCAAAGCGATTAGCGTTGCGAAGAATGAGTTCCGTTTCGGCATTCCAACACCTGAGAGTGCGTATTTAAGTGGGGTGCATGGTAGCAGTTGCGCTGGCGACAAATTGTCTCAGCGCGTTCTACTACTTGTTTCGTGGCGCAAGATTAATGTAACGGTATGTAATTTGCTGATAACCAGTGCGCAAAAGAATTTCCTCTTTAAAAATAAGCTGTTATGTTCATATGTCATGAACTTATTTAGCATGTGTAAGGTTCTGTGAATCGCTTCACTTGTCCGTCGCTAATCCTGTGAATCGTTTCACTGGGTTGGTTAAATCAGCAATTTATACATGACTTTTTACTGGCGGTGCCGGCGAACTTGGGGGGGCGGCAAGATAGTGCTGTTGTGCTATCTTTGTAGGTAGGTTTTTAGTGGCTGGTCGATTCGCGAATTAAATCAAAAAATCGCTTGCCAATAAAAAACGGCTCCGTATAATGCGCCGCTCTTCCGGACGAGAGCCGAAGCGCAAGCGCGGCGAGGTCGCAAGACGGTCGGGGAGATGGGTGATAAGTTGTTTAATAAACAACCACTTACCGGTTCTGTC
>JBFHRI010000103.1:0-9754 GCA_041591755.1 Oleiphilaceae bacterium
ATGGCCGCACTTGGGTGTGCGAGCGCATTCAAGGTGTCAGATCCAGTGTTTGAGGTACGATGCTGTAGATGACAGATCGTCTGCTACCCATTGCATAAACCGGAGCGTTTCAAGACAGCTGGATGACTGACAGGCTCTTAGGGCTACGCGCACGATTGGACTTGTGGTTCGGGTGCGGCGCTTCTGCAAGGTTTTTGGCTTGCCAGACGCCGAGCGTTCAGAGCAGGTAGAAACTATCGAATTTGATTTAGCCTAGCAAGCCTTAATTGTTGAGTTTTATTGTATTTTTGTTTCTGAATAGGCTGAGGGCTGCCAAGAGAATCGCTATAAATGCCAGTAAGCTATAACCCGCAATGCTAATCCCCATAAACGACCAATCGACTTTGGCGCAATCTCCCGTGCCCACCAGGGCCATTTCAATCACCTCAAGCAGAGGGAAAACGTCTAGCATGTAGTCCAGGCCTGGGCCGCAGGCCGGAACGCGATCTTCGGGCAAGTGTTGCAGCCAAATCTGGCGGCTGGCAATGGCACCACCAATGAGCGTGAGCAGAGCAACGCTGCTGCTATATAGGTGGCGTGCAGCACTCGTCGGGTTATGAAGCGCAGCTAAAAAAGCAACGCCTGCAATCAGGACGAATACTAAACGCTGCATCATACACATGGGGCAAGGTTCGAGGCTGGCAAAAGGCTCAACATATATTGCGATTAGCACCAGAGCAGTGGTGAAGATAAAGATTGCTAGATGAGTGAGGCGAAAGCTCGCTGTCGGTGTCAAATCAGTGATTCCTAAAATCATAAAGGCAGATAGTGCTGTATGTGTATATTCTGCGAATCAGAGACTCAATGTAAATCGATTTGTTCCCGCAGCGAAGTCCTGGACAGCTGAGTAGAAATGCGCTGGCTTGTAATCAGGGAAAATTCTGATAGCGTTACGAGGGTTTTCAAAGCGTTGGGACTTGACCTATTTATGCTGCGTGTTGCCTTTTTGTTAATGCTGATAGCCTGGCCCGTCTGGGCAGAAAAATCCGACCCCAAAGCGCCCAAAGTGATTTATTGGGAGTTAAAGCCGTCCTTTGTGGCCAATTTTGGCAGCGAAACAGGGGGTAAGCTCAAGTACATGAAAGTGGATATTTCGTTGCGCATGAGCAACGATCAGGCGGTCGCGGCGGTTGAAGCCAATCAGGCGCTGGTGCGACACGCGATTGTGATGTTGTTCAGTCGCCAGACAGCTGAAGATCTGGCACGACCCGATGGTCAGGAGTTATTGCGTCAGGAGGCCTTGAAGGTGGCGCAGCAGGCTATTGAAAAGGAGACGGGTGCCCCGCAAATCGATGATTTGCTGTTTACGAATTTTATCACGCAGCGCTAATGAGAGGGCGCTACAAGGCAGCGCTCACGTTTAAGACGCGACCTGATGACCAGGGCGATTCAGCTCACACACTTCAAAGCCATCCTCCCAACCCGCTTCCCAGGCTGCCTCAACGATCTCGCCTAAAAAGGGACAGCGATTCTTCTCCATGCCCATCACACCCGCCATATAGCCCTGGCGATATGCTTTGTTCAGTGAGTCTATATCCCAGCATAATGAAAAGTCATTGGCCATTGTGGCCGCTCCTTTCGTTAAGCTGCCTCACACTTTGTACAGTGAGCAAGTGGGCGCGGCTGGCGGCGCCCAAACTAAATCTGTTCGACGTATAAAAAGTGGTCTGCAAGCGTTTTACTCTAACTGTTTTTGCGCCTAAGTAGTTGAATGATGGTCTGAATTTACGTTCAAATCATCAAAGCCCTACACTTTAAATCAACAACTTAGCGAGCTTTCTTATGTTGCTACCTTAGGTTAGTGCATGCTCCATTACATCGCCAGTAAAATTTGTTGCAAAAAACAAAGAAAATACTCTTGCACCGATACATTTCACTTACGAATGGCCAAAAGTTAACACAGCAAGGCGCGGCCAACCATCGATAAATGCAAAAAATGAGAGTGGCCTCAACTTAAGTGCGGCAGACCTGAAGGGATTAATATTTACTTCCGTGCTTGCTGGGACCTAGGTCACACGGCGTGCATGTATTGTGCAAGGAATTCACTGAAGCACAGCGTATCCTGCTGGCGAATCTGCGCTTCTTCTGCAAAGGAGTTCAAGGCTTGTTCTTGCAGCGCTGCTGAGTAGCTGGCGAAATCGGCTTGCTGAGCCTGCCGGCGTAGGTTGAACTGATGTTTTTCCGAGAGTGATTGCGCGCATTCCAGCCAGGACAGTCCTTCCGTTTCCAAAACCTGGAGCAAATGACCGGAGGGGGTCAGGTTAGGATAACGGACTTTGTCCAACTGGCGCGCCAAGGCTTTTTCATAACGTTGATCGGGGACATGCTGGTCTAATGTTTTTGCAAGCGGGGCCAGGCTTTCGATGATTTCGGTGGCCCATTCATTCAAAGTGATTGCATTGCCATCTCGCTGCAGGATGAGACCGGGTTGGCGGCCTTGATTCACGGTGATGCTGAAGTTGTTATTGATTTCAGTACACTCGCAATCAGCAATATAGGGGCTTTCATCTAACAGACATTGGGTCAGGAACAGATCGAGAAAATCGATATCGGTGTCGCAGGTGCCGATGTCATAAAATGGATTCAAGTCGAGACAGCGCACCTCAACGTACTCGACGCCGCGGGCCGACAGGGCTTGGCTGGGGTGTTCATAGCGACCGGTCGGGCGTTTCGGACGGATCGAACTGTAGTATTCGTTTTCGATTTGTAGAATGGCGGTACTGAGCTGGATGTACTGATCACCACGTTGCATGCCGATATCCACATAGGGTGCCCAGGGGGTGCGCATGGCCCGTTGCAGAGTGGCGATGAAGTTTTCCAGCGTGTTGAAACAAATGGCCAGTGAGGCTTGTGCGTTGTTGTGATAGCCCAGATCCCCCATGCGCAGGGAGGTCGCGTAGGGTAGGTAAAGCGTGTCCGGTCCATTGAGCGTTTGCAAGGCATGTGTTTTGCCTTTGACGAAGCTGCTATCGAGTGCCGGTGAGGCCCCGAATAGATACATTAAGAGCCAGGAACGACGCCGAAAATTGCGAATCAGCGCGAAATAACGCCGCGAGCGGAACTCCTGTAAGCTGCTCGGCTGAACGTGCTCAGCCCAGGTATCCCAAAAATTTTCGCTGAGCGAAAAATTAAAATGCATACCGGCGATGCTTTGCATGACGCGCCCGTAGCGAACGCCCAAGCCTTGACGATAGACGTGCTTAAGCTGACCAATATTGGACTCACCGTATTCGGCAATACGAATGCTGGCGTCGCCGTCGAGCCGACAAGGCATGCTGCCGGACCACAACAGCTCATCCTGCAAATGTTGTTGCACGAAGGTGTGAATGTTGCGCAACTCGCCCAACAACTCGCTACGTTCACGATGCACGCCGGTAATCAGTTCCAGCAAGGCTTCGGAATAGTCGGTGGTGATGTGGCTGTGGGTCAGTGGATGCCCAAGCGCCTGAGGATGATCGCTTTGACTAATAAAGCCCTGGGCGTCGACCCGTAAACCTTCTTTTTCGATGCCGCGACGAAAGGGTAGGCCGGATTGCCCGATAGCATCTTGCAGCAGGGTGAGGGGCAGCGCAGTGCTGCGATCGTAATGTGCGCTCATCGGTGGCTTCCAGCGAATTTCAAGAGCCTCATTATAGTGACAGCGGCCGATAACTGGCAGCGCTGAATTTGCAACGCTCAGTTCTGCCAGGTATTCATTGGCCTAGATTGAATGGCTCGGGTGCTTATTTACGTGCCTTGGCAAAGGCCTCGGCCAGCGCACTGGCCATACCTCCGGTCGTTGCATTTTGCTTACTTGGCTGCGAAGTGCGAGTCTTCGCTGGGCGCTCACCTGAGCGCGCAGCCGGTGTGTCGCTGGGCGTCGGAAGCTCGTCCTGCAGGCGCATCGTTAGCGCGATGCGTTTGCGTTGCGCATCAGCTTCCAGCACTTTGACCTTAACGATGTCGCCGGTCTTCACTACTTCACGCGGATCTTTGACGAACTTGTCCGACAAGGCCGAAATATGTACCAGACCATCCTGATGCACGCCGATATCGACAAAGGCACCAAAGTGCGTCACGTTGGTCACCGCGCCTTCGAGAATCATGCCGGGCTTGAGGTCGCTGATTTTTTCGACGCCCTCCTGGAACTTTGCAAACACGAACTCGGGGCGTGGGTCGCGGCCCGGCTTAGCCAGCTCCTCGAGAATATCGCGCAGGGTAAAGCTACCAGCCAGACCTTGCAGTTCTTTTTGTGGCAGAGCCTTGATTGCCTCTTTATTGCCGACCAGCGTGTGCAGTTCCAGCTTGCTTAGCTGCGCGATTTTTTCTACCACCGGATAGGATTCCGGGTGTACCGCCGAGGCATCCAGCGGGTTATCGCCATTGCGAATGCGTAGGAAGCCGGCGCATTGTTCGAAGGCCTTGGGGCCAAGTCGCGGCACTTGTTTGAGTTGCTCTCGACTAAGGAAGGCGCCGTGCTGGTTGCGAAACTCCACCACATTCTGGGCGATGCTGCTGCTCAGTCCAGAGACATAGTTCAGCAGTTGCGCGGAAGCCGTATTCACATCCACGCCTACCGCGTTCACGCAATCCTCAACGCAGGCATGCAAGCTGCGGCCTAGTTGAATTTGGCTGACGTCATGCTGATATTGACCCACGCCGATGGCCTTGGGGTCGATTTTGACCAGCTCGGCCAGCGGATCCTGCAAACGTCGTGCGATCGAAACTGCGCCACGGAAGGTGACATCGAGATCGGGGAATTCTTTGGCAGCCAGCTCCGAGGCTGAATACACCGATGCACCGGCTTCACTCACCACAATGCGATTAAGTTTGAGGCTTGGATAACGGCTTTGCATTTCGGCGACCAGCTTCTCGGTTTCGCGCGACGCGGTGCCATTGCCAATTGCCACCAGTTCGACCTTGAACTCACGGCACAGCTTGGCCAGCACTTCGAGGCTATCATCCCAGCGATTTTGCGGCGCGTGCGGAAAAATCGTGGTATTGGCGCAGAGTTTGCCGGTGCTATCGACCAGTGCCACTTTGACGCCTGTGCGCAAGCCTGGGTCGAGGCCCAAGGTGACCTTCATGCCGGCCGGCGCGGCCAGCAGCAGATCTTTCAGGTTGGCTGCAAACACGTCGATGGCGACTTTCTCCGCCTCTTCACGACGCCGGTTCAGGAGCTCGGTCTCGATGTGATGATGGAGTTTAACGCGCCAAGTCCAGCGTACCACTTCCTTTAGCCAGGCATCGGCGGCGCGGCCTTGATCGCGCAGCTCAAATCGCTGCGCGATCAGTCCCTCGCAAGGATGTTCGATGCCGGGTGCCAGTTCTTCTTTGGCCGGATCATGCGCCAGCAAACTCAGTGTCAGAAGCCCTTCGTTGCGCCCCCGGAACAGCGCCAGGGCGCGGTGTGAGGGCAGCTTGGCGATGGCTTCGCTAAAGCTGAAGTAGTCACGGAATTTGTCGGCTTTGGGATCTTTCTCGTCGACCACCTTGCTCTGTACAAAGCCCTGTTCCCACATGCGGTCTTTGAGCTTGGAGAGCAATTGTGCATCTTCGCTGAAGCGCTCCATCAGAATGTATTTGGCCCCTTCCAACGCCGCAGCGGCATCAACCACGTTCAACTCCGCATTGATAAAGGCTTGCGCTTCGCTTTGCGGGTCGCGTGTTGGGTCGCTCAGTAGCAAATCAGCGAGCGGCTCGAGTCCGCTTTCAATCGCGATTTGACCCTTGGTGCGGCGTTTCGGCTTGTAGGGCAGGTAGAGGTCTTCCAGTTCGCTCTTGGTCTGGGCATTCTTCAGCTGCGCGGCCAGGGCATCAGTCATCTTGCCCTGTTCGCTAATCGACTGCACGATGCTCTGGTAACGTTCCTGCATTTCTCGCAAATAGCGCAAACGCTCGTCGAGCTGGCGTAACTGGGTGTCGTCGAGCGCCCCGGTAATTTCTTTACGATAGCGCGCGATAAACGGAATTGTCGCGCCCTCATCGATCAGTTGAATCGTGGCGTCGACTTGTTGCGGCTGGATGTTGAGTTCGGCAGCGATGCGAGAGCTGATGTTGTGCATGGAGTCCTTCTGAATGGGATTTGTGTCTGTTTCTTTCAAATATTATGGAAGCTGGATATGGGAGTGGCAGGCGGCTCATTATGCGGATTCAATGCGAAAAGGAAAGAGATTGGGCGTCTTATCAGCTGGCGACTGGCCAGGGCGTCGTGATTCGTGCCTCATCACGAGCTACGAGTGAGCAATATAAACAATGAGTTAGGGTGTGGGTTGGGATGGCAGGTGAGTCCCAACAGCGTGCCATTTTAAGTTTTTGGGCGCCGTTGAACGATCGGGGATGACCGTGCCCCTAAACCGCAAAAAACTTTGCGTGTGGAGCGTTTCGAGTAGGTGCGGAAAGACAGCGAATTCCGCTATCATGCTCCGGCATCTCGGTGCTTTTGAGGTCGAAGCAGGCAAGCGAGAGGGATCCGTTCATTACGTCAGGGGAGCACATACGAATGAATTCACTGAATAAAACATTATTAACCGGACTTTTGCTGGTGCTTGCTTCGGTAGCGGCGGCAGAAGACCCCTGTGAAGATCCTCGTAATGTGAACGCCGCATTTTGTGCTTCGGTAGATGCCGAGGAACGAGCGCTGCAACTCTCCATGGTTGCGGCGCAGACCGAGGCCGTGATCGGCATGCAGCAGCGCATGGCCGAGCAGTTGCGCAGCCGATTTTCGCAGCTGAGAAATGGCACTAACCGACTCAGCATCAATCATTTCAATACGCGAATGTATAGCCAGTCTCTGGCCCTAAGTCCGTGGGTGCAAGAAGGATTGCAGCACTCGTCCGGAGGCGGTGCGGGCGAGAGCTTGGCGGCGATAGAGCCCTGGGGGGTGTTCGTCAGCGGCACGATAGCGGTAGGTGAGCGCGAGTCTGATAGTGCGACTACAGGCTACGACTCAGACGGATATAGCTTCAGTCTGGGTACGGATTATCGTTTCAGTGATGCCCTGGTATGGGGGGCTGCGCTTGGAGTGGGTGCAGATGAGCTGGAGTTTGGCAGTCGTCGGGGAAAACAGGACTCGGATCTGACCAGTCTGGCCACCTTTCTCAATTTCTACCCGAGTGATACGACCTACGTGGATGCACTGTTACTCTACGGTCTAGCAGATCTCGATACCCGGCGTAACATTCTCAATCAAACCGCAGCGGGCTCAACTGATGTATCGGTTTTGTCGCTGGCCTTGTCCGGCGGCTATGAAATCAGTGAAGGCGCATGGCAATATGGGGCCTACAGTCGAATTGAGTATGTCAGGGCCGATGTCGACGGCTATAGCGAACAAGGAAGCTCCGCGAATTTAACCGTGTCGGGGCATCACAGCACGTCTGCGGAATTAGCACTGGGTGGGCGCATTGGCCGTGCTTTCAGTCTGGATAGCGCTGTCCTGATACCCACCATTGACCTGGAATGGGTGCACCAGTTCGAGTCCGACTCGCGCTTGGTGGGGGTCAGCGTGGAACCAGTTATAGGTGTGTTCGGTGCCTATGATGAGGGCTTTGATCAGGGGCATGCCAATGTCGGGCTTTCATTGTCTGCTGTGTATGCACAGGGCGTCTCGTCCTATGTGCGGGCAGAAACCACTGTGGCTGACGATATTATGAACCTGCAGACCTATTCGGCAGGCATTCGCTGGGAATTCTGATCGACCGGTAAGACTGGACTAAAATGTGCCTGACTCCGCTGCAGCAGCGTCGGCCAATGTTCCAGCCAGCTGGTGTGATCGCCGTCATAAGCGACACAGTCGACCCGCCGCTGCGCACAGTAATGCAATGACCATGCAGCGTGCACGTTGTTGTCGCTGCTGCCATACCAGTGCATTTCCCGCAGGTGGCGGTTGCGCGGATTGTCCGTGAGCGGATTGAGTGAACCAAACAGTGGAGAAAATCCGTGGTGTTCCGCCCACGCCACAGTATCCAGGTTGGCGGCGAGGGTCACCACAGTCACCGGCCGTTGCAAGCGGGCGCCGATCAGCACGGCCAGGGTGCCGCCGCCACTATGCCCAATGAGCCAGAGTGGTTCCTGCGCGGTTAAGTGTTTTTGTGCCAGGTGCTCGACCAGCGTTGCCATGCTTCCAACCACTTCAGTGCTGTAGCGATGACTGGTCCACCAGCGACCCTCGCAAGACGCATCGGCGACTTGGTAATAGCAGGGGCGGCCCAGGAGTACGGCCCGATGAGGGTCAGCCAGCATGGCCTGCAACATTGGGGCCTTGATCGCGGTTGGGTCAGGGGCGATTTGTTTGGGGGTGCGCCAGGGTCGGCCGTCGCCTTCGATATAGATATGCAGGCCGCTGGCGTCTGATTGGCGCGTCTTGGTGGGCCAGAATAGGGCGTGCTGGAACGGCAAGCCGGTCAGCGTTTGCTGGGTTAGCAGGCCCTGTTTTTGCAGCGCCTGGTGTGGAAAGTTCGAGCAGCTGAAAAGCGCCAGTGCACCGACAACCACCGAAAGGTGTATCCGGCAGTTTTTTTTGTCGTCTTGTTGGCGCGAAGGTGTCATGGGCTTGGCGTGCATTTCGTGTGGATGGTGATGTTGTCGTTAACGATGCTTACTGTGGCCGAAAGAAGCCCTTGAAGTCTATCGTGCAAAAGTACGATAGTTTTGCTTCGTCTGGAAAACCGCCAACATGGATAAAAACAAAGAGGAATCGCAGATGTCTGCCACCACGCACTCTAAAATGCTCGTCGCTGGTCTGGGCATCGGCAGTTTGCTGCTGGCCTGCGCGCCGACCGCCGAACTGCCGCTGGCCGCGCCAGAGAATCCCGACAAGCTGCTGATCGTGGACTGTCTGTTGCCGCCGCAAGTGCGTAAGCTGGGCAGTAATATGACCTATGCTGCGGCCCGACGGCCGGTGAAAGTTTCTGCCGCCGAGTGTGAGATTCGGGGCGGGGAATATGTGGCTTATGATCGCGCAGATTACCGCACCGCTCTGGCCGCGTGGCTGCCGCAGGCGCAGGCAGGCGATGCTTCGGCCCAGAACTATGTCGGACAGATTTATGAAAAGGGGCTGGGTCTGCCCGCCGATTATGTGATGGCCGCTCACTGGTATCAGCAAGCTGCGGTTCAGGGCTATGCCGAGGCGCAGATCAATCTAGGCTACTTGTACGAGAAAGGGCTGGGGGTCGAAAAAGATCCCATGGCGGCCTTGAATTGGTACCGCAAGGCTTCGGGTATCCAGGATGATTCGCTGCAGTTTGCCTCGGCGGTTGAAGTTGCTCAAGTCTCGCAGGCAGAACTGGCGAATCTACAGCGCCAGCTCGAAATGGAGCGCGCGCGCAGTCGCCAATACGAAGCCGATTTGGCCAAAGTGCGCGGTGAATTGGCCGCAATCGATCAGGATCTGCAGTTGGCCAGAGCCCAGATGCGCAACAAAGAGCTGGAGTTACAACTGGCGCAGGCCCAGCAAGGCGAGAGCAGCCGTCAAACCGAACAAAATCTGCGCCAGGAAATTGCCCAGTACCAGAAAAAACTGGCCGAAGCCGAAAAGGCCCGCAGTGCGGTGCAAAGCCGTGAAGTGGATCTTGCCCAGCGACTCGAGAGCAGCACTCTGCAACTGGCCTCGGCAGAGTTGAATCAGGGGCGCCTCAGCATTGAGCTGATTGATCCACCGATGAGTATTACGCGGGGCGTGCGTGGCACCGTACTCGAAAAGGGAGTCAAAGAGAAAGAAGTGTTTGGCAAGATCAAC
>JBFHRI010000104.1:0-9608 GCA_041591755.1 Oleiphilaceae bacterium
GTTGGTCAGAAGACAGGGAAAGCCATCCGCAAAACTCACACGCTGTGTTTGATCAAACCATGTACGATCAACCTGTCGAAATTCGTTATCCGGCATGAAGACCAAATCGACGGGACAACCCAGTTCAGTGCTTAAAAAATCCAAGCGCTTGCTGTCGCAGCGCAATGCGCGGCAACGAGATGACCAGACGCTTACCATAAGGGGCTGTATAAATTCATCAAGTTCGAAAAGATGGCGCTCACCATTCGGCGCAACGATTTCGAGGATTGCAACACTTGAATCGCGGATGCTCGCAGAAAAGCGCGATAGCGCAGGAAATTGCCGCTGCGTGACAAACCGCCCCTGTTCGTCCACCAGCATGAAGCGTCGATCCCAGCGAATACCAAAGGCGTCCAGCTCGGCTTGCTCTAACGCCACGCCCTGCAACGATTTCACCGGATAGTAATAAAGTCCACTCAAGACACCCTGCATGGCCCGTTTGTCCTCATGACAAAAGGGTGCAGTTTACGTATTTTTGGGGTCCGACAGAACCTTTCTTGCCCCCTCGAAGACGGCATCGACCAGCTCATCAGGTTGAAATTTAGACAACAGCGCGTCACACCCAACTTTTCTGGCCATGCTTTGATTAAAGCTGCCACTAAGAGACGTGTGCATAATCACATACAAATCATGCATTAATGCATCCGAGCGAACTTCTGCGGTCAAGCGATAACCATCCATCTCAGGCATCTCCGCATCCGTCAGCAAAAGCAGCAATTGGCGATAGCGTTCTGGCTCTTCGCGACTCCAGTGACGCAATTTGCGGAGCGCCTCATTGCCATTACGCGCCACCTCAATACCAACCCCAATTTTCTGTAGCGTATTTTTTGCCTGAGTGATCGCAACGGGCGAGTCATCGACGAGTAATACAAAGCGTTCTCGTAGAGGAGGCAGCAACGCCTGCTCGCTCAATTCTTGCGTAATTTCTGTGCGTGGCGGGGCGATTTCTGCCAGCACCTTCTCAACATCAATGACTTCGACCAAGCCTTCTTCACACCGGGTAATGGCGGTCAAATAATGATTGCGCCCTGCAAAAGAAGGCGGCGCCATGATCTCACTCCAGTTCATATTGACGATACGCACGACTTCAGCCACCAGAAAGGCCTGAACACTCCGATTATACTCGGTCACGATCATGGTAGCGCCAATGACCTGGTCAAGTGGCCGCATTCCAATCGCCTGCCCCAGGTCAATCACCGGCATGGTTTTATCGCGAATGCTTGTCACACCACGCACGCAGTAGTGGCTGTGAGGAATATCGGTGAGACTTTGCAGCTTCAGCACTTCCTGCACCTTGAACACATTGAGCGCGAAAGTCTGTCGGCCATTGAGCTTAAAAATCAGCAGCTCTAGCCGATTTTCTCCCACCAGTCGCGTGCGACGATCAACGGTATCCAAAACGCCCGACATACTACCTCCGCCGTTAAACGGCTAAAACTTAAGTGTAGTCAAGATGCTGAATAAAACGTCAGCTCGCGCTAAAAACTTGCGCTATCAAAAACGATAAGCTGATTTCGAATGATTGGAAAATTTGGAGCGGGAAACGAGATTCGAACTCGCGACCCCAACCTTGGCAAGGTTGTGCTCTACCAGCTGAGCTATTCCCGCTTGAAGAGACGATCTTTGATCGTACTTCCTAGTCTAATCTAGAAAGTGCGCGCATTATACGGAGGCGATTTCAGCCATGCAAGCGCTTTTTGTCGAACGTTTCGAAACGATAAAGCGCTCACAAAATAACAGGTAATCGATTGTTTATTAGCTATTTTTTTTGTCGGGATCTGGCAAGTCCTCCGTTTCTCCGATATCGAAATCCTCCAGATTAAATTCGTCATCATCGTCGTCATCGCTGCTGGCCAGCGCTTGCTCCAAATCCAGCGCTTCGGCCTCATCCTTGGCTGGCTCGCTTTCTTCACTTGAATCGCTGGCGGCAAGTTCAGCGGCCAGCAGCTCCTCGACCGCTGCCACTTCATCATCGACCACAGGCAACTCAGGTTCGTCGAACTCGGTGGGCGCCAATTCGATTTCATCTGGCAGGTCGGAAGCCAGCGTGGGAATAGAGTCCGGCTCCTCCACAAAATCCAACTCATCAGCGATGGACTCATCCAGAAGCGGGGCGGCCGTGACCATCGTCGCCGCCGGATCGTCCATAATATCTTTAACGTCCGTGTCGGTCAGCACTTCCTCGTCCGGTGGGGTTTGTGCCGCCTCAGACGGGTTGCGTTTGCGGTAATACAGGGCGCCTCCTACCAGGGCCAATAATGCCACGCCGCCGCCAATAATCGCGATCCACAAGGCCCAGTCGGTCTCTGCCGCAGGCGCCTCTTCAGGCAATGGCTCAGGCACCGGCTCGGGCTGGACGACTGCCAGTTCCTCAACCGGCGGAGCGGCCTCTTCTGCGGCCTCCGGTACCGGCTCGGGTGCAGGCTCAGGCTCGTTGATACTGACAATTTTTGCTGCCGCACCAGCAGGAATGGGGAACTCCGCATCAAACGACTTGGGCGTGAACTCAAACTCTTTACCCTGTTTATCCACCGCTTTCACACGCAAACCAATGTTATACACACCATCTCCTTTGTCCGGGTGCACCGACAAACGCCAGCGCCGACCTTCCGGATCGGGATCAAGCGCCTTAATCAGGCTGGTGTCATCTGGCCCTTTGATACGTGCGAAGGCCTTGGTCGCCTGAGTATCGATCGTGTCATTCAGGGGGGTGACCACAATCGTATAATGCGCATTGCTGCCTTGACCGGTCACCGAAAACTCAAAGTCGAACGGCGCCTTAAGATTGATCAACTGGCGATACTGGCGTTTAAAGGTCTTACCATCGACCGCTACGGTGACCTCATATTGCCCCACATCGGTCAACTTGGTGATCGCATCACGAAAGATTCCGTCCGCCGGCACCTGGGCAGGATCTGAAAGTGTTTTTTTGGCTTGTTTACCCTCTTCTGTTTTGACAATCAGGTCGACATCCATCAACTTGAGAAAGTCCGCATTGGTGATACGCTTGCCGGCTTCCGCAAAGCTGACTTCAACCGGAAGCGTTTGCCCCGAGAAAAAATTGACCGGCAATTTATTAACCAGCAGCTGCAGGTTAGAGACCACTGTGACGCGGCTACCAGGCCCGACATCGGTTCGGATTTCCCAAGCGCCCTCCATCGGCCGTTCCACGGTGATTAGATCGTAGCCTGCTTGTTGGAACCATTTCACGTAGTTGGCTCGCTTGGATGCACTGTGCACTTGCTGATCTGGCCCCCGCAGCACCGTGGGGGCTCCTGATTCTCCACGAAAAATCAAGGCCGTGAATTCTTCAATCGTGGAGTCCACGTCGAAGCGATTGCCTTCAAGTGGGATCTGTTCCTTGGGTACAGCCTGATCCAATGCCTGCAGAAAAATACGTGTCAAATCCTCGGGTGTATTGGCAGTGGCCGCCTGCCCACCGGTCAACACCGCCAGTTTATCCATCAGCGATCGGTCCGCATTCTCAGATAAAGCCACGGTATGAATGTGTGCACCGCGCTCGCGAATTCGGTTGACCACCGCCCCCAGAATACGCTCTCGCTCAGCGGCATTCTTTTCTGCATTCGGGTCGATATCGACCATGCCATCGGTGAGCAGAATAAAATGGGTGTGGTCGTAACGTTTGTCGGCAGCCAAGTCTGCACTGGCCTTTTCAAGCGCGGCACCTATATTCGTGAACAAGGCGACCGAATTGATTTTTTTAGCTTCCTGCTTAGCGTACTGTCGCCATTTGTCATCGACGACTTGATGTTTGATGAGATTGTTGACCGATTGCCCAAAAGTCCATACACCGGCCTTATCACCGCTGGGAACCAATTCAGTCAACAGATTGACGGCTGGAATACGCAAATTGCCCGGATCATTTTTTTTCATGCTGCCAGAGATATCGATCAACAGCCGAACATCAACCGGCTCGCGCGCGGCGGCGGCCTGTGCATGCAGATCAAGTGACAAAACCGCGAGAAAGCATGCAGTGATGAGCATCTTTGAGCGCAGCCAGTGCACAACACAGCGGTGATATCCGCACGCGCTAAATGAAGATTTGAGTCTCATTGTTTCTCCGCTACAACAATCCGACCCCCTCTCCCGATGGAAACGTGGGGCGCCAATATCAAGTTATAGCAGTTTTTACAATTACAACAACGCGGGTTTACATGCAAAACGTGAGGTTTAGTAGGCTACTTGTTGTTTTTTTTGACGAAATTGCAACGGTTCAGGTGAACTCTGATGCGCATCGCACCTGCTCACTTAAGTCACCGCGCAATGCACCACGCAATTACGCCCTTGAGCTTTGGCCAGGTATAAAGCTTGATCTGCAGTATTGATGATGCTGCTCAGCGGAAGCTCCATCCCCACCGGTATGTGAGCCACGCCAATACTGATGGAAATATTACAAGCACTGCGGCCGCCCTGGTGCGGAATGCGCAGATCAGCGACTTTCTGCCGCAAGCTTTCCGCTAGAAACTGCGCCTGTG
The DNA here is from genome assembly GCA_041591755.1 of Oleiphilaceae bacterium. Lineage (GTDB taxonomy): Bacteria > Pseudomonadota > Gammaproteobacteria > Pseudomonadales > Oleiphilaceae > JBFHRI01. The sequence goes on from JBFHRI010000104.1 coordinate 4,536, forward strand.
GCAGATCGACACCCGGCAAAATGACCGCGAACTCTTCCCCACCATAACGCGCAACATAATCGCCCGGACGCTTCAAGCCGGCGGTCAATGCCTGGGCGATTTTTACCAAGCAACTATCCCCTTCCAAATGTCCGTAATAATCGTTGTACTCTTTAAAATGGTCCACGTCGATCAGCATCAAGGCCCAAGGCAGCTGTTCGCGTTTGGCGCGCTGACTTTCTTTTTCAATCACCTCATTAAAGCTGCGACGATTGGGAATGCTGGTCAAACCATCCAGTCGACAGAGTTCGGCTAATTTTCGGTTAGCCTCCTCCAAGTCGCGTGTGCGTTGCGCTACCAGCCCTTCCAGCTCATCATGCAGATAAGCATTATTGATCGCAATCAGTAACTGGCCGGCTAAGGTCAACATAAAGCGATGGCGCTCATCACTGAACATGCCCTTGGCCTGATTGTTTTCCAAATACATCAAACCGCGCAGATGGCCCGACTGCTGCAGAGGCAGGCACATAGCCGAGTGCGGCTGGTGATGTAAGACATAAGGATCCTGCGCAAAGCGATGTGATTGCGAGAGATGCGGTTCGATCACCGATTCCCGACTGTTGGCGACGTAGCGCAGCAAGGAGAGCGGCAGCAATGGATGCGCGTCATCCTCCAGGTTGACCCACTCATGCTGAAGCAAACGGCGTCTGTCTAAAGCAATTTCAGCTTCCACATACCAGCTCCCACCACTGGGAAGCAGCAGTCGCGCAACTTCAGCTCCAGCCGCATTGCGGACGATAGTCAGCAAACAATCCAGCACCTGCCGCAATCCCACCGCACGACTCAACTCCTCAGAAGCGCTCACAATCGTTTCCAAATCCAACTCCGCGCTGGTATGCGAATACGCAGCCAGAGGAGAGCTCAGGCCATCACCTTGCTGAATAGAAAAACACCACGGATGTGCCGCCAGCAAGCGCTCCACCTTGGCAGACGCTCCCCATTGGCGATACGCTTTCACGGCATCCTGTAACAGGGCGCGAGCGAGTTGCGGCTGATCCATACCCTGCCAGTACAACGCAAAACGCTCAGAAGCCAAGGCTTGCAGATGCATCTGTCCATAACGTGTGGCACATTCGATTGCTTCGCGATACGCATGCAGGGTGAGCTTCATGTCGCCCTCACTGCGGGCACGCTCCGCCTCCAACAACCAGGCCTTGGCAGCATAATTATCCGGACACAGCTGCGCCCAACCCACCTGTTTTACACGCAGGGCCTCAAAACGTTGGCGCAATTGCGGCGCGTCAGCGCGCCGCGGGTCACGCTGCAAGCTGCGCGCCCAAATCATGGCGGCATAAAAAGCCGCCTCGGGACCTTTGCATTGACCCAGGATGACTTGCTCGACCAAACCTTGTTGCATCGCAATGCTTTCCGCGTCATCACAATCAAACAGATAGGCATTGCGGATCTTGCCATGCCAATAATACGCCAGCACCAGGGGCGCATCGGCATACTGTCGCAAGAATGCTGCCTCGCTAAACTCGCCATAATCGTAACATTGCGGTGCGTCCACGATACCCATGAGACAACGTATCGGCATGAGAACGCCGGCGATCGTGAGGTCCGCCAAATCAAACTGCCCCTGCGCCTGATGGCGTGCCAGCAAATGCTCTGTGCTTTCCAATATCTCGGGTAGATAGTGCCCCTGAACAATCTGATCGGCACCGCGCATCGGAATAATGTTGCCGGCGATCACATAGTCACCACACTCCAACGCGATTTTGTAGGCCTCATCGTAATGACGAATCGCCACCGCCATCGGAAAATGCCAATGCGCCAACAAACCTGCATACATGCCTTTCGTATTGGCTCGACTAACCAAGTTAGGCCGTTTTTCGGCCAAATCTACCGCCATTTGACCAATCGTGCCGGCCAGTGCGTAATCCTCTCGAAGCACCACTTCGACCAGCGCAAAATTGGCCAAGGCCATGGGCGTGCAATCGGTGACACCAAAACGTAAAGAAAGCTGACTCATTCTAACTGCAGCCAAGGTACACAAAACAGGTTGCCCGGCCACATAAGATGCAAACCATAAACCAAATAGCAAGGGGATGGAGGCTTGGATGCGTGTATCCTGCATGTCGGCACCACTAAGCATGCGCTCAATGTCACCGCGCGCGGCTGCGGCCTCCAATTGCGCGATACCCTGATCCAACTCACGCTGCAGTGCCGCTTCGGTCTCCGGCACCTCAATATTCAGTCGCGCAAGCCCTTGGCGTTGAACGGTGATTGCTTCAACATTGCGTCCCTGCAACTGCAGACTCTGCATCTGTAGAGTGAGGCAGGCGACGATGTCGCGATCGTCCTGGGCATGCTGCAAAATTTCCTCAAAAATGGCTTGAGCCTGTTCATAGTCACCGGCCAAATACGCCACCTCTGCCGCCGCTGTGGCCAAGTCGAACATGTGACGGTAGTGCATTGACCAAGCCTGCGCGCCCAATAGTCGTGCCGCCTGCTCCAAATCTCGGGCGGCGGTTTTATAGGCGCCCGCCAAACGTTTCTTTTGCGCTGCCTGCAGGCTCAGTCGCACCATCTGCAAGCGCTCAGATTCTGATTCGATGAAGGCGATGCCTTTACCCAAGTGCTCGACCATGGCAAACAGTTGATCATCGGTAGGCTCCGCGACACTTGCATGCAGCAGCTCTCGGCCGATGCGGTAGTGGACACGTGCCCGCTCCGTGGATTCGACGAGGGCATAGCACGCTTGCTGAACACGGTCGTGAGAAAATTTAAAACGCGAGTCTTTCTGCTCCGCATATAAGACATCGGGGGCATGCGTGTGTTCTGTCGGTAACAAAAGTCCTTCTTCAACGCAGGGCATCAGAAGCTCTAGGGCCACTTGGGGCAGTAGACCCGCGACCAGCGCAAGCTGAGAAAGCTCAAACTCATGCCCCAAGCTGGCGGCCAGTTGGAGTAAGTCAACCGTGGCGGGAGGAAACTGCCGCACTCGTTGCACCATCAACTCGACGACATTGTCCGCCACATCAAGCTGTAACAATTCGGCTTCATCCCAAACCCAGCAGCCTTGACGATAGTCGAAAGAAAGCAGTTCCTGATCGAGGAGTAGGTGCAACCACTGCAATAAAAAGAATGGATTTCCTTGCGTCTTAGCCAGAGCGATCTCGGCCAGCGCTGCACACTCAAGGCCCGGCGACTGCATCGCATCGCGAAGCAAAGCGACAAGCTGTGCCTGACTTAGGGCGCGTGGATACAAGGTGAGTAGCGGCCGTTCAGCCATGGCTAATTTCTGCTGTAACCGAGTTAACGCATGCTCTGGGCCAAGCTCATTGCTACGATACGCCCCGACAATCAGCATGTGGTGGTGATCGGGGCTCAGAAGCAATACTTCCAGCAAACGCAAGGTTGGGGTATCCGCCCAATGCAAGTCATCTAGGAATAGCACCAGCGGATGCTCCGCGCTGGCAAAGGTCTGCACGATGTTTTGCAGTAGCTGACTCAAACGATTACGGGCCTCGGTTGCAGGTACATCCATCGCCGCATCTTCAACCTCAACAAAAGCGGCCAGCTCGGGCAAAATTTCAGTGGCCAGCGCCGCATTGCGTCCCACTGCCCGCCGCAATGCAGCGATCCAGGCTTGCCGTTGGCTGGTGGGCGAGCTGCTGACTTGCGCAATCAACTCCCGTAAGGCCAATAGTAAAGACTCATAGGGGGTGCTGCGTCGATATTGGTCGCATTTACCTTGGGCAAAGAACGCATGCCGCGCCGACAAGGGTCGGTATACCTCACGTACCAAGGCTGTTTTACCGATTCCCGGTTCGCCCGCTACCAGCAGCATTGCGCATGCCCCGCCCGCCGCTCGCTCATACCTCTGAAGCATCTCGGCGACTTCTCCATCACGCCCATACAGGCATTTTGGCATTTTGAATTCCGCACACCCTGGTGTTGCCATCAGCAAGGCTTGGTCGCACTCCAAGAGGTTCTGCAGCGCAAGCAAGTCCTTCTGAATTGCTTCGACGCGCTGGTAGCGTAGATCGGGATCTTTGTGCAGGAGTTTACTCAAAATTGCGCGTAGCATCGCGGGCTGCTGCCGTAAACTTGGCACGCTCCAATCCGGCTGTTTCGTCATATGGCTGTGGATCAACGCCAGCGCATCGGTTTCACTAAAAAGCGGTAGACCACTCAACAGATGGTACAAGGTCGCGCCCATGGCATAGAAATCACTGCGTTGATCCAGCACGCGATTCATTCGCCCGGTTTGCTCCGGCGCAATATAGCGCAAGTCATCATCCCAGAGCCTTTCTGACTCCATTGCAGATGAAGCCTGCCCCAGCTCCGTGCACGCGCCAAAATCAATAATTTGCAATTCACGGCGCTCCGGATTCCAAACCAGATTCGCCGGATTAATCGTTTTATGAATGAGATTCGCCGCGTGAATGGCAGCGAGTCCAGCGCTCAATTGCAAGGCCAGCTGCGTAAATGTCGCCTGATCAGAGAATTGCACGCCTCGCAACAACAAGCGCTCAACCGACTCCGCTTGAGCGTCATCAAACACCATCAACCAATAGCCGCCCAACTGCTTGAGTTCGGATACCGAAACGATATTGGGATGCTTGAAACGCTGCAGCAACTTGAACTCGCGCTGGAACTGAGCCAAGGTCTCTGAATTAACCTTTTCAGGTTGCAGAATTTTCACGACCACAGCGCGCTGTGTCGCCAATTCCAGCGCTCGATAAACCCAAGTGAATTGGCCTTCGTGAAGCAGCGTTTGCAGGCGAAAACCTGGTACGGAGGGCATGAATACAATCCCTGAGATAACCCAAATAAAGGCTTAATAATAGACCGTATCCACGAAAGTCGTGGGAATTTAACTCAAATATCTTGCGCGTTTGATTAGGGCGAAATACTCAACTCAAAGAAGTCCGTTGCAACAGCACCGGTTAGATTGGGCTAGAATGTTGGCGCGTCCTTTCCTTGCAGCGGAGCCACCCATTCAAAGCGAGGCCGCTCACTTCCAGCCACCTGCACGCTTTCTAAAAACATTGCCAAAGGTCTGACCCATAGTTCGTAGTCACCATA
>JBFHRI010000105.1:0-9559 GCA_041591755.1 Oleiphilaceae bacterium
CTTTGCCAAGTATACGCACGTAGGGTGCAAAGGGATGTTCTTCAACGCTGAGTTCGGTGCTGTCGTGGGTCATGTACGGCTCGTTTATGGGTTAAAGGCAGTTGGTAGGCTTGGGCAGACCGGCGATTTTGGCTGCAAGCTTGGCAGGACTGCCTGGAAACAGCTTCAGCAAATGCAGGCTCTGGCCTTTCTCGGGACCGAGTTGGGTGGCCACCGTTTTGACTAAGACACGCATGGCAGGGGCCAGTTCATACTCGGCGTAAAATGCCCTAAGCAGGTGAATAATTTCCCAGTGCTCGTCCGTCAACTGGACATTTTCTTCAGTGGCGATCGCCTGCGCAACGGACTCATTCCATTGCGATAAATCGATCAGAAATCCCTGCTCATCGCGCTCTGGAACTATGGACATCAGTACCAACTCAGGACTTTATCGTATTCGGTACAAAGTGCGACGAACCCAGCATAGTTAACCCGCTGCAGTGAGTCGCCGCCGGCATCGGCAAGACCTCTTGCCCGCGCATCGTCATCCAGCAAATACACCTGTGGTGTAGCCTTCAGCAATTGCTCCGGCGCGAGTGCGTGGTAGCAGCCATCCTCGATCAATAGAATCGCGTCCGCTGGGGTGCAGGTATGCAAAAGCTGCGCAACGAGTGCTGGGTGAGAGGGTGGTTTGTTTAAGGTGTGCAGTATCTTCATCACGATGCCGCCCTCACTCAAAAACGCAGCACGTGCTGTGCGTGACGAATCAGGTGGCGGATTTCTGCGGCGTTTACGCTTTGTAGGGCGAGATGTTCGCTGATCCTGGGGGGCATGGTCTGCAAGACCTCGGCCTCAGCCAGAATGTGTTCGACACCATACAAGGGCAGAGCTTTCATCATTTTGCTCAGGTTTTTACGTCCGTTCAGTTCCGGCTGCGCCGTCTCAAGCAATTGGTAGCAGGCGTCGCCCATTAATAAGTAATAAACCGGCAGGTCAAACGCCGCCGCAGCCAGCACAAGGTCCAAGGCCTCCTGGGCGTGACTATGGGCATAGGGAGCGGTACTTTGTATCACGAGTAGGTAGAGGCTGTCGGGGTGCTCACTTCGGCTTGTTGCGTGGGTCATGACTAGGCTCCAAAGCTCACAACGCGTGTCGATTTGCCCAGGGCATCGATCAATTGGCCCAGCCCAGAGAGCTCAAATCCGCTCGCCAGGTTGTGCTGGGCTTTGCTATGGCGCTTTTGTTCGCCAGCATCGATCACGCCACGTCGAGCCGCCGCCGCGATGCAGGTGACGCAATCAAGCTGGTGAGTGGACTGCAGGTCCTGCCAGGCACGGTAGAGATTGAACTCATCTTGCGGAGGGGTTGCTAACTGCGTGCAGCTGTGAATACCGTCCTGGTAGAAAAAAATACGGTAAATCTCGTGCCCGTTTGCGAGCGCTGCCTCGGCAAAGCGGTAGGCCGAGTAACTGGCTTGACTGGAATAGGGGGCGCCGAGCACCAAGAGGGAAAATTTCATCGCTTGCTTAGGTCTGCCTTATCAACAAAAAAGCCCCGGCCTTTCAGGCCAGGGCTCGTTGGCAAAGCCCGAATGATCAGTCTTCGCCACCGAAGGCTGAGAGCAATTGCAGCAGGCTAACGAATAGGTTGTAGATCGAAACATACAAACCAATCGTCGCCATAATGTAGTTACGCTCGCCGCCGTGGATGATGTTGCTGGTTTCATACAGGATCGCCGCACTGGAGAACAGAACGAACGCTGCAGAAATCGCCAGATGCAGCCCCGGGATTTCCATAAAGAAGCCCAGCAACATCGCGCCGATCAGTACAAAGAAGCCAGCGACCAGGAAGCCTCCGAGGAAGCTGAAATCCTTGCGCGTGGTCAGCACATAGGCCGACAGACCGAAGAATACAAAGGCGGTCAGGCCGAGGGCGTTAGCGACGACGTGCATCGCGCCGGCACCGGCGAACATGCCAATGATGGGGCCCAAGGTATAACCCATAAAACCAGTCAGTGCGAAGGTGCTGACCAGACCCCAGACGCTGTCACGCAGTTTCGCGGTCAGGAAAAACAGGCCATAGAAACCTACTAGGGTGATGATAATGCCGGGGCGGGGCGCGCCCATTGACAGGTACGCCACCAGCGCCGAAAAGGCAATGGTCATACCCAACAGCATGTAAGTGTTCTTGAGTACCGATGCAACGTTTGTATCCAATGCTGCCTCAGCATTGCCGTGCATCACCTGACTCAAGTGATCGTGTTGTGATGCCGACACAGGGCCGGAAGGAAAACGTTTGTCTTGCATATTCGGGCTCCGTAAATTTCCCAAAAGATTGCGGTATTGCATGGCCTATAATAATGACGAATTGTGAAAAAACAACAGCCAGAAGGCCCGTTTAATCAAGTCTTAAAGTCCAGCACTCAGTGCGAAGATACAGCATAGAAAGGGCGTTGACAGCTTTTTTTATTTCTGTATGATGCACGTCGCTGTCGACATGGCAGCCTGGCGCGTCAGAACGCAATGTTTTGATATGCCAGTAAAGTGTGGTGGGCTGGCTGAGTGGTTGAAAGCAGCGGTCTTGAAAACCGCCGTAGGTTAATAGCCTACCCGGGGTTCGAATCCCTGGCCCACCGCCATTTTACGCGTTGACTTCCCTTCTGTTCTGTTTTCCATCAGTTTGTCCTGATTCAGCTCATCTGTTTTTGGTTAGGCGCTCGCAAACGCGCGATAATGGGCTATATTGCCGAGCCAGAGCACGACGTAAGCTAAATATCCGGAATCCGCTCATGCGTCATTTTTTCAGCGTTTTTCTGCTTCTGTTGCTGTTGCTACCTTTGACAACAAGAGCTTTAGGGGTGGAGGCGGCGGAAAATCAAATCACATTAGGCACACAAAAGCCCTTGGAAAGCCCTGCTGGGGCTTATCTGAACTTGGTTTATACTGAAGCGTTCAAACGCATGGGTATGAAGTTTGTCTACCAGACATTTCCCGCAAAAAGAAGCTCACTGTTGTCGGATTCCGGGGTGTTGGATGGCGAGCTATCGCGAATGGACAGCTATCAGGACGCCCATCCGAATGTGATTCGAGTCGACCCGCCGCATTGGACATCCAGCTTCATTGTCGTCGCGGCAGATGCTTCACTCCAACTACAAGGTTGGAACAGTTTGAAAAAAAGCGGTTACAAGGTCACCTACGTGGCCGGTATCAAAGGCTGCGAAGTCAATCTGCCTAAAGTCGTCCCACCGCAAAACCTTGAGGTGGTGATGCATACTGCATTGGGTTATCGCATGGTGCTGAGTGGCCGGGCCGACCTGTATGTTGGGCCAGAGATGGATATGTTAAGTGAGTTAGAGTCCCAAGAGTTTCGAAGCAGCCCGCTGCGCATCGTCGGAATTATGGAAACGTTCACGGGTCACGTTTTTCTCCATAAAAAACATCGTGATATGGTGCCGAGACTTTCTCAGGTGCTCCGCGAAATGAAAGAAGAAGGTTTGTTCGAAACCTATCAAAAAATCACAAATCTGAAGTTCTACAATCCGGAGTCACAGTAACTTTCGAATTTATGCAATCGAAAGAACGCTCGGTTCGTTCCTCCTTTCTAGTTTTCAGGCACTACTCCCCAAAGGGTGTGGTGAGCAACTTGTGGGTACGAAACGTGATTTGCACAATCGGCCGGCTACACTAGCTGCAGGGCTCTGTTTTTGGAGTACGAAAAATGTCCCCGCCAAATTCACTCAAGGTACTAATTTTACTGTCTTTCGCGACCTTGGGTTTGGCGATCGCGATGTTTTTTGCGGTCTATTATGTCGATAAGCGCTCCAATGAGGACTCCGTTTTTATCAATCACGCGGGGCTGATTCGCGGCAGCATCCAGCGCATTCCTAACCTCGTCGCGGTGGGTCGGATGGAGGAAGCTCGCCATGTCAGGCAGTTTGTTGATCAACGTTTGCAGAAGTTTGTAGATATTGGTCGCGCTCAGGGGGATGAGGATTACGCCCGATTTGATCAAAAACTGCAGGAGCTCAGTGCCTGTTGGTCCGCAATGTATGCGTCCTTGCGGGCTTATGACAAAGATCGCGAGCAGGTCATTTTTAAGATTATTCTCCAGCAGGCCGAGCAGTGTTGGTCCGTCTCCGATGAATTGGTTTCGGAGGCGCAGTCCGCGACCGAAGCCAAACTCAACAAACTCAAGTTCTTTCTCATCTTTCTATTTGTGCTTAATGTGCTAACTGCCTTGATCATTGTGGCGTCGATTTACTTTTATGTTGTGCGAAAATTGGGCTGGGAGGTTGAGCACGACACGCTAACCAGTCTGTTCAACCTGCGCGCGTTTGAAAGCCGCGCGACATCAGAGCTTTTGCGAATTCAACGCTACGGCGGGGAATGCTCGCTCATTTATTTGGATATTGATTACTTCAAGCGTATCAACGACACCTATGGGCACCACATGGGCGATAGTGCTCTACGGCAACTGAGTGACGTGTTGCGCGCCTCGATCCGCAGTACCGATGCTGCGTTCAGGCTAGGAGGCGAGGAGTTTGCCGTTATTTGTACCCATACGGGTATCAGCGGAGCCTTGAAAGTGGCCGAAGAACTACGCAAGAAAGTGCAGGGAAGTGTGGTGGTGGAAGGCGTCACGCTTACGATTAGTTTAGGCGTGGCTACGTTCAGTGCCTCGAAGAGTTTAAAAGAGACCTGTAGCGAGGCGGATCAAGCCTTGTACGAGGCCAAGCAGGCCGGACGCAATCGCACCTGCATTTATCAGGGTGACGCGAGGTCAGGCGAAAAACTCGAAACGTCTATGGCGCATCGCTGAAACGTCATAATGACTAGGCCGATTCCAAGTCTTGGGCGTGATGCAAGTACGGCCGCTTAATCTTGTGCTCCACAAAAAGGCGCGAGGCGCGCTCAATCACATCACTCTGAAACGCCTTTTCATACCGCACATCTAACACATAAGCTTTGGCGCGAATTTGCAGAGCCAGGCGTTCGCCGACGACGACTTCATTTACGACGATGCTGACCGGCTTTTTCAAATACGCGAAGCGGCTGGTGACGATGACCTCATGGATCAGTGCTCGAGCGGTTTCGATATCGGCATCCAGGGCGACATGGAAATCGCAGACCACCATCATATCGAGGGCGCCGGCATTGCCGCTGGAGACAATTTCGGTAATAAAGCGAGCATTGGGAATGGTGACCAGGTTGTCGTCGAGCGTGTTCAGTCGAACGGAGCGCAGGCCGATGCTGATGATTTCGCCATAAGTGCCGTTGAAATTGACCCGGTCGCCGACCTGAAACGGGCGATCAAAGAGCAAGATGACGCCCGCAATGACTGAAGCCGCGACGTCTTTCAACGCAATACCCATGGCGACTGCCGCACTACCACCCAGCGCCAACAGCATCTCACGCGGAGGGTTAATGATTTCAGCGATGATCAAATAGGTGCCGCCGATGTACCAGACAAACGAAAACAGCGTGGCGATCTGCAGTATTAAAAAGCGCCTTGAGGGCAAGGTGTCCATCAGCTTTTCGCAGAAACGGCGCACCAGACCATTGCTCAGCCACAGCGCCAGAATGGCCATCAGCAAGAGGAAGATCTTGTGCACATCGAGCACATCACCCAGTTGCGCGATGTTTTCCAGAGTTTGATTATCCATGGCGCACCTCGGTCATGGCTGGAGTGAAATGGGCTTGCTGAGCGAACGGGCTAGTCATGCGCTTCACCATATCAAGTTTTTACGCTGTAGCACGGCCGACAGAGTGCTATACCAATACGAATCGATCGCATAGCGCTGCGTGTCGTCGCGCACGATCAGGCCGAGATTTACGCCTTGCTTAATCGCGTGGCGCACGATGGCTTCCGCAAAATGCGTCACCTTCATCAATTCTTTGGTGCTGAGGCTGCGATGCACCACCAGCGCGGCATAAATAAAGAAGAAGTCGTCAGGCATCGCATTGAGCGGTGCTGCAGAGGGCTTTTGTGGTACGCCAATTTCGACCACCCGGTTTTTTACCTTGGCGGCGTCGATCCAGAGTTCGAGGGCAGTGGTAGGGTTACCGATACTTTGTTCCCAAAGAATATTGAAAACGCGACTGTCAGCGCTGCGCACGCTACTGGATGCGCTGCTGGCCGAAGCTGAGAGTAACAGCTCGTTGTACTTCAGACGCCGCCCGGAACCCTCGTGACGGGCCAGGATCAGTTTGCGAATTTCTTGAGGTGACCAGCGCTGCATACGATGAATATTGCTGACTTTGAGTTGTCTAGCAAAAGCGCAACTCAAGTAGGACCAGCTGGGCGCATGCATGACAATGATCAGATAAAGATTATCGAGTTGCGCATTCATGCACGCCATCAAGGCTTTGAAGGCGTCGAAGCAGCCGACTTCGGTTAGAAACAGGTTGTGAGCGTCATCGATGATCAACAAGGTCGGCTCAATATCTTTCGTCTTGGCAATCAGACTGGGCACATCAAGAATGTCTGAAGCATCGAGCGCGCCGGCAATTTGACCGAAAAAATCCTCGGCACTATGCGTTTTCTGGTCAAAACGCAGATAACGGGCAGGGGCCTTCTGCCAAGTCTCGGCTAGCCGCTTGACGAAGGTGGTTTTGCCGCTGCCGCCGTCACCCAGCACCAATAGCATGTTGTCGTCGGAGGCGTCTTTATACCAGCGCTCCAGCGAGTTAAAGACCTTTTCCGGGTCGCCCACGTCGAACAGAGTTTCGGGGCTGCCCTCGCGTAACATCCAGTCGCTATAGCGCGCATCGGGTTCGCTCTCTTCTTCGGCTTTATTGCTTTCTTCCGCAATGGTCTCAAGGCGGGCGCGCATCAGCTTAACGGAAAGCGTGCGATAGCTGTCGAACACCATCAAAAGCTGATTTAGATTGCGTATCGCATCGGTGGCATGGGCCATGAGGAAGAGCAGCGGCGCCAACAGAATGCCAAACGCTAGCCTTTCTTCTTTTTGTGCGGTCTCCGCGCGCGCCCGCAGGGGCGGCAGACTCTCGCCGACAAATCGGGTGCACGCAGATTTATGCTGAAGCAGTAGAAATAACAAGGCATACCAGGCCAAAGCGATGCTGACGACGCTGACTAAGAGCAGTAGGTAGCCTCCTCCGGTTGCGATGGAAACACTGCTCAGCAGTAGTGCGCCGAGCATGAGCCAGGCAAAGTGCCGCCCATGACTAACGATTTTTTCTGCCACGGTTTGGGGCAAGAAGGAACCGGAGCGGGTATAGCTGCGCGAGATCATCCATTCCATGATAATGCTCATTGCGCGGAAGAATGCGTAGCAGCTGCCGAGCGTTGCCAGCCAATTGAATACCAGCCAGTCGGGCGTCAGTTGGGTCAGCGCCAGACTGCTCAAAAGCACGAATAACCACGGCGCATTGGGTTTGAAGAACCAGAACAGCCCGGACACAAACTGTTCCAGCGAGCGCCGTTCCAAGTTGTCCATCACCCGCATTTGTAAAGTGGCCAGCTGAGCGGGTAAGCGCGCGGCCATCAGGATGATCAACCAGAGCGCGATGGCGAGTGAAAACAGTTGCGCCATCCAGCCGATAATCCCTTCCAACACGCGACCTTGTTGTTGATAGGCGTAGTATTCATTGAGAAACGGTGCCAGCACACTGTCGAGAATATTGATCGGCGCGTTGACCAGCTCCAGCACCAAATGTTTTAGAAACAGCGTGGGCGCCATCAGGTCGGTGACCAGTCCGGTCCAACCGTTTTGCGCCGTGTGCTGATTCCGCCAGAGGCTCACCGCGCGGACCAAGTTGTAGCGTGAAAAGGCGAGCTGTTGTTGCCAGGCTTCCGCCAGCGTCGTATCGACCTGTTGTAGTGCCTCCCAATCTAGCGCAGCCTCGCTGCGCGGCAGGTGTCTGGCCTGCTGCCAACTCTCGTTGGGCGCGGTGGTTGCATCACTGAGTGTTAAGACCTGCGGCAGCCACCCCTCAAGCACTTGCTGATAGGCGGCACGCCATTGTTCCAGTTCAACCAGTGCGTTTTCGAGCGCACCTTGATCCTCGGCCGAGGCGGGTTGTTGCGCCAAGCGCTGCGCTGCACGCAGCAGCTCCAGGGTTTGTCGCCAGCCGATCATGGCACGTTGTATGACCGTGAGTTGTGTCTCACTGAGCGCCAATAGGCTGAGTTGTCGCTCGGTCAGTGAAAGCTCTAATTGCTTGCGCTGGCGTCGCTGTTCCAGCCAGCTGTCCAATACGGCGCCGCATTGCTGAAAGCTTTGCAGTTCAGCCGCTTGCTTGTCGGGCTGTTTGAAGCTCGCCAATTGTGTGCGTTGATTGTTGCGCTTTCGCAGGAGTTGCTGCTCCAATGCGGGCTTGCCGCCCGGACCGGAGATGGGACTCAGCACTTGGATCAAGGCTTGGGCGCTCGCCGGCGCACGCCCTTGTAGAAGTTGCTTGAGTGACTGGCTGGCCAAGGCCAGCTGCTGGCTTTCTTCTTGCCATTGATTGATTTGCGCCTGTAAGGGCGCACACGCATCTGTCGGGGCTTGTGCGGCGGCGGGCCATGCCGCGCAAAACAGTAATAGAGCGCAGTTTACGAGATGGGTCAGGGCCAAACGCATGATTAAACCTCTTTACCCGGGGTCGAGTTAGGTGTCCCTGTCGCGGGCAGCCCACTGCGCAGATGCAGGTCGCGCTGCGGGAACGGAATTTCGATATGGTAGCGGCGGAAGGCATCATCGATGGCCCATAGATAGTCAGAGGTCAGCGCGGTCGGGCGTTTGACCTGATCCGGTGATACCCAGACGGCCAGTACGAAATCGAGGCTGCTGTCGCCAAAGCCGGTCATCCATACCACGGGTTCGCGTCCTGGCATGTGCAGGGTGTAGGGGATGGTGGAAGCGGCTTCCAGTGCTGCCTGTTTGACCAAGGCTTTGTCACTGCCATAAGCGACGCCAAAGGGAATGCGAAAGCGGCGCAGCGCTTCTTCCAGTGTCCAGTTGATGACTTTGCCGTTGGTCAGCTCGGAATTGGGAATCAGAATATCGACATTATCGTTGGTACGCACCAGCGTCGCACGCATGTTGATCTCGACGACTTCGCCGGTTACTCCTGAGTCCAGTTCGATAAAATCGCCTACTTTTAAGGTCTTGTCCAACAGGATGGCGAGACCGGAAACAAAATTATTGACGATGCCCTGCAGACCCAAGCCGATACCCACGCCTAACGCGCTGGCCATCAATGCGAGCTTGCTCATATCGATGCCGAGCACGGACACCGCAGCGAAGAACCCCAGAACCAGCAGCAGGTAGTGGATGATGCGCCCCAGAACGTAGAGTTTTGACGCAGACATCAGCCGGTTTTTCTGGCCCAGACGCATCAGGGATGCGCGAATGATTTTGGAAACCAGATAGGTCACGACAATAATGGCGAAGGCGACGCAAACCTGGCCAACCGTCAGTTGGTATTTACCGACTGTCAGCAGGACATGATTCCAAATCTCATTATTCATTTCTCTTCCTCGGCTGGGCGCGCCCACACTGTAGATAGCTATCCTAGCGTTGTCTACTGTTGCTCAGTTCGATCTAGGTAAAACGCAGCTCGGGGGCGCCTCC
>JBFHRI010000106.1:0-9483 GCA_041591755.1 Oleiphilaceae bacterium
CAGTGCGTCACGCTCGCGGAACGTTTTAACCATCGCCAACACGTCGCGCAGCGAAACATGGTGCAGCAAGGCGCGCTCACAGGCCAGCTGAATCACCGGACCATCCGCCATTGGGTCGGAAAACGGCACGCCCAACTCAATGATGTCGGCGCCAGCCTGCACCAAAGCGTGCATGAAATCAACCGTCCACGCCGGTTGCGGGTCGCCAGCGGTGATATACGGAATCAGTGCTTTTTTACCCTGGGCCGCGAGAGCTGAGAGAGTTTGACTAATACGACTCATGTTTAAACCTTAATGCCATCAAGTTTGGCAATGGTATGAATATCCTTGTCACCACGTCCGGACAAATTCACGATGACGATTTGATCGGGACGCATGGTCGCGGCATGTTTGATGGCATAAGCCACGGCATGACTAGACTCCAGCGCCGGCATAATACCTTCGACCAAGGTCAGGCGACGAAACGCTGCCAGGGCTTCCTCATCGGTCACCGCCACGTAATTGGCACGTCCGACATCTTTCAACCAGGAGTGCTCAGGCCCCACACCGGGATAATCCAAACCGGCCGAGACAGAATGCGTGGCCGAAATCTGCCCATCGTCATCACACATCAGATAGGTTCGATTGCCGTGCAACACACCAGGACGACCGGCCGATAAGGGCGCCGCGTGCTGCCCGGTTTCGATGCCGTGTCCGGCCGCTTCGACACCATACATTTGTACGCCTTCATCGCAGATAAAGGGATGGAACAACCCGATCGCATTGGAGCCCCCTCCAACACAAGCGATCAAGGCATCCGGCAAACGCCCTTCCTTCTCAAGACACTGCGCGCGGGCTTCACGTCCGATAATCGATTGAAAATCACGCACCAGCATCGGATACGGATGTGGCCCCGCCACCGTTCCGATGATGTAAAAGGTGTCGTCGACATTGGTCACCCAATCTCGCAGCGCCTCGTTCATGGCGTCTTTCAGGGTACAGGTGCCGCTGGTCACCGGTTGGACTTCGGCGCCCAGCAATTTCATGCGATAGACGTTGAGCGACTGACGCTGCACATCTTCACTGCCCATAAAAACCTTGCACTTTAGGTTCATGCGCGCGGCCACCGTTGCCGTGGCGACACCGTGCTGACCGGCTCCGGTTTCTGCGATCACGCGGGGCTTGCCCAGATACTTGGCAAGCAAGGCCTGGCCAATCGTGTTATTGACCTTATGTGCACCCGTGTGATTCAAATCTTCGCGCTTGAGATAAATCTTCGCACCGCCGACTTCACGCGTCAGGCGCTCCGCTAAATAGAGGGGGGATGGACGCCCCACATAATCGGCCATATCACGATCGAATTCTTTGCGGAATTCAGGATCATCGCGCAGTGCCAGGTATTTCTGTTCCAAGTCATTCAGCGAAGGGATCAGTGTTTCCGAAACGAAGCGACCGCCGTACTCGCCGAAGTGTCCGCGTGCGTCGGGCAATGCTCGCAACATTGCCTCATTGAACTTGCTACTACTGGTCATTGCCACCTTGGACCTCTTGCATGAATAGTTGGATTTTATCCGCGTCCTTGATGCCCTTACTGCGCTCGACGCCACCACTGACATCGACGGCATAGGGCTGCACCTGACGAATCGCTTGCGCAACATTGCCGGGATTCAAGCCGCCGGCAAGTATAATGTTTTTAGTAAAGGAACCGGTAGCCAGGTGCCAATCGAAAGCCTGCCCCGTCCCACCGACGAGTCCTTCGACATAGGCATCGGCCAAAATGCCTTGCGCGCCAGCATACTTAGCACACGCCTGCTCTAGCGTGGTGCGGTCCCGCACCCGTACGGCTTTGATGTAAGGCCGACCAAAGCCCGCGCAAAACTCAGGCGTCTCTTCGCCATGAAACTGTAATAGCCCGAGCGGAACATTTGCTAAGACCGCTTCTACCGCAGCCGCCTCAGCGTCAACAAACAATCCCACCGGGGTCACAAAGGGTGGTAATGCTGCCACGATCTGGCGGGCCTGCGCGATCTCAACGTGACGAGGGCTGGGCGCATAAAACACCAAGCCAATTGCATCCGCACCTGCGGCAACGCAGCTAAGCGCATCGTTCACCTGCGTAATACCGCAAATTTTCACCCGCACACGTTGCTGCATGAAGCCTCACCAAAACCAGAAGATCGCACATTATAGCGGCATTACTGGCGCCCCTAAAGCATCCTGCACCAAACAGTGCCACGCATATTAAGCCTCAGGTTTGCGCGCGATCCGCCAACACGCCTCAAAGGCGTCAGACTCCTGCGGGCTCATGCCAAACATCGACTGAATCGGTGCCGGGGCGCCGGGTGATGCAGGCACCCCGAAATGTGCAGGGTATTCCACATGCGTCAAATAGAGGCCGTGCGGTTTTGCCGTGACGCCACCCTGCGTACGGTCGCGCGCGTCCAGCACTTGCTGGCACCAGGTCACCGGCTGTCGCCCCGCCCCAATCGCCATTAACACACCGCTGATATTGCGGACCATATGATGCAGAAAAGCATTACCCTTGATGTCGATCACGACGAGCCGCCCATGGCGCGTCACGTTCACAAATTCCAGATAACGCCAAGGACTCCGTGACTGACAATCAATGGCTCTAAAGCTGGTAAAGTCATGCTCGCCGACCAGACACTGCGCGGCCGCGTGCATGCGCGCAGCATCCAGCGGCTCATGGCACCACGTCATGCCGCGTCCCAGATTGGCGGGGCGTACCGCTTGGTTGCAAATGATAAAGTGGTAGCGACGACTCAGCGCCGAAAATCTAGCGTGAAAATCCGCACTGACCTCACCCGCCCAGTAGACGCTGATATCTCTGGGCAAGTGCGTATTACAACCAAACACCCAGGAGCGCGGAATACGTAGCGCGGGCGTGTCGAAATGCACCACCTGATGTGAGGCATGCACCGCGCGGTCGGTGCGGCCTGCGCACGTTAGCTGCACGGGATGATCCGCCACTCTACTCAGCGCTTTTTCCAGCGCCTGCTGCACACTGGGCAAGCCGCTTTTTTGCGCCTGCCAGCCATGATACGCGGCACCATCGTATTCCAAACATAGGGCGATACGTCTTAAAGGCATTTCCGGACTGGGAGCTTCTGCGAGTAATTCCGTCATGACGACTCTGACAGTTGAAGAGTTAGACAAGCGCTCTGAACGAGGCGGCTATTCTGCAGTGAAAACAAAAACGGGGCAAAGATTTTGCCCCGTTTTATGTGCGCGATTGTGAGGATCCTTAGTCGCCCAGCTCCTGCAGCAGGCTCTGCGCCTCTTTGATTTGCTCAGCATTTCCTTCCTTGCTGACTTCTTCCAGGATGTCACGCGCCCCGTCGAGATCCCCCATATCGATGTAGGCACGCGCCAAATCGAGTTTGGTACTGGCTTCATCAGCGCCATCCAAGAAGTCGAACTCTTCTTCTTCACTCAGATCGCCGCCAATCTCATCCAGATCACGGAATGCGTCCGCTGCTTCCTCCAAAATGTCGTCGCTGATCTCAGGAGATTTTGTAGGAGCTTTCTCCGCTACCGGCGTTTCTGGCTCTTCAACGGTTAACTCATCTGGAATACTCAGATCGTCGGGGATTGCAATTTCTTTCTCTTGCTCCAACTCCTCACTGAGCTCGATATCAGAAAGGTCGACGTCGGCCAGTGTCTCGTCTTGATTGACTAAGTCGTCGACCGCCGTTTCTTCCTCCAGCCCCAGCTCGGCACTCAGGTCGAGATCTGCCTCCAACTCGTCGGTTTCATCGACGGTGTCCGTATCAAAGTCCAGCGCCAATTCGGCTTCGAAGGCTTCATCTTTGCTTTCGTCTGCGCCGAGCTCAGCATCCAAATCAAGATCCAGATCTAGGTCAAGCGCCTCTTCATCGATGTCGTCGAGCGTTTTCGCGTCTTCTTGTTCTAGCAGCTCATCGACTTGATCGAAATCGAAACTCTGCAGAACTTCTTGTTCAAGGTCGTTATCGATTTCAACTTCTTCGGTAAGCGCATCGCTCAGAACATCCTGCTCATCCACCACATCATGCTCACTGACCAGGGCATTGGCATCAAGCGACTCGGTATCTAGATCGAGCTCGGTATCATCCTTACTGAAATCGACGGCAGTCTGCGCCATACGCAAATTATCGCCCAGTTCGATACGCAACGCGGCAGCGCGTTTCAGTGCTGGCTGATCCTGTGTTGCCTCCAATTCGCTGTATTGACGTTCGAACTGTTGCGCCTGCCCAGCTTCTTTGTAGACCTCAAGGAGTTTGAGGCGAATATCGTTACGCATCGGCTCATCGGCCAAGGCATCCTCAAGGATGGTTGCAGCTTGATCGAGTCGACCATAGGCGATGTACACATCCGCCTCTGCGACGACATCCTGCTGACGTTCTTTATCTTCGCGATCGAGATCGTCGGCTTCAGGCTCAGACTCAACCTGGTCCAGCTCGACCGCCCCGAACAGCTCATCGTGCTGCTGCGCCGCAGATTTGGCCTGCACTGTCTTCGCAGGGGGGGCCTCGTCAAAGGCGGTGGTATCCAAGCCACCAAAATTGGAGGCGCGCGCATCGAACTCCTCTTCCTCCTCGGCCAGCGCGGCACGCAGCGCTTGCTCTTTCTGCGCATTATTTCGCGAGATGACCCAGACCAAAACCATCAATACGATGATGGACACTGCGGTCACTGCCATATAGATCGGATCGACGAAGATGCGCTCAATGAAGGTAAGATTCTGGTAGTCGGTCTGCTGCGCGTCCTGCCCTTCATCCATGACACTTAGCGGCTCTGTGGAGATTGGCGCGGGCGTAGCCACCGGCTCGGCACTCACGACGGGTTCAGTCGTGAGTGCACTTTCTGGCGCGGCTGCATCAACGGTCGGCTGCGCATCTTGCTTTGGCTCCAGTGCAGAGGCTTCGCTCGGCGCCACTTCGGCTGTGGGTGCAACGGCTTCCAGCGACACTGTAGCCTGCGCGCCTTCCTCGGCCGCAGCCTGTGCCTGCGCATTGGCTCGCATCTGTTCCTGCAAAGTAGCCAGCTGATCATTCTTCAAGGTCAACAGACGCTGCAATGTTGCCAATTGCTCTTCCAGGTCACTGACCTTGGTCGACAGCGTATTTTTCTCGCTGACCGCCTGATCAAGTTTTTCGAGGGTCAGGGCCAACTCTTCGCGTGATACACCACTGCTGCCAGCCTCTGCAGCGCCAGACTGAGCACTGCTGGTTTGTTTGCTCCCCGACTCAGCCACCAGTAGCTTAAGCTCGTCGCGTGTGGGTGTTGTGCTCCCGGCCGAGGGCACACCCTCCGCCTTCTGGGCGGTTACGACAGACTTGGTACGCGGGGCACGTAAGGCTTCATTTTGAGCGATCACTTCATTGACCGCTTCGTATTTAGAGCGGGCGGTCATTTGTTCACGGCTGGGTACGCGCAATACAGCGCCCTGCTTCAATTTGTTGATATTGCCGTCAATGAATGCATCAGGATTGGTATCCAGGAACGCCAGCATGACTTGCTGGGGAGATACACTGCCGTCAGGACGGGCTTTTTCGGCAACTTCCCACAAGGTGTCCTGTGCGCGAATAGGGCCATAACTGTCACCCGCCGCTAGAGCGCCAGCTCTAGGCGCACCAATACTTACCGCCGAAGGCATTGCCAATTGATCGCCTCGCACCACTTGTTGCGCAGGTCGTTGCGGCGCTGGCGCAGGAGTACTGCGTGCAATGGGTGCGGGTGACGAACTCGCCGGGGCAGCCACGGGGGCCGCGGGCTGGTCACTGTATACGGGCGGATCGATCAGCAGCGCGTATTCACGCAACAGTCGACCGCTGGGCCAAATGACTTCGATCAGAAAATTGACGAAAGGCTCGCGCACCGGCTTGCGTGTCGTCAGGCGGATACTCATCTTCCCGTTAGATGAGCGCATCACTTCGAAACGCAGGTCAGACAGGAAGAAGACGCGATCGACACCGGCACGCACGAATTCCTCCCGCGTTGCCAGACCCGGCAGAATCTCGTTTTCGCTCAGATCGCCTACACCCGTCAGTTCGATCTCGGCCTCAAGCGGCTGATTTAGCGATGACTTAACCCTCGCCTCACCCACACCCAAGGCATAAGCCAAGGTGCCAGACGATAACAACAAGATGAGAGAGAACAGGCGAATGAGCTGTCGAGTCATCACTCGATATCCTTTAGTTATTTATAGTTTGATGGAAGACCAATGATAGTAAGTACTTGCCGGAGCCGGCAGAAAGCGTGCGGCTCATCTCACGTAACGTTTAAAAAAAGACCACAGTTTATTGATTTACGGAGCTTTAGATACAGCAAATCCAGTCAAAGTATTGTTGAACAGAAACGATTTATCAACAAAAGATTCTGTATCGGTTTGTTACCTACTCGATAGGAGTGCTGAAGCACTTACACACCGGAACACGCTTGATGAAACGAGGCTTAGTAGAATATTGGAGGAGATTGGAACGAGGCAAGATTGGGGTCAGAGTAAAAACCAGGAGTTTTTACTCTGACCCCAATCTTGCCGGTGACGCGCTTAGAAAGATGCGTCGAGCAGGATGCGGTAGATGCGGCGTAGCGGCTCTGCAGCGCCCCACAGCAGTTGATCGCCCACGGTGAAGGCTGAGATATACTCTGGCCCCATATTGAGCTTACGGATGCGACCCACCGGGATACTCAGGGTCCCGGTGACCATCGCCGGACTCAATTCACGGATCGATTCGGCACGATCATTAGGGACGACCTTGACCCAGTCGTTGGCAGCGGCCAGTTTTTGCTCGATCTCGGCCACGCTGAGATCACGCTTGAGCTTGATCGTCATGGCCTGACTGTGGCAGCGCATGGCGCCGATGCGCACGCACAAACCATCGACCGGCACAGGCTTGTCTTCGCGACCCAGGATTTTGTTGGCCTCAACCTGGGCTTTCCACTCTTCCCGGCTCTGACCTGAGTCCAGTTGGGTATCGATCCACGGGATCAGACTACCCGCCAGAGGTACGCCAAACTGATCTTTGGGGAACGAGTCAGAACGCATGCGCTCGGCAATCTTGCGATCGATATCGAGGATGGCGGAGGCCGGGTCGGACAGCTCAGCTTGCACTGACTGGTTCAGATCGCCCATCTGTAGCAGCAATTCACGCATGTGCTTGGCGCCGGCACCGGAAGCGGCCTGGTAAGTCATGGGCGACACCCACTCCACCAGATCCTCTTCGAACAGACCCGCCAGCGCGATCAACATCAAGCTGACGGTACAGTTACCTCCGATGAAGTTTTTGACGCCCGCAGCAATGGCCTGATCCAGAACCTTGCGGTTGACCGGATCGAGCACAATCACGGCATCCTTATTCATGCGTAAAGCCGAGGCCGCATCGATCCAATAGCCCTGCCAGCCCTGCTCACGCAAGCGCGGGAACACATCCTTGGTGTAGTCGCCACCCTGACAGCTGATGATGATATCCATCGCTGCCAGCTCATCAATGTTCGAGGCATCTTTCAAAGTCTTGCTGGCCTGACCATAGTCGGGTGCGGCTTCACCGGCCTGTGAGGTAGAGAAGAAATAAGCCTCTGCAAACTGCAGATCATTTTCTTCCTGCATACGCTGCATGAGGACCGAGCCCACCATGCCTCGCCAACCGACCAATCCTAATTTTTTCATAACCTTCGTCTCTCTTAATTCGTTGTGACCCCGTGAGATCAGTCCGCGAGTGCGGCCACCACGGCATCGCCCATTTGTTGGGTGTTCACACGCGTCATGCCTTCCGACATGATATCCGCGGTGCGCAAGTTCTGATCCAGCACGCGATTGACGGCCGCTTCGATCTGGTCTGCCGCCGCAGCGGCATTCAGGCTGTAACGCAGCATCATGGCGACCGACAAAATGGTCGCCAATGGGTTAGCAATGCCTTGGCCGGCGATATCGGGGGCCGAACCGTGGCACGGCTCATACATGCCCTTGTTGTTGGCATCCAGCGACGCCGAAGGCAGCATCCCGATCGATCCGGTTAACATTGCGGCGGCATCCGACAGGATGTCACCAAACATATTGCCGGTCACAATCACGTCGAACTGCTTGGGCGCGCGCACCAATTGCATCGCGGCGTTGTCGACATACATATGGCTGAGCTCAACATCCGGATAATCCGAGGCCATGGATTGCACAATCTCGCGCCACAGCACCGTCACTTCAAGCACGTTGGCTTTATCCACTGAACACAACTTTTTACCGCGTTTTTGTGCCGCTTCAAATGCCACTTTGGCGATACGACGAATTTCCGTTTCGTTGTAGACGTAGGTGTTGTAGCCCTCGCGCTCGCCATTTTCCAGCACGCGAATACCACGTGGCTTGCCAAAGTAAATACCGCCGGTCAGCTCGCGTACGATCAAAATATCCAAGCCAGAAACCACTTCGGGTTTTAGGGTTGACGCACTTGCTAACTGCGGATACAGAATTGCCGGACGCAGGTTGCCAAACAATTGCAGGTTAGAGCGAAGCCCCAACAAGCCCTTCTCGGGGCGAATGGCCATGTCCAGCTTGTCCCACTTAGGACCACCGACCGCACCCAGCAGAATCGCATCGGCGGCTTTGGCTTTGGCCAATGTCTCCTCTGGCAAAGGCACGCCCGTTGCGTCGATGGCAGCCCCGCCGACCAGCGCGTGTTCCAACTCCAGATCGAGATTCATACGGCCAATCACCGCACGCAGCACTTTCTCTGCTTCGGTTACGATCTCCGGGCCAATGCCGTCACCCGGTAACATCAGAATTTTTTTGCTCATTGCGTTATTTCCTGTGGCGCCCATCAACCGATTGCCCCAAACAGCCAAGGCGCTTGCTGTTTGCGTTTTTCCTCATAGGCACGAATGGCATCCGCGTCCTGTAATGTCAGACCAATTTCATCCAGACCATTCAACAAACAATGCTTGCGGAAGGGGTCGACGTCAAAATGGAATACTGAACCGTTTAGCGTTTTGACCGACTGGGCCTGCAAATCCACCGTCAGTTGATAGCCCTCATTGGCGGCGGTTTCAGCGAACAGCTGAGAGACCTCGGCTTCACTCAACACAATCGGCAATAAGCCATTTTTAAAGCAGTTATTGAAAAAGATATCGGCAAAGCTCGGGGCGATGATGCAGCGAAAACCATAGTCATCGAGTGCCCAGGGCGCATGTTCTCGCGAGGAACCGCAGCCGAAATTCTGCCGTGCCAGCAGAATGCTGGCACCCTGATAACGCGGCTGATTCAGAACGAAATCAGGATTCAATGGCCGACCTTCACAGCTCTGATCGGGTTGCCCCTCATCCAGGTAACGCAGCTCATCAAACAGATTGGGGCCAAAACCGGTACGTTTGATCGATTTCAAAAACTGCTTGGGGATGATCGCATCCGTGTCCACATTGGCCCGGTTCAATGCGACCGCAACGCCGGTGTGGGTTACAAATTTATCCATTGAAAAGACCTTTTCAGAAAGTTCGGGAATCGGTAAAGTGGCC
>JBFHRI010000107.1:0-9473 GCA_041591755.1 Oleiphilaceae bacterium
GCGAATACGCCAACGATTTAATCGCCGGCGGCTATGAAGTCGACCTGATTGCCCCCTCCACCACACCGCTCAATACGTTGGTGCCTCCGCTCGCGGGGGAGGCTTTGGCGCAAGGACTCAGCGCGGTCGGGGTACGCTTACATCTGTCACGCATTCCTCTCGCCATTGAGGCGCAAGAACATAGCTTGCATATCAAATTAGATAACGGGCAAAGCATCGAAGCCGAGGTGATAGTCTCTGCAATCGGTATTCAGGCCGATACCCGACTCGCACAAACCGCAAGCTTGCGCACGCGTACTGGCATCATCACCAACGCCCATCTGCAAACCAGCGACCCCAATATTTACGCCATCGGCGACTGCGCCGAAATCGAAGGCCGCGTACGCTACTTTGTACTGCCGCTGATGGCCTCCGCCCGCGCGCTGGCACAGACTCTTGCTGGCACCCCCACCGCCGTCAACTTTGGTGTGATGCCGGTAGCCACCAAAACTCCGGCCTGTCCGGTCATCGCCTGTCCGCCGGAGCCCGGCGTCGAAGGAACATGGCAAAGTAGTGGCCAAAGCCCGGATCTAGTCCTGCGTTATCTCGACAGCAAGGGACAATTACGAGGCTTTGTATTGACCGGCGAAAGCATCAAAGAGAAGCAAGGTTTGAGTAAAGAACTGATCTTGTGATGATCAGGAAGGCACCGCTGGCATCGCGCTCTTCCCGATGAACTCATTCGCCACTTCGTTTGTTTTCGTACATGCGTTGGTCCGCCAACTCCAACATCTGCTCCAGCGATAGCTCGGTATCGTAGGGGAAGTGCGCCACACCTGCGCTGAACTTGATTTCATAAGGCTTAGCAATTTCTTTGTTTACTGCATCCAGTGCGGTCGCGAAACGCTGCAAAATGTCATCGGTGTGCACGCTATCTGAAGCGGTCAGCATTGCCACGAATTCATCCCCCCCCAAACGGCCGATGACATCACAATCACGAAACGAATCCTGCATGGCCTGCGCAAACCTGGTTAGCGCAAAGTCGCCTTCATGATGACCAAACTCGTCATTAATGGGCTTGAACTTGTTCAGGTCAAATAGAATCAGTGACATCGACATTTGCTTACGCCGACACACTTTCATCGTGTGATCTGCCAAAGTCATGAAGCCTCGACGATTGGAGATTAGGGTTAACGCGTCGAGTGTGGCCAACTGGATGGATTTGATTTCTTGCTCGATCATGGCCCCTAAATCTTGTAAAAGCTGCCGATCTTCCTCATCCATCTCACGCGGTTCGGAGTCAATAAGGCACAGCGTTCCAATATTCACGCCTTGCCGCAGTTTAAGCGGATAGCCCGCATAAAAACGTATATTAGGTTCATCCGTGACCAGAGGATTATCTGCAAAACGCTCATCTTCCACCGCATTAGGAATGATGAACAAACCGTCGTGATTGATCGCATGGCCACAAAACGAAATCTCCCGCGGCGTTTCGCTCGCTTCAAGGCCCTGTTTGGACTTGAACCACTGGCGATTTTCGTCAACCAGGCTCACCAGCGAAATAGGCACGCCAAACATGCGCTTGGCCATACGGGTGACACGATCAAACCGCTCCTCATGAGATGTGTCCAAGATTTGCAGCGTGCGCAGCGCATGCAAGCGCTCGGCTTCGTTTTCGGGTATTGGGGGTTTGATCATAGCGCCTCGCATAAACATCAACGTATCGAGTGAGTTCAAAGTTTAGTAGAAAAATCTCGGGTAGCCTGAACTAACACTTAAACCGCGTCATTTATTCGCTTCGCAAAGGATCGACGCGGGATGTCTAAGCATCCCAAGCGTTTCAGCGCGCGCAGTCAAAATAACAGACAACCTAGCATGTAAAAAGGCAGCCGAAGCTGCCTTTGTGATTTACGGAGTGTCTCGCTTAAGCGCCCGATTTAGCCGGACGATGCGAGACATCGATCAGTTCGACAGTGCCGTCCTCCAGCACCTCGGCGATCTGGCCACGCGGCTCATCCATGAACAATAAGGTTACAAAGCCCAGCACCGCAGTACCGGCGATCACGTAGAAGAAGGTGCTGTAATCTACAAATGACAGTACAGTCAGGAAGGTCACGGCACCGACGTTCCCATAGGCTCCGGTCATGCCCGCAATCTGGCCAGTCAATCGTCGCTTGATCAAAGGCACCACCGCAAATACCGCACCTTCACCCGACTGAACGAAGAAAGAGCAAGCCATCGCGGCCACCACGGCCAACCACAAGGGCCACTGGCTATCCACCAGGCCCATCACGAAATAACCAACGGCCAGACCTGCAGTCAGAATCAGCAGCGTCGACTTGCGACCAAATTTATCCGAAATCCAGCCACCCGCAGGGCGCGACATCAGGTTCATGAAGGCATAAGCACCGGCGACCATCCCTGCCATCACAGGGTTCAGATCAAAGGTTTCGGCAAAGAACAGGGGCAACATGGAGACTACGGCTAATTCAGAACCAAAGTTTGTGAAGTAGAGAATATCCAGTACGGCAACCTGCTTGAAACGATAGCGATGCAGCTCCGGCACGGGCTCGGTGAACACGCTCTTGTTGATAGCCCAGACCTTGTGCACCTCCACCATGTACAGCGCGAACAAGCCAACATAAATGGCATACACTACTTCCTGGCTGAGCATTTTCACGCCCGAAGGAGAGAGTTTCCACGCTAACAGCACTAAGGCCGCATACATGGGGATTTTCATCAACAGCAGTAAGAAAAAATCGCCTTTCGAAGTGACCTCCATCGCCCCCAGATTTTTCGGACGGAAGTAAGTCGAACCCTTGGGTGTGTTGGATACGTTAAAGTAGTAGATGAAACCGAAGCAAAGACTCATCAGGCCAGTGATCCCGATGGCATAACGCCAGCCATCGTCACCACCAAACAACAACGCAACGGTAGGCAGAGTAAAGGCTGCAGCGGCCGAACCAAAGTTACCCCAGCCACCGTAGATCCCCTCTGCCGTACCGAGCTCATGATGCGGGAACCACTCGGAGACCATACGGATACCGATGACGAAGCCGGCACCAATGAAGCCCAACATGAAACGCGCGATCGCCGCTTGCAGAAAGCTATCGGCCAACGCGAACATGAAGCAGGGAATGGAGCAAATGATCAGCAAACAGGAATAGACCATGCGCGGACCGTATCGATCGGTCAGCATACCGATGATAACGCGTGCCGGGATGGTCAAGGCGACGTTCAGAATCAACAGGGTCTTGATTTGCTCAGTGGTCAAACCCAAGGTTTCTTTGACCGCCTGCAACATAGGCGCAAAGTTGAACCACACCACGAAGGTGATGAAAAACGCCATCCAACTTAGATGCAGAATTTTCATTTTCCCGTGAAAGGAAAACAGATTGAACTTCTCGGCAGCCATCACGACCTCCTACCAATTAATGTTTAATTCCATTGTGGTGGGCCCCACAAAAAAAACCTTGACGCAGGTCAAGGCAAAAAGCTGGCCAACACTTCGATAGAAGGTCCGATATCTCTAATTAGGTATGCACTATGTTAATGCCATGCCGACTGAGAGCCCGCCACAATGCGGGGCACGCGCCAGCACGACTACCTCAACATGAGTATTTTTTAGCTCGATATTTGCGCACTGGAAAACTTTATGAATAGAGAGCGCCCCAATTTGTTTCACTAATTATGCCAATACTTGCAAGTTTGCACCGTTATGGATCCACAGCAATCATCTAAACTAAATTAAGTTTCAAAAAATATTTGCGCAGAAGATTGATTGCCCGGATCGATTACTCTAGAGTCCTTAAACGCAAATCAGCAGCGAGCCCTTAGCCCTGCTGGTTTTGTGCTTGTTTGCTCATTGAAGTAGTAGCTGAATACTCCGCCATTGACCGAAGTGAGAGTCGCGCTGTAAGCCGGATTACGCTGTTTCAGTTAGATGTCGCTTGATGTTTCTACTGAAAGAATGGAGTTCGCTATGAGCGTAGACGTGCCTCTCAATAACATTCGCATCAAAGAACTACCCACGATCAATCTGGGCGGTGGCGTCGATTTCGATCTCGACGAAATTCGCATCAAGGAATTGGCGCCCATCAATATCGGCATCACCGAATTCCCACAGATCAATATTGGCGTCACCGAACTACCGATTCTCAATCTGAACGCCAATCTCGCTGTCAGCCAACTCCCCACAATCAAGGTCGAGACCGACAGTACATTAACCACCACCAGCACGGTGACCACAGACAGTACGCTTAAGACTGACAACAAAGTCGATCTTGAGCTGGATGTCCGCATTCGCGAATTGCCGCAAATCGATTTGCAACTCGGCTTTCGGCCCATGCGCTTTCATTTTCCCTTGAGCTACAGCTTCTGCTTCAAACTCTTTGGCTACAAATTGTTTGAATTCAAAACCTGTGGCGAAGCCATGATCGTCGCCGAAGACTATCAGGCTAAAGCAACCGAAGCCTGTCGCTAGGTGAGGAGGATGCCGCGTGAAAGGACCCTACACCACTGCACCCGGAGAAGGGTGGAGTCTGACAGAAGATACCTACGTTTTTTCAGGCACCCCGCAGGAATGTCGCGGTGAGCTAAGTTTCGTCAACGATTGCGATCACAAAATCAAAATTCGTAGCCTCACAACCCAGGTCAGCAAACGCAGCCGCAAAGGGCAATCCAAGTTGCCCGCGACCGCCCTCTTGGTCAACGCCAGGGTACCCGCACACGGCCAATGCCGAGCGATCGCGCAATTACAACTGCCGGCACAAACACCGCCAGGCCATTACTTTGCCAGCATCGGCTGCGGTGAACGCAGCATTCACCTCGACATCGAAGTCTTGGGCTATCACGACTTCCTGGTCGAGCCTAGCCACGCGCAGGTGCACGCACAAGCGGGAGAAACCATTCGTCTGCAACTCACCCTGAGCAATCTCGGGAATTTGCCCATCGATTTGTCCGATGTCGGCATGATTTGGCTCCGAGAGCGCGATTGGATTGGCCGCACGCTGGTGTATACGCTGCGAGAGACCGCCGCAGAAGATAACTACGAAGATTTCTGTAATCGCCTGTTGAAGAATTTCCGCTCCGACGTCATTGCGCCGGCCCGGATTCAATTTGAAACGGGTGGCGAAGCGCTTCTTGGCGTGGGCCAAGTCCTGCAACGCATACTCTGCCTGAAGCTCCCGCTCGGTCTGAAAAAAGGCCGACGCTATCTGGGCTTTATCAAAATCAACGATGATCGTATCTGGCTCGAAGTCTATTGCACCGGCGATCGCGTCAAAGCCAAGTCCACGGAGACTGAAACCACGACTTAAAGGAGATCGTCATGATGACCACCGAACACAGCACGCGCAATGGATGTGATCAGGACCCTTGCTGGCCCCCAGAATGCGGCACCCCGACGCCATGCAAAGCGCCACCCTGCCCCTCTGCAAAAGATCTACTCTTGTTACCTTATCGCCTCGTCGCCACTTCGCTCTATGGCGCGGCCGATGTCGTCCGCAAAACCCTGGATGGCAGCTATGAAGATTGCTGCCCGATCTGTCTGAAATGTCATGACAAATACCAAGATTGCTGCGAGATTCCCGAGACCCTGTGTCCCAGCCAGTGTGTCGGTCGGATTGTCTGGACAGGCTGCCCCGAAGATAGCTTCAAGTATCCGATCCAAGTCACCAATCGCGGCGATGTGGAACGCGAATTCAACCTGACGACCGAACCTTTTCCCTGCACCACCGACTCGGTCAAGGTCGTTCCGAACAAGAAAACCTTGGCACCCGATGAGTCACTGCAGGCCATCGCCAGCTTCAGCATTCCGAAAAATTTTGGCGGCAGTACCTATGTCACACGGATCTGGATCGCGGGCGCCTACAAACAGTATATCCAGGTGGTTTTGAAAGTCCGCCCGCAACACGCCTGCTGTCTGGTGGTCGAGCAAGGCGAGATCCCCAAGAAAATACGGGCGCATCAGTGGTATCACCATTTTCAGTGTGAAGAACTCTGCTTCGCTCCGGCAGACAAGGCGGGCCGCCTATGAGTCAGCGGATCGATCACCAGTATCATGAGATCAATGGCACGCGCCTGCATGTGGCGGTGTCCAAGCCCACGACAGAACACGTCAAGCCTCGCGCGCAGGTACTGTGCCTACACGGATTTCCGGAGGGCTGGATGCACTGGCGCCCGCTGATGCGCTGTATGCCCGATGTCGCCTTCTATGCCCCCGATTTACGCGGCTATCCGCGCTCGGAGCTGGTACAAAACGGGCATGACGTCTTTACGCTCACCGAAGATATCGACCAACTAATTGACGCCCTGGGGCTGGAGCAGCCCATTATGCTCAGCCACGACTGGGGCGGCGCCTTGGGCTGGATCTACGCCCACCGCTACGCGCAACGCATCAGTCAACTGATGGTCGTGAACTGTACGCACCCGCGCACCCTGGTACGCGCCGTGCTCAGCTTTGACGATTGGCAGACCCTACGCATCCCCTGGGTGCCGCCATTTCAAGTGCCCTACCTGCCCGAACGCTTGTTGAGTACACGTATTGGTCGCAAGCTGCTCGAATTGTCCTTTACCCTGCGTGAAGGCACGCAAGGCAAAATGGATCGCGACCTGGTACGCGAAATTGTTGCCCGCTTTGACCACACCCAAGCACTCTATGGTGCGATCCAGTACTACCGCGATGTGGTGCGCACCATATTGCACAAATCGCAACGCCAGCGACTTGAGGCTATTTATAGCCAGCCTATCCAAGTACCCGTCACTTTAGTCTGGGGCATGGAAGATGGCGCCTTGTCCGACAAGGTCGCGCAAAAGAGCTATCTCGATGCGGGCTGTCCCGTCGATTGGCGGCCACTCTATGGCATCGGACATTTCGTCGATTTGGAAGCGCCGCAGTTATTAGCACAGGAGCTTGATCGCATCATCAAGCAAGCGCCCGAAAAAACCACGCAAGCCGAAGCGCTAAGAACGCAGACGGCCGCTCACACCAAAACGCCGGCCCAAGCCAAGCGCTTGACCGCCGCCAATGAGTAAGGGCCATGAACCAAAAATTTGACGTCATTGTGATTGGTTCAGGCTTTGGCGGGGCCATCACCGCCTGTCGCCTGGCACAAGCTGGCTTGGCCGTGTGCATCGTCGAAAAAGGTCGACGTTGGAACCATGCCGATTTTCCGCGTGGTGCGGGTGAAGTTGAAAAGTCGGCCTTATCCAGCGGCAAGAAACTGAGTACCCATGGCGGCTTTATCGAATACTGCGCGTTTCGCAATATGGACGTAATTCAGGGAGTCGGCCTGGGAGGGGGATCGCTGCATTATTTCAACGTCCACAAACGCCCGCCCGACTTTATCTTCGAGCAAGGTGCCTGGCCCGAACAGATTCGGATGTCGCGGCTGCGCCCCTATTACGAGCTCGCTGCAGAAATGTTGGGCGCCAACACGCTCGATCCGCAACGCGGGCATCGCGTTCCGCTGCGCACGCAAGTGTTCGAAGATGCCGTTGAAAGCCTGGGGCTTCGAGCAGAGCGCGTGCCTATCTGCGTGCGTTTGGCCGATCAACCTGCTGCCAGCCCGGGCAAAGTTCAAGTTCCTTTTAACGTTAGCCAGATTCGCAGTGCCTGCGACCACTGCGGCAATTGCCTGCTGGGGTGTCATTTACATGCCAAAAATACCCTGGATCTCAATTACATCGCATTGGCAGAAAAACATCACGCGCAAGTGCTGACACAGCACGAAGCTCTGAACATTACCCCTGACGCCCAAGGCTACCGAGTCAGCTGTCGCAATCACGCTGCCGCGCCAGCCGATTCCGCAGCAAACTGCCTGGTCACCTTGAGCGCACAACGCGTGGTTGTCGCGGCGGGTACCCTCGGTACCAACCAACTCCTGCTGCATTGTAAACACCGCAGTCGCACCCTACCACGGCTGTCCGATCAACTCGGCCAGCGCTTCTCCGGTAACGGCGACTTTTTATTTGCCGGCACCCGCTACCAAGACCGCATCGTAGAACCCGGACGCGGGCCCAGCATCACAGCCGGTGTCGGTTTTCGCAAACAGGACAAGCAATACATTTATATTGAGGACCTGGGCTATCCCGACCCCTTTATCTGGTACTTCAATAACGCGATCCCGACACGCGGACGCTTCAAGCGACTATTAAGACAAGCCACAGCATATGTCTCCGAAGCACTCGGCACAGGGCTGGAGTTCAAGATTGAAGAACTGCTCGAAGACGGTTTCCTCACTCGCTTTTTACCCTATCTAGGCATGGGCACCGATGCCGCCGATGGGCGCCTGTGGTTGAACAAAAAAGGCGAGTTGCGGCTAAGTTGGTCGATGCGCAACAGCCTGGGTCTATTTCGCGACATGATCGGGCACATGAAAGATATCAGCGAAGCATCCGGCGGGCGTTTTATCAATAGTTTTCTGTGGCAGTCACCCTTGCTCGGCATGCCGCTCAAACGCACTTTGACCGCTCATCCGCTGGGCGGTTGCGCCATGTCCGACACACCGCAAAACGGTGTGACCAACGATCGTGGCGAGGTCTGGGGCTATCCCGGTCTCTACGTCGCTGATGGCGCCCTGATGCCTGCTGCAATCGGCGTTAATCCATCGGCCACCATTAGTGCGATTGCTGAGCGAGTCGCCTTTCACATGTTACACGGGCGCGAGCTGCAACAAGCCGCCGATGCACAACGTCCCTTAAATACGACCACTCCGCTCACGACCTCCCAAACCTTAGCCGTGAGCCACTAAAACGAGGAATGCCGCTATGAGTATTGCCAGTACCGAAGCCCCCAGCAAAACCAGTGTGAAGCGTGGTAAAGCGAAACCCAAAGCCAGCAACGCCCAGCCCTCGCGACGTAGCACTGCAGCAAGGTCTACGCCCGTCGACACGGCACAACCCCTGGTCTCGCAGTGGCTGCAGATGTCACGTAAAGAATTAGACAAAATTTATAAACAAGCCAAACCCGGTGCGGTGCCGCAAGGCGATACCCGCGGTACCGCCATTTTAGGAAATCGCCTGACCGGCCGGGTATTTGCCGCGATCGCTCGCAAGCTAGCCTGGCAAGGCAAAGTCTTTGATTTGTTTGCGCCGGACTACAACTCGGGCGTCGTGGTTAACAAAGTGCTACCAATTGGCAGCAAATTGATCGTCGCCAAAGTGTATCGCGACAAAAGCTGGATGGATGGCAAAGACACCACCGTGATCGACTATGGTAGCACTTCTCTACTCGCGCGCTCGATTCGCGATGAGATTCGCGAGGTGGCGCCAGGCGTTTACCTGGGCAAGGTCTGGCTCGGGAAACGCCGGGTGCTGGATTTCGCGCTGGAAACCAATAATTGCTGATACCGCAGGAACGCGACGATGAAGTGGTTACTCACGAAGAGCAAAGCGCTGTTGGACGCCTTGCACCCGACCCCGCAAAATGCGCTCACGCTGCGGATGCCGATCAAGGAGCCGCAAGAAGCGGAATTACGCCAGGTCTTGGCCGA
>JBFHRI010000108.1:0-9389 GCA_041591755.1 Oleiphilaceae bacterium
CGCCGTCAAAAGGTCCCGCGGTCAAGCCGCGGGATGACATCAAAGTGTCCAGAGCTTTAACCAGCCAAAATTCCGGCATCAAATTTGCTTAGTTCTTATCACCCGTCCTAAACCCGTCAAAAACCGGACAGGATATGCCGCCGATCGAGCGGTCAGTGAGTCATTGAGGCAAGAACCATGGCAAATATCAGCACTGAACAGGCGCTTCAGATCCCACAACAGCTGCGTCGACAAGGCTCGGGGCAAAATTCAGCGGCGTCGGCAACCCATCCTTCCAGCCCAAGTGAGGCGAGCGCAGAACGGATTCTGAGCGATGATGCGGTCACCCTAAATCTCCAAACGCCCCCCACGGACAAACGCTCACAGCTTGAGGTCAACCAACTCAAAAGCGCACTGGGGCAAGACATGATTTTTGTGCGTGAAACGCTGCGCAATAAGTTAGCGGAATATGGCGCGCACCCTGGCACACGCCTGGCGGTCGAAAAAGACATGTTTGGCAATATCAGTCTGAATGGTCAGGCTGATGCGAGCATTCTGGAACGCATGGCTGGCGATTTGAATAAAAGCAAAGCCTTCCGCGAAGCTTTTGGTCGCCTCAGCCAACAGCAACCCACGCTGAACTACGTTGACAACGTGACCAAACTATCCCGCGCTTATGGCGTTGAAAACTCACTATTTCGTACCCTACTCAGTGAATCCGGAGAATTTAACGGTCTGAGCGACATTGCGCATCGATTTCAATCGGTAAAAGCAAACGCCCAAAGCTTTGCAGAGGGCGCTGACAGCGGCACGGAAAATCCCTTCCGTTTGAGCTTAAACGCCTGAGTTGTGCAGCGCGATTCAAGCACCGAGAATCGCGCTGAGATCACCACACCCCTGACGGACAATCACTGGCGACTCGTTGCAAAGATCCACTACAGAAGTCGGCTCCAAACCGCAAAAACCGCCATCAATGACCAAGTCCAGCTGATGTTCCAGCAGATCACGAATTTCGTAAGGGTCGGTCATCGGCATCTCCTCACCTGGCAGCTGTAAGGTGGTACTCATCAGCGGCTGCGACAGCTCTTCCAGCAAGGCCAGAGCAATGCGATTATCCGGCACGCGGATACCGATCTGGCGCCGCTTGGGATGCAGCAGTCGGCGTGGCACTTCAGAAGTCGCATTCAGGATGAAGGTATACGGCCCAGGGGTATGCCCTTTGATCAAACGATATTGCCAGTTATCGACCTTGGCATAGGTAGCGATATCACTGAGGTCCTGACACACCAGGGTGAAATTATGCTTGTCATCCAGCCGGCGGATCTGCCGCATACGATCTGCCCCCGATTTGTTGCCGATTAAGCACCCCAGGGCGTAGGCCGAATCGGTTGGATAGGCAATCACGCCGCCGGCCTCAAGAATCTCGACCGCATGGCGTATCAGCCGCAACTGCGGATTCTCGGGGTGGATCACAAAAAACTGACTCATAACGTATCCCTCTGCATGCTATGACGCATTGTCTCAGCTGCTATTAACTAGATTTTGATCCACCCATGCATTGAGGCGAAGCAGGCACTTGGCCATTTTTCTCGGCCCACTCTATGGGGGTATACAAATGCAAGGCCAGCGCGTGCAAGCCTTGCTGCATCAATGGCTGTGTCAGCGCATAAATTTTCTGATGCCGTGCGACGCGACTCAAGCCTTCAAAATCCGGACTGACCAGAGTGAGCTTAAAATGAGTTTCTGAATTTGCTGGCACGCTATGTTGGTGACTCTCGTTCAGCAAGCGCAGCTCCTGCACGGCAAAATTGTCCCGTACTCGCTGCTCCAATTGCGTTTGCATAGACATCGTGTACCTCGCCCAAAGCGCTCGTTAAAACAACACTAAAAGCAACATGTTACTGGGATGCCTCGGTGAAAGCGAGCCTCTATAAATCACTACAAAGAGAAACAAATGTGATGCTGAACTCGAACCGCGAGAGTGCCAGCATAACGAGACCGGCGAACTGCAAAATTCGATCTACACTTAGCGGGAGATCTAACTAAACAGTCTGGGGAATTTGCATGAAGATTGCGTTACTTGAAGACGAAGTGGAACAGGCACGGAACTTGGCCGATTTTCTACAGCAGAATCAGCATGACTGCGATGTCTTCCATACGGGCAAGGCTTTTATTTATGCGGTCCTGCA
The DNA here is from genome assembly GCA_041591755.1 of Oleiphilaceae bacterium. Taxonomy (GTDB): domain Bacteria; phylum Pseudomonadota; class Gammaproteobacteria; order Pseudomonadales; family Oleiphilaceae; genus JBFHRI01. The sequence goes on from JBFHRI010000108.1 coordinate 2,169, forward strand.
CGATAGCTTCGATTTACTGATTCTGGATTGGCACCTGCCGGACATGGAAGGCACGCAAGTCATTCAGGAGCTGCGCAGCCAAATGAATTGGCGCATCCCAGTCTTGTTTCTAACGCAACGCGATAGCGAAAGTGACATCGTGACCGCCCTCGAAGCGGGCGCCGATGATTACTTGGTCAAACCCGCACGCCCTGGCGAGCTGGTCGCTCGCGTCAACGCGCTCGCGCGACGCGCCAGCACTACGCCGGATAATTCCCAACTGCTTGAGATCGGCCCTTATGTGATCAATCTGTCGCGACGCACCATTATCGCTTCGGGAGAGGATGTGCCTCTGACCGACAAAGACTTTGACCTCGCTGTGTTCATGTTCCAAAACATTGGGCGCTTGCTGGCACGTGACTTCTTGCTGGAGCGTGTCTGGGGTATTTCTTCAGACATCAATACCCGCACCGTCGATACCCACGTCAGCCGACTACGACGCAAACTGAATATTCGCCCCGAAAATGGTTTTCGCATCAAAACCATTTATCAACACGGTTATCGCTTGGAACGTGTGGATGCCTAAGCCCACTCGACCGACAGCAAGGAGCCTGGGGAGTGTCGGAACATGATGCGAGCTGCACAGTCGTTCGCTCGACGCGCGCTAGCGGTAACGCTGTTGTGGCTAGGCGTGCTGTTCATCGCCGCCGCAGATGGACCGCCGAGCAGCGATTGGCATTACACCTTGAGGCCAAAGGATTCGTTGCAAACGGTGGGTGAATCGCTGCTCAACGCGCGCTATACCTGGAGCGATTTAGCGCGGCACAATCAAATCAGCCAGGTCGACCGGTTAGCACCCGGCTCCATCATCAAGATCCCGATCTCTTGGCTCAAACAACAACCGCATCCCGCCATCGCCCTCTCCACTGCTGGCCATGTCATGATCAAGCGCGCCGGCGAGGTCCGGTACGAGAAACTCGATACTCAACATGAAATTCGCGTTGGCGATGAAATTGCGACGCAACAAGGCTCGGTGCTGATTCGTTTTGCTGACGGTTCGATCCTGCGCCTGGAAGAGCATAGCAACCTGATCTTTAACCGGCTGTCTAAGTACGGCAATACCGGCATGGTCGATACGCGCATGCGCTTGAACAAAGGTTCGATCGCAACCGAAGTGAAACCCATGATCGAAGGCTCACAATTCGAGATCAGCACACCCTCCGCGGTCGCCGCTGTGCGGGGTACGGCCTTTCGAGTCCATGCCGATGCCAATCAAACACGCGTAGAGGTGACCGAGGGCGTGGTCGAAGTCAGTCACGAACACGGCGCCACACAAGTTGAGGCGGGCCAGGGTGTGACCGTTCATCGCGGCAGCCAAATCGTGGATAAGCGTCGCCTGCCAGATGCCCCCGAGCCCCTGTTCAGCGACTCACACATCACGGAGCTGCCGAAGAACCTCGAATGGGAAGCCACTCCTCAGGCGGAGTCCTATCGTTATGAAATCAACCATGATTCAGGCCAACGCGTGAAGAGCCAGAAAATCAGTGCCCCCGAAATGCAATTAAGGCAACTGAAGAGCGGCACCTACAATATCTCGATACGTGCCGTCGACGGCGCGGGCTATGAAGGCATCGATAGCGAATCGCAGGTGGTGATTGAGTTGGCGCGCACCACGGCAGAGCTTTTGAGCCCTGCAGACGACAGTACCGTGGACACGACGCACCCCGAATTCAGCTGGAAGCTCTCAGACCTCAGCGCCAGCGGTCGCTTAGAAATTGCCACGGAGCCGACTTTTAAAAAGGTCGTGCATCGCTCAAACTACCTAAGCACGACGCGACAACGCGTGAGCAAGCCGCTGCAGCCCGGCCGTTATTACTGGCGCGTTCAGGTCGTGAATGATGATGGAGAGGTAGACTTCAGCCCCGTACGCAGCGTTAAAATACGCGCCACGCTCGATCAAGTCAGCATTCTTAGCGTTAACTATCTCGATAATCAGGTGGGGCTGTACTGGAACAGTCTCGACAAGGTCGATACCTACGTGTTGCAACTGTCGGATAGTGCAGGCTTTGAGACCATATTACGAGAAGAAGAGCTCAACAAAACCAGTGCGTTGATCCGGCTGAGTCCGGGTAAAAAATACTATGCCCGAGTCAAAGGCCTCGCCAACGACAATGTGCTATCAGAATTTGGCCCGGTAAAAGAGCTTTTCATCGAAAAGCCCTAGGGTCTGTGGAAGCCGTCAGAAAGGAACGCTGTTCAGCCATGTCTCAGAATTACCGCGAGCCACATCCATACGAGCAATATTTGCTGACCTTGGTTCTGCTCGCCATTATTGTCATTTTGGTTTGGACGCAGGGAGCCCGCCGGCTCGATCTCCTGGCTTATGATGCGATGATGAGCCTGGTGCCAGTCCAAGTCTCTGAAGACATCGTGATCATCAGCGTCGACGAGAAAAGCCTCAATGCCCTGGGACAATGGCCCTGGCGTCGCGCCATCCACGCCCAATTAATCGACAAACTTACTAGTTACAATACTGCATTGGTGGCGCTGGACATCATCTTGTCAGAGCGCGACAAACAATTTCCGCAAGACGATAAAGCTCTGGCACAAGCGATCCGAAAAAATGGCAATGTGCTACTTCCCCTGCATATTCATCCACTGAGCTATGGCAACACCTTATCCGAGATACTCCCTATTCCCGAGCTGGTGGCGGCGGCTAAAGCCCTGGGCCATGTGCATGTGGAATTGGACGAGGACGGCCTAGCACGCGGGATCTTTCTGCATTCGGGGGTGGGTGAGGCCTATTGGCCGAGCCTATCAATGGCCATGGCGACCCAGATCAACCCGATGATTCGCTATTTGAACGACATGCAGGAGGTTGCGGCAGCGCCCTATCTCAGTGTCAATTCCGAGTATCGATTCATCCCCTTTGCGGGCCCCGCCGGTAGTATTCCAACCTATAGCTATATTGACGTGTTGACGGACCGCATCGCCCCTGAGGTCTTTCGTGATCGCACAGTAATCATTGGGGCCGGCACGGTCGGTCTGGGCGATATCATTCCCACCCCGGTGACGGGGTCGCGCAAACCGATGTCGGGCGTTGAATTGCACGCCAACGCGTATTCGGCCTTGATGACGCAAACCATCATCAAACCTGTCGACACGACCTGGACGCATCTACTGACTTTTGCATTTATCCTCTTCCCGATTCTGGTGTTCCCACGCTTACGCCCAACCTGGGTGATGCCGGCGACCTTGTTACTCATCTCCGGCGTGCTTGGTTTCACCTGGCTTTTGCTGGTTTATGATCGCAACTGGTTCGCGCCGATGAACAGTGTGGTCAGCATGTTGATTGCCTACCCGTTCTGGAGCTGGCAACGCATGCGCTATCTGAACAGTTTCCTCAATACCGAACTGGAGCGCCTCAACGACATTCCCTCCATCGGCTTTCGTAAGCTGGGGCAATACTCGGTCGAACGATTATTTTTAAGTTTGCTCGCCCTATTGCGGCCCGAGCGTTATCTGTTGATGCACAAGGATCATCCCATTCATAGCTTTGAGCATCACGATATGAGTCCGCCCAAGCAGCTCGAACCGGGTGTTTGGCAACACGTGAATAATCAGAGCTGGATACGCCTCAGTCCACAACATGGTGACTATTATACGATTGGTCTAGCCTGGTCAGCCGACAAGACACCCGAGACGGTCAGCCAATTCCTTGATAAATTGGATTTAAACTTTCGCCCCGCTCATAAAACTCGGCGCTTTTACGAACAAGTCGCCAATCGCATCGCTCAGGTAAGAGAAGCCATCAGCGACATGGAAGACATGCGTACCTTCATATCCAAGGGTTTCGAAGAAATGCCGGATGCTATTTTGGTCTGCGACCCGATTGGTATCGTGGTGTACTGCAACACACACGCCGAAAATTGGCTGCGCATGGATCGGGAGGAGATACTGGGAAAAGCCATTCATGAACTGTTCGATCCTGAGCAAGCACAGCAGGATAACCTGCTGCACAATATCAGTAGCGTCTTAATCAGTGGAGAAAAGAACGTATTTGAGGTGCGCCTGGGCGAGCGCGATGTATTGCTGCACTGCACCCCCTTCCTGGTCAATAATCACAGTGACGCGGGTTTGATGTTGACCATGTCGGATGTGTCTCGAATTCGCGCCCAGCAGCGCGAAAAAAATCAGCTCATCGACTTTCTTTCGCACGATGTCCGCTCTCCCCTCGTATCGCAACTCGCGCTACTCGATGGCTTGCGCAGCGGACGTATCCGCTGGCGCAAGAACTTGATTGAGGAGCTCGATGGCTTCGCCCGTCGCAGCCTCAATTTATCTGAACAGTTCTTACAAATCACTCGCGCAGAACAAACTGCAGAGAAGGAATTCTATGAATTTGACCTTTGTGGCGTGGCTGAAAATGCGGTGGATGGTTTAATTCAACAAGCGCAACAAAAAGGGATTCGCATCAAACTGGAAACCCCTGATGAAGCTTGGATGCGTGGCAATGCAGAACTCATCGAGCGCGCACTGATCAATCTATTGAGCAACGCCATCCAATACAGTTCCGAAAAGACAGAGATTCGCCTTCACATCAAGCTTTTCGAAGACTGGATAAGAGTGCAAGTTCGCGACCAGGGACAAGGCATTGCCGAGGAAGAATTGCCACATATTTTTAACCGCTTTCGGCGCCAGCGACGTAATGAATTGCAGGGCGAAAAAGGTACCGGCTTGGGGCTTAACTTTGTGAAAGTGGTGATCGAAAAACATCAAGGAAGGATTCAGGTGGAGTCGCGGCTGCATAAAGGCACCTGTTTTACGCTTGAACTCCCTGCACTGGAGCTCAACAACGCTGATTGAGTGTTTATTAGTCCCCCAACCCCCCTTCTCTGTGAATCCAACATACCAAGGAAAAAACGATGAAACGCTCTGTTGTGCTCGGTCTCTGTTTGCTTACAGGCGTTTGCCAGGCTCAGGACTTTCCCGCCGCACACCTTACGCCCATGGGGGCGGAACGTGCGGCCAATCAAGACGGCTCAATCCCTGCTTGGGACGGCGGCTATGTGACCCCGGCGACGGCGCGGCCCAGCACCGCACCCCACACCCAGGATAAACTCATCGAGAGCATCGATCATACCAAAGTGGCCCACTATGATACGCTCATTAGCCCTGGCCAAAAAGCGCTGTTGCAGCAGTATCCCGAGACTTATCGACTGCCGGTCTATCCAAGCCGTCGCACTGCTGCCGCGCCACAATGGGTATATGACAGCATACTGCAGAATCATCGTCAGGCGCAGCTAAGTAATGACGGCAACGGCATAACAGACGCCATGCGAGGCATCCCCTTCCCCGTGCCGCAAAACCAGGATGGCAGCATCAACCCGCATAAAATACTGTGGAATCATTTGACGCGCTGGCGCGGCGTGGCCTTGGCGCTCAGCAATGCCGAGGCCGTGGTACAGGAAAACGGCAACTACAACTTGGTCACCACACGACAGGAAGTCAGTTTTTTGATGTACCACCCGCACAAAACGTTCGCGGAGATCGACAATAAGCTGGCCTTTGTATTGGCGGCTGTGCAGAGCCCCGCCCGCCTGGCCGGCGGCGCGGTGCTGGTGCATGAAACGCTCGACCGTAAGCGCGAAGAACGCGCTGCCTGGGTGTACGATGCAGGCAGTCGGCGCGTCCGCAAAGCACCCAATTTGGCCTATGATACACCCGTAGCCGCCAGTGACGATCTGGTGACGGCCGACATGATCGACATGTTCAACGGCGCCCCCGATCGCTATGAGTGGCGCTTTATTGGCAAACGTGAAATGTGGATTCCTTACAACAACGATATCTTGGCCCAGCACACGCAACAGCCCGAGCGCGTCATTCAGGCCGGGCACTTAAACCCGGAGCACCTGCGCTATGAAAAGCATCGTGTCTGGGTCATCGAGGCGCAACTTAAGCCGCAAGCACGCCATCTCTACAGCCGTCGCACTTTTTACATTGATGAAGATACATGGTCGATCGTACAAAGCGAGCTTTACGATTCCCGAGGCGAGCTGTGGCGTGTACAAATTGCCTATCCCTTAAACTTCAGCCAGGTCCCCGTGGTATGGCCGGTCGCAACGGTGGTACACGACCTACAAGCCGGCCGTTATCACCTCAGTTATCTCAGCAGCCCAGAGTCGGCAGTCAAGTTTAGTGCCAGCCCCCCGCCCGACAGCGATTTCACGCAACAAGCACTGCGCCGCCGGGGACGGTGACCGGGGCTTTGAGCCAATGTTCTGCAGTCAATCCCAAGCGAATTGCAGACTGCGCGCTCCCGACATCCAACACTAGATTCCCCGTCATCCAACACTAGATGCCCCGTCATCCAACACGAGATGCCCCGTCATCCCGGACTCGATCCGTGATCCATTCGGCAAGCACCAAGTCGCCCCTGACACCTGGGTCTAAAGCACAGAGTGGCCTGAAACATTGATTCCGGCCTGCGCCGGAATGACGGAGTTGTGAAAGGATTACTCTGGTTGCGAGCACTCTGCCCGGGTACGGTCCAAACGGCAACGAATTTTCCACAGTAACTTAAGTGCCGTAGGGTGGTTGATCTTCTTTTCCTTCAGCGCAACGCGCACGCGCTTGCTGAAGCGATCAATCTCATCCTTGGTGAACTGGCTGACATTGATCCAGTATTTGTGTGGTATCTCGGCTTCCGCATCCGCGACGGCTTTATTCATGGCATCGAGGCGCGTCAGCATATAGTTACGCATTTTGTGGCCAAAATCCTTGGGAAAATTGGCCTTGCGAGCGGTGGTGTGCAGCATGCCATAGTACAGCGGGTAATCGATGATGCCGCCGTTATCGCCCAAACCGTTGTATAGCTCAAAGGTGTTATAAGCCAGCGCCGGCATTAACAAAATATCTAGATTACCGTTATTGAACATCGCACTGAAGGTCGACAAGGTCGTGCCGATGGGTGTGGCGCCGGCCAGCTGTGCAAACATTTCGGCCTGCGGATCATTGTTCAGGACAGATAAACGTTTGCCGGCAAAATCTTCGATACTGTCAATGTTGCGATCGCGTACGAACGCAAACATCGAGCCGACCGTAAAAGTCGCGACTACCTCGTACGGCCCCTGTGTCATCAAGGCGCCTGCACGGGGGCGCGCCAGGGTCGCCAGCAGCAACTCCAGGCCTTTCTCTGACTGTACCGAGCCCACCGCATCCATGGTGCCGCCGAACTTGACG
>JBFHRI010000109.1:0-9349 GCA_041591755.1 Oleiphilaceae bacterium
CAACTGTGTCTGATCCAGCTCTATACGCATCTCATAGTTGCGTACTGCCGACAACAAAACTTGAGTAATACCGTTGATCTTTAACAGTTGATCTCGTGTGCGCTCGGCCAATTGCCGAATCTCTAATTCGCTCAGCGGGCCGGATACGGCCACACTGAGCACCGCACGGCTATATTTGGTGAGGCTGACAACCGGCCGTTCAGCCTCGCTCGGCAAGGTATTTAAGGCATCAATGCGGTTTTTGACTTCAGCCAGGATGGCATTCGGTTCGTAGTTGTCATCCAACTCAATATACAGTGAGGCGAGCCCTTCGCTGGAGGTACTGACGATCGAATCAATGCCTTCCAGATCTTCAATCGCCTCTTCCAGTTTGATACTGACGCCGGTCTCGACCTCTTCCGGCGTGCCCCCACGTAAGCTGACCGTGACGGTGATGGAGCGAGGCTCAATCGAGGGAAAGACTTCCAGCGGAATATTTAAGGACAATGAGCCTAAGCCCAGAATCAAGAGCGTCGCGAGTAAGAGATTGGCGGCGACCGGGTTGCGTGCAAACCACTCAATCATGCGTCGGGCTCCTGCACGGCAGTCGTGGCTTCCGACGTGCTCATCACGGTGACCGCCAGTCCAGAGCTCACCTGCCCCAACAACGTGGTGACAACTTGATCACCCGGATTCAAGCCCGCTTCTATGACGCTGTATTGATCATTACGCCAGCGCACCCGGATCTCACGTTTGTGGAGGCGGTCCTGGTCTACCACGTATACGTAGGCAGCCTGATAGATCACGCTATTCGGGACGACCAGGGCTTGCTGCAATACCCGACCCGACACCTCGGCGCTCAGGTACTGGCCCAGACGCAACGCATCCGAGTCTTCGATACGCGCGATGACATACAGTTGCTGGGTACGCGCATCGACTTCGGGTTCGGTACGCATTAAGCGTCCATGCCAGACCTGAAGGATGCCGGCGTCCGCTTTGAATTTTACACGCGCGCCGTCTGCGCCGGCTTGCGTGCCAGGCAACTCGATAAATGCGAGATCTTGGACATTGATGGGTAAGCGTACCTCCAGCGTATCCGTGGCATAGATTTCACCGATTGGCTGGCTGGGACCTGCCAGTTCACCGATATCCAGGGCCGTGCTTAACACTCGCCCGTCGTAGGGCGCTCGCACCTGAGTGCGCGCAAAATTGAGCTCCGCCTGACGCAGGCTGGCTTGTGCCGACTCGAGCTGGCTCTGCGCCAGGGCCAACTGAGGTTTGCGCAAGGCAAAGTCGCTGATCGGCCCCGAACGACTCTGCGAGCGCCAATCGCGTTGCGCCTGCTCACTTCGCGCCTGTTCTTCAGCCAGGCTGGCCTGCGCTTGAACCACCGCGGTTTTCGCTTGTTGCAGGGCCAGTTCGTAATCGCTGGAATCCAGTGTCAGCAACACATCGCCCCGTTTAAACGCCAATCCCGCGCGGAACTGCGGCGCCATCGTCACCACCTGACCACTGACTTGTGGAAAAAGCGTGCTCCGTGTACCGGCTTGAACGGTGCCGAAGCTCTGAACCGCAACCCGAAAATCCTGAGGCACGAGGCTGAGGGTCTCAACCGCTAACGGGGCTGCCTTTTTCTTGGCGCCTTGACTGGCCTTGGGAGGCTCGGCAAACAACAAGCCCGCGAGTTTGGCCATGCCGACGACAATCAATATGGCCAGAATGATCTGTGTCGCGTAACGTCGCCATGGGGTTCGACTCGCCTCAGTACTGGATTGCATAAGATGTTAAATACTCTCTGTGTTTGAGGAAGGGTTGGTTTGTTGGTCTAGAATTAATCAAAGCGCTCACATCACGCACACTTGGGGCCCAGGAGTCAGCGAACTTGATTAAAAAAGTGCATGTTAATGACCTCAGGGTAGGTATGTACATCACCGATGCCAACAATACCTGGATCCCAGAGCAAAATGCGCGTCGTCGCGGCATGATAAAGTCAGCCAAAACCATAGAGCAAATCAAAAAGCTCGGGGTGTCAGAGCTCTATATCGACACATCGAAAGGTATGGATGCGCCCGACGTGGCGCGTGCCGCAGCGATAGCTCAGGTGCGAGAAGAACATTTGGACTCCTTACGCCTGCAGAGTGGCAATTTGCCGCAAAAGATCCTCCCTGCGGCGCAAGCGCGTGCTCACGCAGAAAAGGTGCACTCTCAGGCCAAGCAGTTGATTGGCAGTTTGTTGCAGGATATCCGCACTGGACGCAGCATTGACACGCAGGCTGTCGGCGAACTGTCTGATGAGTTGATTGTTTCGCTCGACAATAATCTAGATGCCCTCTCCTGCCTCACCCGCATTCGCACCAAGGACGAGTACCTTCTGGAGCATTGCGTGGGCGTGGGGGTATTGCTGGGTATTTTTGCGCGTAACCGCAATGTCGACCGTGCGCAGGTTAAAGAGCTGGTCACGGGGGGCCTGTTGCACGATATCGGCAAGATATTTGTTCCGGATGCCATTCTTAATAAGCCAGGCAAACTGGATCCAGATGAATGGGAAGAGATGAAGCGGCACGTGGTTTACGGCGAAAAAGTGCTGGATGCTAGTCCCGGCCTCAGCGATCTGACCCGCTCGATTTGCGCGCTGCATCACGAGCGCATCGATGGCTCCGGCTATCCCCGCAACTTATCAGCTAATCAGATTTCAGAATTTGGGCGGATGGCCGCGATTGTCGACGTGTATGACGCGATTACCGCCGATCGCGTGTATCACAAGGGCATGTCTCCTCATGAAGCCCTGAAGAAGTTGGTCGAGTGGAGTGTGTTTCAGCTGGATAAGGCCTTGGTCTACGACTTTATTCGCTGCATCAGTATCTATCCGGTGGGTACCTTGGTGGAGTTGGATAACGGCCATGCCGGTGTGGTGGTCGAGGCTAACCATGGTAGCCCGATCGAGCCCGTTGTTCGGGTTTTTTACACACTACGCCATAAACACTATATCGACCCTTATGTGCTCAATTTGGCCAGCGCAAAAAATGAACGCACCATTGTGGGAGTTGTGGAGCCCAGAGATTTGGGCATCAATGAGATGGATTTTCTTTAGTGCTGGAGTTTGCTCTGAAGCAACGAAAGCAAGGTGTCCATCGCCACGCGCGCACCGATAAAATACGGGTCATGCAGTTCAAAATCCTGCTCAAAGGCACGGAAGCGCAGGCGCCAGGCATGTAAATATCCGCGATCACTTTCTCCGCCCCCATAACGCTGATCGCCCAGAATAGGCGCTCCCAGGCTCTTCATCGCGACACGCAGCTGATGCGTTTGGCCAGTTTTAGGGAACAGTGCAAAAGCCCAGTCTGGCGCCGGGAGTTGCTGCGAAGTCGGGGCATATTGCCTAACACAGACAAAACGTGTGCGCGCCGGGTTTTCGGTGGAGCGTAAGAGCTTCCACGCGCCCCGCCGTGTCTTCGCCATATCCCCAATCACCTGCCCTTGCTTCTTTTTGGGCTTGTTGGCGGACAAGGCTAAATAGGTTTTGTCGACGAGCCGCTGCTCGAATAACTGAGACAGGGTCGAGTTGGCTTCACGATCGGTCGCAAACAGCATGAGACCGGATGTCAGACGATCTAGGCGGTGGACCGGATAGAGCTGCGGGTTGTCCATGAGCGTGCGGACTTCGGCCACGACGCCACGCTGCGCATCCTCACTGTGAAAAGGCATACCTGCGGGTTTATGGATGCCGATAAAGCGAGCATGTTGATACACCACCCGAACGCTATCCGAGGCTTGTGAGGCCTCGCTTGAATCAACCATACGCCAGTTGTTTGCGACGGGCCTGGAGCAGATTGACAGGCTCCGGGGCACTCTCAATCTGGAATGCTGTGGCACGTTGCCAGGCATAACGTATCGGGAACAGGCCCACATTGACCAGGGCGTCGCTGGCCATGGTCCAGCCGCTGATATCTTTGTACAAGGCGTTAAACGTACCCGCCATGGCGAACAACGAACGCGATAGATGCAGATAGTCGCTCTTGATGGTCAAGCCTAACTGGTAGGTATTCGACATCAGATGCAAGGCTGCCTGGAAACGTCTGCGCAGCCCTTCTTGCCCCTCGCGGAACAGCACGATCGCGAAGTCACGCCCCAAGGGGTGCACGTTTTTCTTTTCCAGCGTTTCTTGCAGTCCGGCACGAATTTCATCGATCTTTTGTTGATTGGTTTCCGGATGGGTACTCATATCCACCAGAATTTGCGCCAGCGTGTCGAAGTCACCAATCATAACTGCACGCAAATAGCGCGCAATCAAGGACCATTTGCCACGCATATCGACTGCGTTGCCCCAGTCAATCAAATACAGTCGCCCGTCTCCGGAGATCATCACGTTACCGGGGTGCAAGTCGCCATGGAATTCCTGGTAGACCAGTAAATGCTCCAACATGGTAAACAAAAAATTCTCGGCCAGCTGGCGTTGGAAGCGACGGCGTCGGGCGCGCTCAACGCATTTAATTGCCTGCGGAATGGTTTTGGCGCCACTGACGTATTCCATTTCAATAATTCGACCGCTTGCGCCATAGAGTCGCGGCACGGACCAGACTTGCGATTGCTGAGAGCGCTCGTAAAAGCGCTGCTGAATATTGGCTTCATGCAAAAAATCGAGTTCCTGCTCGAACCCACGCGTAAACTCTTTGATCTGCTCCGACATGGCGCTCAAGAACGGACGTAGCTTGGAGTGCGGTGCCCAATATTGGCTACTGATCAACATCAGTTCGATGGCCAGATTGCCCATGGCGAATTCGCGCTCGAGATTGTGTCGCGCTACTTTCACCACGACTTGTACCAACTCCTCTTTGCCGCCCCGGACGATTGGCTTCTTGGCAAAGTACACGGAGCCAATCGAACCGCTTTTGATGGGTTTTTCGACATCGAAACCGAAGTAAAACGCCTGTGGACCTTCACCGAACTCTTCAATAAAGGCCTGACGCACCTCATCCGGTGTCATCGGCTCAACATCCTCTTGGAACACCTGCAGTTCGCGCGCAATTTCTTCTGGCAGGAAGTCGGCGTTGGCTGCTGCGACTTGGGCCATCTTGATAAAGAGCGGACCAAACTCGCGCACCATACGCGCCACAATCTCTGCTTGGGTACGGAAATCCTTGGGGTCGGTCAGGAAGTAAGGACGGATATAGCGGATGGCTTTTATCTGGCGCTTCAGGATTTGGATATCGCCGCGGAGTACCCGAACCTTTTGAATGATGTCACTGAAGGTGGTCTGGTTGACCTTGCGCAAGGATTTGATCTTATTGATGATATCGACCAAAAGCCCTTCATAGCTGCGTAAGACCGCGCGCACCAGATCGAGATTCAGCTCGACCACACCTTTGAGTTCGGGGGATTCGATCAATTCCTGAAAAAATTGCCAGAACTCATCGACCACAACGTCGGGAATGTCGACCGGGCTGCGTTGAATCGTTTGTTTAACCAAAAAACGAATTAAGTTTTCGGTGGATTCTTCGTTGGGAATGATCCGATTGCGTCGCAGGTAAGCGGTCAGCAAGCGCGAATGCTCAGACAAGGGATGCTCGTAGAGCGTATCAAACAAGCAGTCGAGCTCGTGGGTCAGTACTTCTTGCGTAATCGGTTCACTGCTGACCAATACTTTGACCAAAGGAGAAAAGGCCTTGGGCAGCGTCATGCTACTGGTCGCAAGATCAGTCGCAGCACGCCAGGCAGCCAGACTTTTCTCGCGCCAGGCAGGCAAATCCAGAAGGCTTTTCTTGTTATCAGTCATGGCAATTTCGGCTGTTGCAAAAGATGCCTAAGATACCATAGGAACGGGTTCAGATTCATGAGCTGGATCAGAATGTCGTGCTCCCGTTTGGCTATCCTTGCTGGCAAATAATTCGTTCGAGTGGGTGTTAAGCGCGCTCATGGCGTGCCTGGGACTAACGCCCAATTAGTTTCAAAATCAGTTCCTGATTCGGCTTGCCGCTCTTGCGGAAACGCCGCAAAAGTTCTTGTTCCTGATCACTCGGTATCAGTCGGTCGATGGTTTCGGCCAGGCTGTCGAGCGACTTACTCAGATCACTCTCGTCAGTGACTGTCAGCCCGGGCAATTCGAGCTGTGAGGCGTTTTTGCTATCAGGCATTTCAATGAACGTTTCGAGTGCGGTGCCGGTCTTGAAACACAGATCGAGCAAGTTTTCGAGTGTTGGATAACAGCGCCGATTTTCGTTAGCTTCTTCCCAGGCCTCGACCACCGTGGAGTCCACCAGGCAAAGTTTGCTGATATCGTGCACGGAAAGTTTACGACTATCGCGAAAATGACGTAATTGTCGATTGAAACGAGCGAGATACTTCATGGCAGCTTGTACAGTCCTTTCGGGGTGCATCCGATAGCCGAGAGCCTTGCGGACACCACTGACATCACACAGGGGCGAAACTATAACATCAGTCCGCGATGCAGGCATCAGCAGAAGCCCTTCTTGGCATTAAATTCTTGTTGAGATTCTGCTTGACGGCCACTGCGCTGGCTGGGTGAGCTGGAAAAACGCTGCGTTAAGCGGCATTATCCGCCCTCTCAAAGTAGGGAGTACGATCCAAAATGCCAGATACCGAACATAGCGCCGCAACGCCCTCACGATCTTCCGCACAATCCAATCACCAGCCCTTTATCCTGTCATGGCCTCTACTCAGCGGCCTGGCACTGGTGTTTTTGATCGTCGTTTGGGCATTGTTGCATGGCACCGACAATGGTCTCGAACTGAGCCTATGGAGTGGCACCGTAGCCTCCGTCGTTTTTCGCTTGTGGATCTGCAACCAAGGCCTCTTCCGAGCGCAACCGGAACGCCGATTCGAGGCCCTGAAGCAATATGACAAAGCCCTGTTTGCGTTGTTTGTCGTCGTAAGCTTGCTGTTCTTGCGCAGTAACTATTTCATTGATGAATATGCGATGGCCACCCCACTCTGTGTGGCCTATCTCATGGTTGTCAGCGGATTGTTGGTACAGAGCGTGTCCAGCCAGGGTTTGTATATTACGCTGGCGCTGCTTGCTCCACTCACTCTGAGTATTGCGGCGGTCTGGTTATTAGCGCAAAGCCTTTGGTTGTGGTTGCTGCTGGGAAGCGTGTCCGGTTTCACGCTCATCGTGGCAGGCGCCAATAGCCGACGCGCAGCACGCTTAGCGCCTTAGCGGCGCGTCTGCCGCTAACCTTGTAGACGTCTGAAGCGCTTCGCACTGCTCGCCTTTGCTAAAATAACTCAAGACCGCCATCGTCTTGTTCCGGGGCCGGTTCCAGCAGGCTCTCCGCAAAGCGTTCGGGTGACCAATACAAATTGAAGATCAGGCGCAAGTATACGACCACATCGGGAAAGCGATGGTCGGGATCGTGCAAAACATGTTTCAAGCACAACTGGGGCTCGGTTGAACCAAAACTAATGTGTTTATCGCCGTGATTGACCAGCGTAGGTACGGCGGCAATGCTTCCCCGAAAGCCATTGTCCTGTTGCGAAAAGCGCGCTTTAAGCTTGCCCCAAATCATATTGGTCGCTTCATTGAACAGGGCATTCATATCCAATAAAGTCGGCCGGGCAGGATTGATGAAGGTGCAGCCGGAACGAATCAGGTCCATTATCGCCGCTTCGGTGGATTGCAGCATGACATAGCCCTTACACCAATTGGTTTCCAAGGGAATCAAGCTGAGTAATTCACCGTAAATCACCTGGTCTCGCACCAAGTATGGATAGTCCGATTTCACCTGCACCCCAGGGACCAGGCTTTCATAGATCTGCAGCGCAAATTCTTGTACGCATGAGGCCAGTTCGTAAGGAAAGTATTGGGTGTTGATAAAGGCCTGCATCAATCGATGCAACTGCGCCATGTTATTGGCCCGATATTCCCCTGCAATCGCGTTCTTGACCCGATCCGGTAGGGGGCCTTCAGTGGTCCGGCGCAGAAAAATAGGGAGATCTGGACGTTGTTGTTGAATCCGAACGCTCAAATCCAATCCACTGTTATCGAACTCATCCGGCTCTTCGGTGAGCAGCACTGCGCCCAGATCCAGATTTGAACGCAGCACATCTTCGATTTCCGAAGTCGCCAATTGTAAGCCTATGGTATTGGTGCCCAGATTTGCTCGAATGCCTACCAATTGGTGCGACACGCACAACGTTTGCAACTGCTTGAGCACCTTGGCATCGACTTCGTGAACCAATACTTTGCTTACGACTTTATCGAAACTCTGCACAACCCCCCCCCAGACCTTAAGAACCTAAAGTAAGCATTTCATTATTAAATGTATTTTTAATTATGAGATTAAATGTAGACGATATTCTCCGATGTATCAGCAGAATGTCTGTCCAAAAATTGCAAGAATAAGCGTTCTGCCAGGGTCTGGCGTTTTGTTGCGGGTGAATCTCAGGTTGAATCGTGACGGGTCGAGTGACGGGAAGACGTTAATTAGAAAGGCACTTGGGGCCAGAGAAGCTTCGAGAGGCCGGGTTTCGTTAACAGCGTTTTGAAGAAAAGGCTGAACTGCGCCGGACGATGGCGCCGCACGGTTCAGCGCCATTAAAGTATCAGGAACAAGCCTGCACAGTGTGTTCTCTTTGCTTTAGCATTGTGAGCGGTATGGCCTTGATCCACTTTCTGAGGGTTCTCACCACCACCTGGTTGCAGTCTTCCAGAAGAAGATCGGCTCTTTCGTATTGGCGGGTACTTCCATACTCAAAATGAAAGGTCTCAGCGGTTCCACTTGAAGCAAGTTCTTGGGATGCATCCATGAGGCCGAGATCGATAGACTCGGATAATAACGCCCTCACGGTGGCGCGAACCAGCTCAGGTTGCTGCGTTAACGCTTCGACGCCGGCAGGCTGAGGCAAGGCATGAATCACATCAATCGAATTTTGATACACCATGCGTTTCTTACTGCCAGAGACCTCAGTGATCGAGAGAATATTCACGATACGCATCGAATCGTACTGCTCAGTTAGATAGAACATCGGGGACACGGTCAACTCGAATTGCGGCGCAGAAGAAATCTGCGAGCGCTGCGTCGCTTCGTTAGCGATTTTAAATTGGCTGGCTGCAATCGCATCCGCCATGATTGCAGAGGCATCCAAACCCTTTAAGACCGATGCCACGGGAGACAACACGCGATTGGCTTCCTCGAAGGCAGCGGCTGCCTTATTTTTTTGTCGTTGATCCTCAATCGCGGCATGCGTCGCGATGTCGACGACCAGACCGGCAACGCCAAAATCGCCCGGATAAACCATCCCGTAGGAAGAGTCCTCGACCTCGGAGCTCTTCAACTCGCCCTGAAACTCAAAAGACTGCAGCTCAAGCGGACTCAGATAGAACACGGAGTCGTTTGAAACTGCACCGTCCTGC
>JBFHRI010000110.1:0-9259 GCA_041591755.1 Oleiphilaceae bacterium
AACATCCTGCGGCTGCGCGACCTGCGCGTGGTCGACGTGATGACCCCGCGGGCCGATATCGTTGCCGTCAATGTCGACAGCACGCTCGCGGAGGTCACCGACGCGTTCCAGCGCACGCAGTACCCAGATGACGCTGTGAATCTGGCTGATGCTGCGTGGGTCTTCCATCATAAAGGTCAGCAGGCTGCGAATGGCGGATTTATATTCGGTATCAACGGCTTTATCCTCACGGATGATGTTCAATGCCATTTCTGCATCGAAACGGGCAAAGGCATCAAAGGCGTTGTTAACCATTTGCAGCACATGGTTGGCAATGTGACGCACCTCGATATAACCGCGTGGCGCTTTACCTTCTTCTGACAGCTGAATTGCCATTTTGGCAATTTTGCTGGCCTCGTCGCCAATGCGTTCGATATCGGCGACCATCTTGATGATCGAGATGACCATGCGCAGATCGCTGGCGGCGGGCTGACGGCGCGCGATGATTTGGGTGCACTCCTCGTCGATCTCGACCTCCATCAAGTCGACCTCATCTTCACGCGTACGCACGGCTTCGGCGAGTTGCGTATCGCTGTTGATCAAGGCGTCGACGGCATCGCCCAGTTGTCTTTCGACTACGCCACCCATCTGCAATAGATGATTGCGCAGTGCGGCCAGGTCATTATTGAACTGCTGAGATATATGTTTGGTATGGCTGTCTTTCGTGGTGATGCTCATCGCGTGTTCTCCTGGGAAGCCGGGGCGACTAATACCTTCAGTGGTTTAGCCGTAGCGCCCGGTAATATAGTCTTCCGTTTGTTTTTTCTCGGGGTTGGTGAACAGATCGTTGGTGTTGCCAAACTCGATCAAATCACCCATGTACATAAATGCAGTGTAGTCGGAAACGCGCGCCGCCTGCTGCATATTATGCGTCACGATAATGATCGTATACTCGTCTTTCAGTTGATGAATCAGTTCTTCGATTTTTAACGTCGACAGTGGGTCCAGTGCCGATGCTGGCTCATCCAGCAACAATACTTCGGGTTTGACCGCCACGGTGCGGGCAATGACCAAACGTTGTTGCTGGCCTCCAGAAAGTCCCAATGCACTGTCGTTCAAACGGTCTTTGACTTCATCCCACAGCGCGGCAGAACGCAAAGACCACTCAACGGTCTCATCGAGTACGCGTTTCTTGTTGATACCCTGGATACGCAGACCGTAAGCCACGTTTTCGTATATTGTTTTGGGGAATGGGTTCGGCTTCTGGAACACCATGCCCACGCGACGGCGTAGATCCGCGACTTCGACGCGGCGTTCGTAAATGTCCTGGCCTTCGAGCAGAATTTTGCCCTCAATGCGGCAACCATCGACCAGATCATTCATGCGATTGAAGCAACGTAACAGTGTCGACTTACCGCAACCAGAAGGTCCGATAAACGCAGTGACGCGCTTTTGCGGAATTAGCATGTCGATGCCGTGCAGCGCTTCTTTTTCACCATAGTGGAGGCGTAGGTTCTCCACTTTCAGGCTAATCACCTCATCTTCCAGACGCAGGTTTTGTTGCGGGCGACCCATGGCACTGACGTCGATCGCGTGCGTACGCGACTGCTTGCGCGAGCGCGGGGCAGCGGGGGTGTTGGTGTCCTGATTTTGCATAGTCTCTTCTCAATCTAACAGTGGCCGTGGTCGGCCTGGCTAGCGCATTCGGTTAAGGGTTTACACTTCCAAGGCTTTAAATTTTTCGCGTAGGCGGTTACGAATCGCGACGGCGGTCAGGTTCAACAACGCAATCACGATGACCAGCAGCAGCGAGGTCGCATAAACCAAGGGACGTGCGGCTTCCACGTTAGGACTCTGGAAACCGACATCGTAAATATGGAAGCCCAAATGCATGAATTTCTGGTCCAGATGTAAATAAGGATAGTTGCCATCGAGCGGCAGTGAAGGGGCCAATTTTACCACCCCAACGAGCATCAAGGGGGCAACCTCACCGGCAGCACGGGCAATCGCGAGAATCACACCGGTCATCATGGCCGGGCTGGCCATGGGCAACACCACACGCCAGAGGGTTTCGGCTTTGGTGGCACCGAGAGCCAAACTACCCTCACGCATGGAGCGGGGAATCCGCGCTAGACCTTCTTCGGTGGCGACGATCACCACTGGCAGGGTCAGAATCGCCAAGGTAATCGAAGCCCACAGCAGACCACCGGTACCCATGGTAGGGGAGGGCAGTGCTTCGGGGAAAAAGGCCTTATCTATGCCTGAACCGAGAAAATAGATAAAGAAACCCAGGCCGAACACACCATAAACGATAGAAGGTACGCCGGCCAGATTGTTCACCGCGATGCGGATAATCCGGGTCATTGTGCCCTGGTGTGCATACTCGCGCAGGTAAACTGCTGCGACAACGCCAAAGGGCGTCACCATGATCGACATCACGATCACCATCAACACGGTGCCGAAAATGGCCGGGAAGATACCGCCCTCGGTGTTGGCCTCGCGCGGCTCATCGCTGACGAACTCATATAGTTTGGCCAGGTAGAAGCGAATTTTGGCGACGATGCCCATGGCATTGGGTTGATAGGCGCGCACGATTTTGGACAGCGCAATTTCAACCTGTTTGCCGTCGACGGTTTTGGCAATCAGCGTGTCGCGGGAAGCCGCAGCATATAGGTCACGCAATTGCTCCTGGTAGGAGAGATATTCTGCATCCAAGGCAGCGCGCTCAGCTTGGACTTCGGCCAGGGCTTCAGGTGTGTTGCGATTTTCCAGCTCGAGTTTGCGCTCCTTTAAGCGCAAACGCTCCATGCGCGCGTTGATGCTGCCGATGTCATTCTTTTCGATCTGGTGAATTTGGCTAAATAACTGCTCTGCGCGCTGCAAGCGGGTTTGCAATTCGGGCCAGGCGGCATCGCCTTCAGCCACGGTTTTGCCCTGCTCGGTGACGGCGCTAATAAAGCCATAAAAATTACCCCACTCGCGTCGCTCCAGCACGATCACGGCTTTCGGCCATTGCCGATTTTCGAGCGAGGAATCCACCAGCCAGCGGAAGTCTGCCCCACTGACATCGCGGTTACCCACTTTCATCAGGTTGCGGGTAAGGAATTCCTCATCGCTTTCAATTTGATAACCGGCCTCCTGCAATTGAATGGTGGGCACTTCTTCCTGTTCGACCACTTCGCCTAATATCAGGCTGCGCTGACCATTGGCGTGTACCAATTCGGCCTGCATCACGTCATGGGCCCAGAAATGGGAAAGGCCGCGCACGGCAATCAAGGCCAACAGACCGAACACCATGATCATGCTGAGTGCGACGGCGCCGGCATTGAACCAGATCCAGGGGTCGCCGTTTTTGAACCAGGTTTTAACGGGAACACGCATGCTCGGACTCCTTAAATCACACTGTACTTGGTGCGCAATCTCTGTCTGACCCATTCCGCCAAGGTATTGACGACAAAGGTAAACAGGAACAAGACGAAGGCGGCCAGGAACAAAATACGGTAATGCGTACTGCCGACTTCGGATTCGGGCATTTCGACCGCGATATTGGCCGACAGGGTACGCATGCCCTCAAAGATATTGATATCCATGATCGGGGTGTTACCGGTGGCCATTAACACAATCATGGTTTCCCCCACAGCGCGGCCCATGCCGATCATCACAGCAGAAAAAATACCTGGGCTGGCGGTGGGCAGAATCACGCGCATCATGGTTTGCCAAGGCGTAGCACCCAAAGCCAACGAGCCATAGGTCAGGTGTTTGGGGACGCTGAAAATGGCGTCTTCGGTGATCGAGAAGATCGTCGGGATCACGGCAAAACCCATGGCGACGCCGACCACCAAGGCATTACGCTGGTCGAAATCGATACCCAATTCGTTTTCCAGCCAGTGCCGCATATCGCCGCCGAAGAAGCTGACTTCCATCCAAGGGCTCAGTGTCACGGCCAGCCATCCCATAAAGATGATGACCGGGATGAGCAGAATAGGCGCCCAACCGTCGGGCAGCAGAAAGCGAATCCGCTCGGGTAAATTGGCCCACATGAATCCGAATAGCAAAATACCCAGCGGCGCCACGACCAGGAAACTGAAGATGCCCGGCAGGTGATTCTCCATAAACGGCGCAAAGAACAGACCGGCCAAAAAGCCCAGAATCACCGTGGGCAGCGCCTCCATCAGCTCAATCGAAGGCTTGACCTTGCGACGTAGACGCGGAGACATAAAGTAAGCGGTATAGAGCGCACCGCAAATGGCCAGCGGTGTAGCAACCAGCATGGCGTAAAAGGCTGCTTTGAGCGTGCCAAAGGCCAGTGGAGACAAGCTGAATTTGGGCTCAAATTCGTTGTTGGCGGCAGAGGATTGCCAAATATAGTCGGGCTCCTGATAGCCTTCGTACCAAACCTTGCTCCACAACGCCGTCCAGGACACCTCAGGGTGCTCGTTTTCGACCTTCCACCAGTGCAACAGTCCATCCTGGGTCTCGATCAAGGCATAGTTGCTGCGGGGTGGCAGCGTGACGCGGGCCAGCGGGGATGGGGTGACTTGCGTGTTCAATGCCGTAATGTGCGACGTGGGATGAAACAGGGCCAATTGACCCTTGTCATCCACCACGGCAAAGCCTTTGCGACGGTGTTCAACATCCAGGGCCACAATTTTACCGCCCTCATGCTGGAATTCCCGTATTTTGGTCAGGCTATAATCGTTATTCTCATCGCGTACCATGAACCATTGCGAAATACGGTTATTGCTTTCGGCAATCAACAACGAGGCCCCACCTAAGAGCAGGCGCATCGCGGTGATGCGATGTTTTTCGCCGCCGATTTTAGTGGTGCTGTGCAACTCCGCGCCTTCGGCGCCGCGCAGATCGATGACGCTGACCGAGCCATTGCGGTGTCCTACGTAGATAAAGCGCATGCCGGGCTCAGCCAGCAAAAATTCAGGTGCTTTGCTCAAGGCGGGGAGTTCGACGCTTTCAGCTTCGAGTGTGGTCTCGCCGGTCAAAAAGCTAGTTTCTTTGGTGAATTTGGTCGCCATCAGCGCCAAGTCGGCATTGCTGGCGATGACCATCAAGGCTTCCTGGCTATTGACGACGGCGGCGGCTGTCAGTGCCTTGCCTTCGGCATCCAGGGTCAGGGGTTCCTCGCCATAGGGGTACTGCAATTGGGGTGTGATGACACGCTGGTCATTTGGATAGGTGATCCGATAGTGGTGCTTAAACAGCAGGGCCTGGCCGTTACTCAAGCCCACCATGACGATGCTGCTCGACATACTGGCAACCGCATGGCTGGTAATCTGGGCGCCGTCTGGCAAGGGGAGGGGCTGGATGTCCACGACGCTGCCATCAGCGGTGTTGAAGAAGACCACCTCGCCGTTGCGCATCAGCTGCATGCCCATCTCACCCTGTTCTTCGATGGCGCGATACAGCACTTCGCCCCGCTGCGCTTCCGGCACCGGATAGCTGGTAATCGCGTGAGCGTCGGCCCCGCGGAATAGCGGTGCAACTTCATACAGTAAATAGAAGAAAATCAGGGTGATAGCGACGATGACGCTAATCCCGCCAACGCCAATCGTACCCGCAGCAAGGCTGTCTTTGAGCTTGCGCTTTTTACGATGACGCACCAAAGCCGGATCATTAAAATCGATATCCGGCTTGGCCTGTTCAGAGGGTGGCAGGGGGCTGGCAGTACTCATGGCTGGAATGCTTCCGCTGTGATCAAACTAAAGGGCTAAAAACGCGACGCAGTATACAGAATAAAACCTCCCTTCTCGATGAAGGGAGGTTGTTTAGCGAGCAATTTTTTTGTTCGGCCTTATATTAGAGGCCGAGCAACTCCAACTGCTTCTTCGCGACGGTCGCCGGCAGCGGCACATAGCCGTCTTTCACGACCACTTCCTGACCCTGGCGTGACAGCACCAGGCGCACGAACTCGGCTACCATCGGAGACAGCTCCTTGTTGGGGGCCTTGTTGACGTAGACGTAGAGGAAGCGGCTCAGCGGGAATTTTCCGCTAATGGCGTTGGCAGGGGTTGCATCGACAAATTCGCCTCCCTCTTTCTTAGCCAGGGGCACGGTACGTACCGAAGCGGTTTTGTAACCGATGCCGGAGTAACCGATGCCGTTGATCGACTCCGATACGCCCTGCACGACTGACGCGGAGCCAGGCTGTTCGTTGACGTTGCTCTTAAAGTCACCCTTACACAGCGCTTCTTCTTTGAAGTACCCGTAAGTACCGGAGACTGAGTTACGACCAAACAGCTGAATGTTCTGGTTTGCCAGACCGCCGGTCAGGCCCAGATCGGCCCACTTGGTGACGTTCTTGCTGTAACCACAAGCGCGGGTGACAGAGAAGATGGCATCCACTTGCGCCATGGTCAGGCCCTTAATCGGGTTATCCTTGTGCACGAACACCGCTAGTGCGTCAATCGCAACCGGGATCGCGGTGGGCTTATAGCCATAGCGCTTCTCGAAAGCTTCGATTTCCTGGTCTTTCATCTGACGACTCATGGGGCCCAGGTTGGAGGTGCCTTCAGTCAGCGCCGGCGGTGCAGTTGAGGAGCCGACAGCCTGAATTTCGATGTTTACATTCAGGTAGTGCTTTTTGAAATCTTCGGCCCACAGGGTCATCAGGTTGGCCAGCGTGTCAGAACCGACGCTGGTCAGGTTGCCGGAAACGCCAGCGGCCTTTTTGTACTCGGGCAGGTTCGGGTCCAGATCGGCCTGTGCGATGCCGACACCTGCGACCACATTGATCGCCAGTGCTGCAATAAATTTCTTCAGTTTCATTTTTTGTCTCCTGATCGGGTGATCGTTCGGGCAAACCAGTGTTGATTCCAGTTTCAGGGCACTATAGGTGAGTAATATGACAGTAATATGACAAAACGCCGCGCGGAGAAATTTAACGATAAACGTCTATACTCAGGCAAGAAAAGATAGCAGATGCACACGAGATGCGTTCGGCAGAGGGGTTGGCGAGGGGAAAACATGAATACCAAGGTAAGCGAAGAAAAACCGCGCGGCAGGCTTTCATTGCAAGTCGTCGCGCTGCCGCGCGACACCAATGCCTATGGCGATATCTATGCGGGCTGGCTGGTGGGACAGATGGACTTAGCAGCGGCGATGCTGGCCGGGCAGATCTCGCGCGGCCGTTCGACCACCGTCGCCATCGATCGCGTGGAGTTCCTCAATCCGGTGGTCGTCGGCGAGCACATCAGCTGTTATACCGAATTGCTCGACACCGGACGCAGCTCAATGAAAATCCGCGTCGAAGCCTTTGCCACTGACCCCCATACCGGACGCCATAGCAAGGTCACCGAAGCGGTATTCATCTACGTTGCGATCAACGAGATGGGCGGCATTCGAACCCTGCCCGCGCCGGATTGATCGGGTGAACGTTAGACCGCTTTGCGGCAACGCAAGCGCAGCCCGCACAGAACCAGACAGTAAAGCAGTAGTTGTCCTAAGCCCCATGCGCCGCCGCCGCCAGAGCCTGAGCCGTCAGGGGTGTAGGCCGTAAACTGGTAACTGCGTTGGCCGCTCATCGCAGGGGCACCATTGTCTGTGGCGATCACGACGAGGGTGTTCTCGCCGTCTCGCAGCTGGTCGGGCGACAGGCTGAGTTGTTTTTCCGTTGTGGAACTCGCAAGTTGGGCGCCGTTCAACTGCCAAGTTAAGGTATGGCTGTCTTGCAAATCAGCGTCGATCACTTGAGCTTTAATCTGGATCACCGCGCCGTGCCGATTGACGTGTCTTGTGCGCTCGCCGGATTGGAAGATATCCACCGCAACACCGGGTGCTCGATTCTGCTCATGAATCCACACTTGGTGCGAGCGCTGGCTGGAGAGCCCTGCTCGATTGAGGCCAACGTCCTGATATTGATTGACTAACTGGATCAACAGCGACTCGACCCCTTCCGCACTGACCTGGTCCTGCAGGATCTGGAAGCGGATGCTGCCCGATGTGGCGCCGGGCTGATCAATCCGAATAAAGCCTGAGCGCAGCGTATGATCAGACAGGCTCGCGGTCGATGCGGCATCAATCTGATAAGGAATCACGACCGGATATTCCGGTGCGACGCCATTGAGTTGCACGGTTACCGTCACGGTAGTGCCTTCATGGGCTGTTTGCTCGGCCAGCACAAAACTTGCCAGAGGCAGGACGTCGACAACCTGATAGACCGAGCCCTCGTTCCCTGCTGTATCCCGCGCAAGCCAGAGTATCTGGTGTCGGCCCGGCGCCAGTTGGTTGCTTTGTGATGTCTGCGCTTCGATAACGCCATCGACAAAATCGTGCGCCTGCAACGTGCTAAAGCTGACGCTGGTTAAATCGCCTGTTGCAACGACCGTAATGCGAGGAGGCGCGGCGAATACGGGGGGCATATTGTCGCGTGAATTATCCGCATCAAGATGATTGGCTAAGCCATCGTTGTCGGTATCATTTAATGAGCGATCCAGTTGCAGGCCAGAACTCTGTTGGCAGCTCAAGTTACAGGATGCATGCCATGCATCGGGGAAGCCGTCCTGATCGCTGTCGACGGAGGCCGCGCGGTGCAGCGGGAAGGCATCGAGCGCATCCGCTACGCCATCGTCATCGGTATCGCGTTTAAGTGGGTTCGTCCCGAGTGTTAGCACCTCGCGTCCGTCGCTTAGGCCATCGCCATCGGTATCGCTCAGCCTGGGGTTGGTTTGATATTGATATTCCCCCAAGTTATCCAGGCCGTCGCCATCCAGATCACCGGCTGCATCCGTGGGATCGTAAGGGTTTAGGCCGGCTTGGCGTTCCCAGTAATCATCCATGCCATCCGCGTCACTATCCATCGGGCAGATCGCGCCAACGCGGTCAAAGGCGGACAGCACGTCTTCCAGTGGATAGCCGAGTAGATGGGTGGCCTCGATCACCCCGCAGGTAGCAGAACTGAAATCTTCGAACGGTTCCCAGAAGTACATATTGGCGTACGCAAAGACTTCGAAGGCTTGGCGAATATCCCAGCCCGGCGTGGTCGCAAGCAAATAAAAGGCATGATTGAACACTCCACTGCTGTCGTGTTCATCCATGCCCTCGACATAGTCGCTTGCATGGGCGATCGAATATCCGTCTGAAGGCGGATCGATGAAATCTCGGAATCCATCACTGTTTTTCATAATTTCAGCGCCGACATACCAGTCGACACTGCCAAACAGAAAATATTCTGCGGCTTCTCCCGCGATGTCGGAGAAGGCTTCGTTGATGCCGCCCGCCTCTTCAAAAATGAGTAAGCCAGAGTATTGCTCGGTAAAACCGTGCGCAA
>JBFHRI010000111.1:0-9252 GCA_041591755.1 Oleiphilaceae bacterium
AAGCGTCGGAAATCTCGATCTGAAATTTATCATCCATGCCTATCATGCCGGGAATCTGGATGACGGTGCCGGCGGCAAGGAGCCGGTGCACTATCCGGATGACATCGAAAATTGCACTCAATGCCATAGCGAGAGCCAGTTGGATCTGCCAGTTGCACAGAACATCTGGGCGCCTGAAACTGCAACCGGTGTCTATACCGGAGCCACCTCCTTTGTTTGTGCGTCATGCCATTTAAGCGTGCAACCCGGTGCGATCAATCCAGCTGACTTGTCGAATTTGTCGGCGGCCGATCAAGTCGTGGCGGGGCACATGATTCGTGAGGGTGCAGTATTTAACGGTACACAAGCTGCAGCGAATATTAATGAGCCTTGTGCGGTGTGCCATAGCAGCGGGTCTTTGATTGCAATTGATGCCGTCCACGGACAATAGTGGATGGCCGCCCATGACGATACTTAAATTAGATATCAGGGCGCTTGGCGCCCAGCTGCTGCTGGCTTTAGCGGTGATTTCGTACGCTGCTGAGGCTTGGTCGGAGACGGCCCAAAACGACTCGAATCAAGCCGTTTCGGTTAGAGAAAGTGCTGCTGCACTAGAAGCCTTGTTGGAAAAAAAATTCGCTGAGGCCAACTACTCTCGCACCGGTGCAGATCAGTGTATGCGCTGTCATGATGCCAGTTCAGAGCATAATGCGATGGGCATTTTCGACAACGTGCACGGGCGACGCGATGTGCCGGATTCGCCTTTTCAATCGTTGCAATGTGAGGCCTGCCACGGTCCTGCCGGTGAGCACGTCAAGCCGCGTTTAGCAGACGGGGAGTCGCGTGAACCGATGATTAGCTTCGGTTCGCACTCCCTACTTTCTGCAGAAAAACAGAATAGCGTTTGCGCCGGTTGCCATGAAGAACAAATGGCGCAGCACTGGCAAGGCAGCGTGCATGAGCGTGCAGGCGTCGCTTGTAGCAGCTGTCATTCAGTGCATACCGCGGAGGATCCCATTCGCACCCGGGCTGAACAAACTCAAGTGTGCGGGACCTGCCATCAAAGCCAACGCATGGCAGGTCTGCAACACGGCGGCCACGACATGAAAAATGGCGCGATGGTGTGTAGTGATTGCCATCAGCCGCATGGTTCGGAGCATCCACACGCATTAAAACATGCCAGCATCAATGACAATTGCTATAGCTGTCATGCCGAAAAGCGTGGCCCATTATTGTGGGAGCATGAGCCCGTGACTGAGGACTGCAGTACCTGTCACGCGCCTCACGGTAGTGTCAATCCGGACATGTTGGTGCGGCGCAGCCCGCAACTCTGTCAGTCATGCCACGGCGCGCTGGGGCATGCGTCTATGCCGTACACAACAATGCAAACGCCTTTCGTCAAAGGTGAAAGCTGCACCAATTGTCACGCAGCGGTGCATGGCAGTAATCACCCTTCCGGCCAACGGCTACAACGCTAGAGGAGAGCAGGTATGCGAATCAAATCTCCCGCGCCTTATCTGGCAACGGCCACCTGTTTGGCCTCGGTGTTTTCACTCTCGGTCCATGCTTCGAGCGGTTTTGCGCTGACGCCCTCGCGTATTGCTGCAGTCGACACCTCGCGTTGGAATTGCCGTTTCTGCCCAGATGCTGAGACCTCTCGCGCGGAAATCGAATTACAGTTGAGGCAATCCGACGATCAGGCCAGCACAAGCTTTCGTAATACACGAGGTAGCGATGGCGAGACGCAGGCCGATGTCTCTGGGCGTTATCAGCGCCGCGACAGCGGTAGTCACAGTTCGGCGTCAGTCAGCGAACTGGGTAACGATAATGCGAGTATACAAGCCGCATACAAAAACCAAGGCGGCACGCACTTAGCGCTCGACGCACGTCAGCGTGAGCGCTATGACGCGCATGCCGCGCGTACGCCCTTTGTACAACAGGATCCCGCTACCTTGGACAGTGCTTGGGTCCCGCAAGCCAGCACTGCAACGATGGATTTTAGC
The DNA here is from genome assembly GCA_041591755.1 of Oleiphilaceae bacterium. Taxonomy (GTDB): domain Bacteria; phylum Pseudomonadota; class Gammaproteobacteria; order Pseudomonadales; family Oleiphilaceae; genus JBFHRI01. The sequence continues at coordinate 1,983 of JBFHRI010000111.1, forward strand.
GGGGCGCGCACGGTGGAGAGCTACCGGCAGCGCGGAGAAGTGAGTGCCTATGTGGCACAGACCTTAGCACAAGAGGGTGTCCAGCTCAGTGCACGCTATCGCCACCTCAAACGTGAAGGTACCCGCTGGGAACGGGGCAGCGTGTTAAATAACGTCTCGGCTTTTAGCACTGAGCAAGAGGATGTCACCGAGGAGTTAACGCTGGCGCTGGCCTTGCCTTTCAGCTTTGTGAAGGATGATGCAGGTGAGTTGGGCTTGCAGTTTTTTCAGTCAGATTATGATAATCAGCAGCAGGATTTACGCTGGCAAAATCCGTTCTTGCCGGCAATTCCGGGCGCGGTTTCGGGGCAACGGGCTGCGGCTCCGGATAACCGGTTTCGCAGTTGGCTGCTACATGGCCGCTATCGCTTTGGCGCGCATCTATGGTCAGCATCCTGGGCCGAAGGCAAAGGTGAGCAGACCGAAGCCTTGTTGCCCTATACGGTCAACACGGCGTTGCTTGTACCTGCATTACCTGTCGCCCGCTTCGAAGGTGAAGTGGATACGCGACAATTGCGCTTGGGCTGGGATTACCCGCTGAACAGTGTTTTGGATGTGCATGCACGATGGCGCTTGAGTGAGCGCGATAATCAGAGTGAGCAATATGTCTGGACGCCAGTGATGACAGACTCTTTGCTGCAAGGCAGCGTTATGAATGAGCTGTCTAGCCATCAGCGAAATACCTTGGCCCTGGGGTTTGATTGGCGACCGCACCCCGGGCGCCATTTTGATTATGTGGGAGAATATGAGCGTTTCGAGCGTGATCGTGAAAGTTCCGCGGCTTCAGACATGCTGACGCTCACCCTGGGTTGGCGTGAGCGCTGGACGCGGGAGCTGACGACGCGTTTGAGCCTGACTGGGTCTGAACGGCGAGAAGATGCCGACGGCCAAGTCAAAGCGCCCGGCCAAAACCCCTATTTTGATGATTTAACGGTATCTGATCGCGAACGCAATAAACTTAGCTATGCCGTGCATTGGCAGGCGTCGAGAGAGCTGTCTTTGCGCACAGAATTAGCGCTGCAGCGTGACCGTTACCCGGCGACTGAAGTCGGCGTCACGGATTCGCTGGATCGCTTGCTGGGTGCGCAACTGGTTTGGCAGGCAAACGAGCAAATCACCGGGACACTTGGATTTCAGCGCACGCGCATGGACTGGCACATGGCCGGTAGCGCGGCCAATTCAGTCGCCACTTGGGATAGCGCCCAGGAAGATGAGTTTGATGCCTTGACCCTAGGACTGCAGTATCAAGGTCTATGGGATAAGAAGCTGGATCTGGGCGCTGAGTATATGCGCTTGAATGGACAGGGCTTAACGCAGGTCAACAGCAGCGATTATCAGCCTTTGAAAACAGATGGACATACGCTCAAAGCTTGGGCGGATTATCATTGGCGCGAACAGTGGACCTTGCGTTTTGAGGCGCTTTATGAGCGGTATCAAAGTCATAACCCTTATCTGCTTGATTTAGCCACCTTGCCACAGATTATTGGGCGAGGTGAGCGCGACGAAAATTATAGCGAATGGTTGTTTGGGCTGCGTCTGAAGTACGCCTTCATTCCCTGAGGATAAGCCTTAATCTGACGCGATAAAAGCCGTCAGATTGGCGAATATTTGCTAGCCTTAAAGCCTATGTTCGTTGATTTGTTGGGCGGTAAGGTGGCGTATGAGTAAGGCGCAAGAAGTTAAAGAAATACTGCGAAAGCAGGAGATTACCAGCTGGTTCCAGCCGATTATCGACATTGAAACCCGAGAGCTATTGGGGTGGGAAGCCTTCTCAAGAGGGCCGATTACCGGGGAGCTGAAAACCACGCCCTCCCTATTTGATTCAGCCGCTGAGGCCGGGGTGCTCAAGCCCTTCGATTTGATGTGTCTGCACAGCGCGGCTAACTGCTTTGAGCAACTGCAGCTGCAAAAACGCTTGTTCGTGCATTTGAGCAATGAAATGTTAGTGGCCAGTGGCCGCTTAAAGGAGCGTATCGCCAATCTGATCTCCGATAGTGCCGTGCCGGCGACGCGCATGGTACTCGAGATCGATGAACGTAGCGCTATTCAAAATATTGAGGCGTGGATCGAGTCGAGTCGCCTGTTTCATGAGCTGGGTTTTCAGATCGCTATTGATGATTTGGACCTGAGTGCGTTGACCCATGGCATTTGGTGTGAATTGAAGCCTCATTTCGTCAAGATCGATCGTCGTTACGTGGCGGATATCCATAACAACCTAACAAATCAACGCTTTGTGCAGCAGATCGTGACCGTGGCTCGCTCCTTGAACGCTCGAGTCATTGGGGAGGGCGTCGAAACGCTGGACGAATATCGCATGCTTAAATCCCTCGGGGTGCAGTGTGTACAGGGCTACTTGATTCAGAAGCCGGAGTTGTCTCCAGAAGCGCCAAATCTTGAGCGCATTTTGCCTGATGAAGATGATCTGGGCAGGCGTGCTTATCTCGCTTGTGATCTAGTCTCTCATCGCGAGTCGGTGACCAAGAACACCTTGATTAAGGACGTTCTGAAGTTGTTTGAAGACAAGGTGTATTTGAGCTCAATTGCCGTGCTCGATAAGCACAAAGTCGTGGGTATGGTGCACCGCCATGCGTTTTTAGCCAAAGTCGCCACACGGCAGCGGCGCGAGGTGTTGCAGGACATGCCGGTCAAAGCAGAAATGGACAGCGATTTTCTGAGTGTCGATTCCCACATCCGCTGCGAGCAGGTCAGTCGCTTGGTGATTGCGCGCGCGCGCATTCATGGTGAGCATGACTTCGTGATTACCGCATGCGATAAGTTTTTGGGTATCGGTACCACGATTGAATTATTGCGCAAGTTGACGCAATCCAAACTGGGCGTATCGCGGCAAAGCGATTTGTTGACTATGTTGCCGGGAACCATTGCAGTGGGGGATTGCGTGGAGGAACTGTTGCAGGCCAACAAATCTTTCACCATCGCCTTACTCGATCTGACTGATTTCAAACCTTATAACAATCACTACGGCCACTGCCGTGGTGATGAATTACTGGTGATGTTTGCCGAGATGCTGCGCAAACACATCAGTCAGGAAGTGGGTTTCTTAGGGCACATTGGCGGTGACGATTTTGTGGTGGTGCTGCGCAATGGAGATTGGAACAAAATCATTGCCTCGATCATGCTGGAATTCTCACATCGTGTGGTGGATCTTTACAACGAAAAGGATCGGGCGCGCGGCGGAATACAAAGTACCGATCGTTTTGGCGAAACCTGTTTTTTTCCTTTCTTGTCGATTTCTGGCGGTGTCGCCGTAATCCAAGACGAATATTACACCAGCTTTCAAGCGCTGCTGACCGAGCTTATAAAGCTAAAGCAACGTACCAAGCGATTGCCCAATTTGAATCTTGCTGTGCTGCAGGCAGAGCAGGTCGGCTTGTATGCCTATGAACAAGGTCAGTTACGCGCAGTAGAGGATCAGGATGCGCCGCCGCAGGCTTCATCCGAATTAAAAAATTCTTAATAAAAGGAGTATGACCATGACGCGTATTGCGATCAATGGGTTGGGCCGTATTGGCCGTTTGGTGTTGAGACAGCTGGTCGCGATGAAAGGGCAGGGCTGCGAAGTGGTCGCGGTCAATGATCTGGTCGACATTGAGAATCTGGCCTATTTGTTGAAATATGATTCAGTGCATGGTCGTGCGGCGTTTGAAATACAAAGGGGGCCGCAATCAACTTTGTTATTGGACGGCCTTTCAGTGCCGGTGTATGCCGAGCCTGACCCTTTAAAACTACCTTGGGCTGAGTTGGGCGTCGATGTGGTCATTGAGGCTACGGGACGTTTCAAAAAGCGCGCCGAGGCAGCGAAACATTTGCAGGCTGGGGCGCACCGAGTACTCATTGGCGCGCCCGCTGCCGATGCGGATCTGACGCTCGTCATGGGCGTAAATCAGCAGGCGTACGCGCCAGCGCAGCATCAAGTGTTGTCCAATGCCTCCTGTACCACGAACTCTTTGGCACCCGTCATGAAGGTATTGCTCGATAACTTTGGCGTCGAAAAAGCGCACGTGACCACGGTGCATGCCTACACCATCAGTCAGAACATGGTGGATGGCGCGAAGAGTGATATGGCCAGGGGGCGCGCTGGTGCGCTGAATATCATTCCGACTTCCACCGGTGCGGATAAGGCCACGGTGGCCGTGTTACCGCAATTAGTCGGGCGTCTGGCAGCCTGTGCCTTGCGTGTGCCCGTGGCAGACGGTGCATTGACGGATATCAGTGTCGAATTGTCGCGTGAAGTCAGCGAAGCTGACATCAATGAGGCCATGCGCATGGCTGCAGAGGGAGCGATGCAGGGGATCTTGGAATACAGCGAAGAAGCACTGGTCTCCTGTGACATCATCGGCAATCCACACTCGGCAATCGTGCATGGCTTGTCAACGCGCGTCATCCAGGGCAACTTCGCCAGATTGCAGGTCTGGTACGATAACGAGTATGCGTACGCGCAGCGCTGTGTCGATGTGGTGACGCAGCTGCCGATGTAGCGCTCTCTCCGCCGATCGAGTTGCTTACATGAATACCGGTCGTCCCGCGGCTTGACCGCGGGACCTCAAGACGGCAATTGCGTAGGTTGAGTTTTTAGAGACATGCCTCGACTCGTCAGTGGTTGCTCAACTCCATGAGGGACGCGGTAACGATGCGGTCGTCATCCTCTACAAACTCGCTTTTCGCTGCGCCATCAACACTCATGAAATCACGCCATTCACAATCGGACTCATCGCAATCAAACTATCCTGCAGGGTCGAGTTACCTAAACCATGCCCGGTCCACAGCGAGCCAAATTGGCTTTGTTGTCCATGCAGGGCAAGGTAATTCAACATCACCGTTTGCACCAGTTGCACTACGTTATTGGCAGCCGGACTAGACGCTGTTTCAACCGAAGCATCGGCACGCATGTAGCCAATCTGACGGCGTAACGCATTGGGGCGACCCGTAGGGTTGTAAACCAAGAAGAAGGAGCAGGCGGTACTTTGATTGTCGCCCGTCCACTCACCCTTGCCGCGGCCTCCCATCGAGTCGTCGATACGGCCGTTACTGGCAACCGAACCATCCGAGAACACATAAACCATCAAGGGCACGCCGACGCGCCGCGCGTATTCCAGACACGCACCAATACAGCGTCCAGCGCGTAAATCGCGTGCTTCGCCAGTGGCGCGTTCGCCAGTGTGGTAATCGTAACCGCCCATGGTGACGGTGCCGGCACCGGCATAGCCGTTGACCACCAGCTTCATGACGGCTGCGGTTTTCTGGAACTCGCGATCGCTATTGTATTCGTTGCGGGTGAAGATCGCGCTGCCGGTTTCAGGTGCACCGACGGGTGTCACGATATGGGCATCCAATTCCGGGTTCAGTGAACTCGGGTTACCAAAACGATCAGCCAGATCTGCGCTTTTCACGTAGCCGCAATTCACCAGATCCTTAATCACCTCGTCCGTGGTGACGCGGGTATCGACCTTGCCCAGCTTGCGTGAGCTGATGCGCTGAATGGATTCCATGACCGCGACCGCATCTTCCTGGCTTAATAGCCCAATCAGGTCGCCGACGTCCACCAGGCCCGTGACATCACTGGCTCGATCAATCTTGGTGGGGCGAATAGAGGGATCCATAAAATTCGGCGGCGCCATGGAGTTGCCGCCCGACTCTGAACTTTGCGAGCCGACCAGTGAGAGTAGAGAACCATCCGCGCCCGCTTGGAAAATCGAGTACATCGGGTTATGCATATTATTACCGGTGTCGTTTTCCGAACGCGCCGCAATCACCGCACCGTTGACATTGGCACGTGTGGTTGCGCTAGTCGAGCGGTGGATGCCGCGCAAAAATCCGCTGTCGGCATGGAACAGCAAGCCCAGGTCTTCATTCACGAAGTCGGTGCGCGCCACATCGGGGGTGTAGTCCAGGGTCATGTTGCGCGTCGCTGAGGGCACCATATTGCCTGGCAGGCCGAGTTTGCTATAGCCCTGAGTGGACAAAAAGTCGCTTTGACCGGCGCGGCCGCCCAATAATACGTTGGAGCCCGCGATGTTGGCGCCACCGGCCAGGTCGAAGCAAATAAAGGGAATTTTGCCCGCGCCCTGAACCGCGATGCCGCAGCTTGCCTTGAGCGCTTCCAGATCAGACGACAAGGCCGCCTGTGCCATGCGTGGATTGCCAAATAAACTGAACAGGGAGGCGCCACAAACGGTTGCACTGCCCGCCATAAAGCCCTGGGCGATAAATTCGCGACGCGTGCGCGGGCGGCCATGGTCGTTCAGCTTGAGTGGGGCATTCAAGTCCAGAGCGTGTTTGCGTGAAGGTTTGATAAACATGGTTCTGATCTCCTATGCACCCGTTATTGAATCAGCATCGAAGCGCTGCCCAGTACGGCGGCGCAGGCGGCCTTGACCACAGTGCGAGTACGGGTAGCGTCATCACAGGTGCCACCACAGGCCAGCAAAGTGTCCATCAGGCTGTTCAATTCGTTACTCATATCGCTGACATCCGGCTGGCTCAACAGGTTGTTGCCCACGGCTCGCTCCAGCAAGGGGGTAATGATTAAACCCCGGTTGCCCGAAGCCAATACAGTTTGCGCGGTGCCGCTGAAGTTGAAACCAGGGAAGAACGCCGCGCGAGCGCTACTGTCTTCAACCAGCGCGTGGCAATACTGAATCGCCAGCTGCGTGATACCCATTTGATGTGCCGACAAGAAGCCATCAATCTTGGGATCGACCGGAAGTTGCTGTCGCACAGTATTGAAGGTGCTTGCAATATCGGTGTGGGTTTTGGGGATGCCAGTGATCTGCGCCATGGTGGCGTTGATCGCATCAAAGGTACGAATACCGATATCCGGAACGTCGACACCCGTGACAGGCACCGTCAGGCCGGGATAGGTCTGTTCGACCGTCACATGCTCATGGCTACCGATACGTTCAAAACTCAGGAACATTTCATCGACGTTCGGGCCATCCTTAAGTGGCAGGATCGTGCCGGCACTGCTGATGCTCAGATGGGTGCGGGCGACATAGTCGGGCGCATGAATCTCGGTGTCCAGATTCTTGTAGGCCTGACCATTGCGTGGCAGCTCACCATTGATACCAATCTGTAAGCCTTGCAGCGGGATATTGGTCAGCGCTTCGGAGTCATTCTGGCTGACAAAAAACGGCTCGGTGAACAGATAGCTGTAGCTGTCGAACTGCGATACCTGGAACACAATAAAACTGTCCGGGACGTCAATCAGATGACT
>JBFHRI010000112.1:0-9247 GCA_041591755.1 Oleiphilaceae bacterium
GTTTAGCCCAAAGGGGCTACACGACCGGAGGATATTACTCGTGCTCGGCGTCTGTGCGGTGGCTTTCGAGTAAGGTCACTTTTTCTTCGTGTTCCAGCATCAGGTTTAATTTATCCATCAGCTCGCGGCGTTCAGTGGATGCATACCAAACGCTCCAATCGGCGGCGCTTCGCCACTTGCACAAGACAAAGCGATGGCGCGGATGACTGAGTTCCTGCATGGCCTCGCCCGAAATGAAACCTGGCGCACGCACTGCACGTTGCAGAATTTCCATCGCGAGATCTTCGTAATTGGCTTCGAGGCTTTCGGCGATGACCCGTTCGATAATAACTCGTATCATAACGTTCCTATTATTCTTAGTTGATTTTGAGTATTTTCTTAATAATCAATCATAGCGCAGTTATTTATATATGGAACATCAACATGTACTCGACGCTCGCGGGCTGCTCTGTCCCGAACCGGTAATGCTGCTGCACGCCAAGATAGACGATATGGCGGCCGAAGAGGTGGTGCTGGTCCTGTCCACCGACCCTTCCACGCAGCGTGACATTCCCAAATTTTGTCAATTTCTAGGACATGCCTTACTTGCTGCGCAGGTGCAGGAGCTGGAGTTCCATTTTTACATTCGCAAGACCTAAGGGACGGTTTACTTCGATTTTAGATTGAGAATGCCGGCGCCGACGATAAACAAACAGCCTAGCACGATGGAGACGGTGAGCGCTTCTTCCCAGAAATACCAGCCCATCAGCGAGGAAAAAATCAGCGAAGTGTAGGCATACTGGCCAATCTTACCGGCGGGGGCTCGGCGGTAGGCGGCAGTAATCAACAGCTGACCCACGGTGGCGACAACCGCTAGCAACACTAGCAAAGTGACTTGTTGCAGACTCAGCACTTGCCAGTTTGCCCAGGCAAAGGGGAAGGATAACAGCGTGGCCACCAGACTGAAGTAAAAGACGATCCGCAGACTGGGCTCTTCCACACTCATGCGGCGAATCGTTGTTTTAGCTAAGGCGGCGAGAATTGAGCCCGCCAAGCCGATGGCGACCAAATCCAGCGCGCTGAAGCCGCGAGTACGTGGGTCGAGAATGCAGATCACGCCGATAAAACCGACGAAAATCGCAAACAGGGTCTGGCGACTGCTGGGTTCGCGTAACCACAGATAGGCGGCCAGAGGGATAAAAAAGGGCGTCGTCAGCTTTAGCAAGATCGCCTCGGTAAATTGCATTTGACCCAGTATATAAAAGAAGCAGGCCATCGCCGCGACGCCAAAGGTGCCGCGTATCAGATGAAAGTGGGGATTCTGCGTACGAAATCCCGCCACGCCATCTTTTAGAGCGATGAGTGGCGCGAGCATCAGCAGCGCAAAAAAATTGCGATAGAACACGATCAATTCGTTGCTGAGATCGGGCGAGACGTACTTGATGATCGCGCCCATCAGTGCGAAGCAGAGTTCTCCGCTAATCACTGCGAGGATCGCTAAATTACGGGTGCGCGAGGCGTTGATCGTCAAGGTAGACTACACGGGGTTGTTAGTGCGAGAGGCGCACAAGATCGTTGATGCGAGCATTATGCCCCGAATGAGGTGTTCTTGGCAGCCCGAATTTTAAGGCTGGGCGCTTAGCACTTGTTCCAGACGCTGGCGAAAGGAGTTGCCACTGATTTCTCCCGCCACGCGTAGCGGTTTGAGTTCACGCCCCTGAGGGTCGAAAAAGATCATCGAGGGCGGTCCAAATAAACCGAACTTATTCAGCAAAGCTTGATTCCCTGCGTCGTTCTCGGTGACATCGGCCTTAATGAGATGGAATTCTTGCATGAGCGGCGCGATATCTGGGCGCGGGAAGACCTGGTTTTCCATGGTCAGGCAACTTGCGCACCAGTCGGCATAGAAGTCGAGAAAGGCGGGTTTGCCCGAGGCTTTTGCCACCGCCAGCTCCATTTCGAGGCCCGCTGGATCGTGAATCACCACAAAGGGGTGCTTCATCACGGCGTTGCCGGGGGCTTGTCCCATCAGAGTAGGTTGTGAGAGGGAGTCTAAGGGCTGCAAGGGATTGGTGCCACCGCTTAAGGCCCCCACAAAAATCAGCGCACCCCACAAGGCCAAAATTTGCCCCGTTGCTTTGAATAAGCGTGGCCAGCCCGATTGGCTGGCTTCGAATGCGCCCATCGCGTTGGCGCTCGCGATCAACAGAACCGACCATAGCAGCATGGTCAGCCAGGGCGTCACGAAACGCCCCAGCAACCAGATGGCGACGGCCAACAGCATGACGCCGAAGACGGCTTTAACCGAATCCATCCATTGCCCCGCGCGGGGTAGCAGCGCGCCACCGCCCAGGGCAATCAGTAATAATGGCACGCCCATGCCGAGGCCCAGTGCGAACAGAGATAGACCGCCAATGACTGCATCGCCCGTGGCGCCGATATAGAGCAGGGCGCCCGCAAGCGGGGCTGAGACGCAGGGCGAGACCACCAAAGCCGAGAGCGCGCCAATGAAAAACACCCCGCTCAACTGGCCTCCGCTAATGCTTTGGCTGGTAGTGTTCAGTCGATCGCGCACGAACGCCGGGAGCTGCAGCTCATAGAAGCCGAACATCGCCAGGGCCAAGGCCACAAAAACCGCCGCAAATACGCTGAGTATCAGTGGATCTTGCATCATGGCTTGAATATTGGCGCCGGCACCGAGTAGGCCGGTGATGACCCCTGCGGCGGCATAGGTCAGCGCCATCCCCAAAACATAGGCCATGGCCAACAGGAATGAACGCAGAGGCGTGGGATGCTGCTGCCCGGCGATGATGCTGGACAGAATCGGAATCATAGGGAAAACGCAGGGCGTGAAGGTCAATCCCAGGCCCAGCAAAAAGAATATGCCGGCGATAATGGGCAGACTCGCTGTTTCTAGAAAGCGCGAGATACCATCGGAGGTGTCGAGGTCACCGTTGATGGGGTTTGATGGGGAAGGTGCGTTTTGTGAGCTTGCATTGGTAGCGGGCGCTCCTGCGCTGGCATCTTCAGCACTGCTTATAAACAACACATTCTGAGACCGCGGTGGATAGCAGAGTCCCGCTTCGGCACAGCCCTGATAGGTAATTTTAATGTCGGCCTCAGCGGTGCCGGCGGGCAATCTGATGGGTAGATGCACTTCCAGTGCATCGTAAATCACATGGACCCGGCCAAAATATTCGTCATCTTTGGCTTTGCCGGTGTCTGAAAACTGGGCCTCACCAATCACCACGCCTGCTAGTTCAGTGCGAAATTTGAAACGCTCGAGGTAGAGGTAATACCCCTCATGAATATCCCAAATTAAGCGCAGGCCCTGATCGGTTAATTCCGAGCTGAATACAAAGGCTTCATCGACCTTCAAAAAGTCCGGCTCGGATTGTGCTTGCGGCAGAGCATCTTGCGCACCCTTGAGCAGATTAAGTCCGCCGCTGGCATATGTGGGTGAGGAAAGGACACTCAACAAGCCAATGATGAGCACAACTAAAGCACGAGAGAGCGTTGGGCGTAAGGAATGCAGCATTAAATAAGTTACTCTTGGGGCTGGGTGCCTTAAAATTCGGCGCGAAATCGCACTGTGCATGACGCGCACGCTAAGATACAACTTTAGACGCTAAGTTCCAGAGTGATTGTGACTCTTTAGCGTTTTGTACGCACTAAACGAGTCAAAGCACTGACGGACTTTTTTGCGCAGCGCCGACAGTTTTGTATTTGATAATCCATGCTAGACCCCAAAACCCAACAAATCGTTCAAGTTTTTCATGCCGTGTTCAGCGCTGACTATCGCACCCGGATCGTATTGGGGGGCGCAGAACCCGAATACTTACAGGCCGACACCGCATGCACTTGGCATCGGATTGTCGCTGCTTTGGCGAATGGGCCACAGTAGATGCGGGCGCAAAGCTAGTCATACTTGGGATAATGCTTGCATGCAAGTGCACGGGAATCTATGCTTCGTGCTGCTTTGAACCCTCGGTTCGGCCTGTGAGTACGGGCCCGAAATCGCCCCCGCGAAGAGCGGGCAGATTATTGAGATTGAACAGAAAACTATGTTTAGTGGTTTATTTAAACGCAAAAAGAACAAACAGCAGGAGGCTACAGCGCCCGCGACGGATCATCCTGGGCAACGGAGTTCGACAACTGCCGAGCCATCCCCCGCGCGTCCTGCACCCACCGCTGCACCGCAGCCTCGAAAACCCGTTCCACCCAAGCCCGTTTGGACGCCCGAGCAGTTTGTTGTGCCAGAGATGGAAGGCAAAACCCGCTTTCACGATTTAAACCTGGCACCTGAAGTCCTGCATGCCATCGCCGATTTGGGCTTCCAATATTGTAGCGATATCCAGGCGCGCTCTCTGCCTTACAGTCTGCAAGGGCATGACTTGATTGGCAAGGCGCAAACCGGCACCGGCAAAACCGCAGCGTTCTTGATTACCTTGATTAACGATCTGATTTCACGCCCGATACCCTTATCGGAACGCTATTCCAGTGAGCCTCGAGCGCTGGTATTGGCGCCGACCCGTGAATTGGCCATGCAAATTGAAAAAGACGCGATTGCGCTAACCAAGTATCTGAATTTGCGGGTGTATTCGGTTTTGGGTGGCATCGACTACCAAAAGCAGAAAGAATTTGTACGCAATAATGTCATCGATATCCTGGTGGCGACGCCCGGACGATTAATCGATTTTCTCAATAGCGAAGATCTGTATCTGGATCAAATCGACTTTTTGGTCATCGACGAAGCGGACCGCATGCTGGACATGGGCTTCATTCCCGACGTTAAACGTATTCTGTACCGTTGTCCCAAGGTTGAACGACGCCAGACCCTGCTGTTTAGTGCCACCTTTAACGAAGATGTGATGAATCTGGCGCGCCGCTGGACCCGTAACCCCATTCACATCGAGATTGCCGCAGAGCATCAGACTACCGATTCCGTTGAGCAGCATATTCTGATGGTATCGGCCGATGAAAAGCTCGATATCATCACGCGCTACATCGAAGTCAACGATGTCCAGCGCGCCATCGTTTTTGGCAATCGCCGCGATGAAACGCGACGTCTGGAAACCGAACTGAAGCGACGCGGTATTTCTTGCGCATTGCTATCGGGTGAAGTGCCACAGCCCAAACGAATCCGCACGCTCGAGCTGTTTAAAGAAGGTAAGATTCGGATTCTCGTCGCCACCGACGTGGCTGGGCGAGGCATTCATGTGGATGGTGTAAGCCATGTCTTCAACTATAACCTGCCGGATGATCCTGAAGACTACGTGCATCGTATCGGCCGGACCGGTCGTGCCGGTGAAAGCGGCGTATCGATTAGCTTCGCCTGTGAGGATGACGCCTTTATGTTGCCCGCCATCGAAGAATATATCGGGCGTAAGCTTGAGTGCGAGCGGCCCGACGCCTTGTTAGCGCAAAAGCAAGCAAGTCACTAATTGGGTGTGAGTAAGCGCCATGAAGATCGTTGCTGACGAAAACATCCCCTTATTGAAGCGCTTTTTTGGCGAATTCGGAGAAGTGGTGGCTTTACCTGGGCGTGAAATCGCCGCTGAGCACCTGCATGATGCGGATGTCCTGCTGGTGCGTTCGGTCACCGAAGTCAACGCAAACCTGCTCAACGGCAGTCGGGTGCGTTTTGTCGGCAGCGCCACCATTGGCACTGACCATATTGATCTCGACTATTTAAAGCAACAACAAATCGGCTTTGCCAATGCCCCCGGTAGCAATGCGAACTCGGTGGTTGAATACGTACTGAGCGCGCTATCCATTTTGACAGAAACCCACGGGTTAGATTGGGATGAGATCTCCGTCGGCATTGTCGGCTTCGGTAATGTTGGCAGTACCTTGGCGCGTCGACTGCAAAAGTTAGGCATTGAATATCGCGCCTACGATCCCTTAATCCCTCAAGATACCGATCCTGCGCTAGGCAGTTTTGACGCAGTGATGAAATGCGATGTGATCAGTTTGCATGTGCCGCTGACACACGAGGGCGAGTATCCGACGCACCATATGTTTAATCAGTCGGTGCTGGAGCGTTTGCAGCCCCAGCAAATCCTGATCAATACCAGCCGAGGCGCGGTGATTGATAATATGGCCTTGCGTCAGATGTTGCAGCGCGATAATAGCTTTAGCGCGATCCTCGATGTCTGGGAGCAGGAGCCCAATATCGATGTCGAACTGGCGCGTCGTGTCTGCATGGGTACCCCGCATATTGCCGGCTACAGCTATGATGGCAAGGTGGCTGGCGTCGAGATGGTGTACTTTGCTTTGTGCCAGTTCCTCGGTTTTCCAGCCCGTTACCGTGCCGCGCAATTTTTAGAAGAGCCGCCCTTGTCGAAAATGGCGTTCACATCCAGCGGGGATGTCGACTGGTGCATTCATACCGCCATTCGTGCCTGTTTTGACGTGCGGCATGATCACGCCTTGCTGCGGCAAACGCTCAAACTATCCGAGGCAGAGCGTATGGCCGCTTTTGATCAACTGCGCAAGGACTATCGTTGCCGGCGCGAGTTCAGCGGCGTCAAAATACAACTGAAAAACGCCGAGTCAGAGTTGCACAGCAAGTTCAAAGCGCTTGGTTTCAGTATCAAGCTTTAGCCCGTAGGAGCGGTTAGCAAACGTGGCGCTTTCCACTGATCCAAATGAGTCTAAATCCTCTCCCCATGGTGAGAATGGTAAGTCTGAAGTCTCGCAAATCGTGCTCAAGCTGGGTTTGCAGATTGGCACCCCGATGACCATCGAAACCGTATCCCCCCCACGTAAGTGTCAGGTCAAATTGATCGGGTTTGTGGAGGGGCGAAGTGTATTGATCTCCTCACCCTTGCGTGAAGGCAAGGAAGTGCTGCTCGAAAAAGATAATCCGATGGTCGTGCGACTGCTCGAAGGCAAGCAAATCTGTGCCTTCGAAACCAAGGTGATTTACCGCTCAGTACATCCGTATGTCTATTACCACTTGGCATGGCCGGAGCAAATCGCTGCGCGGCAAATTCGCGATGCTGAGCGTATCGATACCGAGTTTGCGGTATTGATCGATAATGAATTTGATGTCGTGGGGCAATGGCCACGTAAGGCTTTGCTAAATAATCTGAGTAAGTCTGGTGCGCGCATTTTAGCGACGAGCGCATTGGGCAGCGTGGGCCACGAAATCGTCATTCAATGCGTCTTGATGGTCAGTGAGATTAAGAAAAAGCTGTCGCTATCGGCGGTGATTCGTAATATTGGTGAGTTGGTACGAAACGATGCCGCTGGAAAGCCGGTAAAATATCATGCCTACGGCGTGCAATTTGTAAACGTTGAAGGTGATACACGTCTGGCCCTCGCTAACTACATATACGAGCATAGCCGGCCCGGAAATTAAGTATGTTTCGTCTCGGTATTCTGATCAATCCAATGGCCGGATTGGGTGGCCCTGCCGCCCTAAAAGGCAGTGATGCCAAAGAGACCGCTATCTTGGCCGCGCAACGCGGTGTCTGCAGTCGCACGCCGCAACGCCTTGAAGCCTTTTTTACGGCATTAGATGATTATCGTGAGCGGATTGAAGTTTGGGGCTGCGATGGCGCGATGGGTCTCGGCGATATAGAGCTCTCGGGCTGGCATATTCAGCGCTGTTATCAGCCGCATACACCTTGTTCAGCAGCCGACACGGTGGCTGCGGCTCGGGTATTACATGAAGCCGCTGTTGACCTGTTGATATTTGTCGGCGGCGATGGCACCGCGCGCGATATCTACACGGCGCTCGGCGAGCATCAGGCCGTACTCGGTTTGCCGGCCGGGGTCAAAATGCATTCGGGTGTGTTTGCCGTGACGCCGGTCGCCGCCGCCTCGGTCGTGAAAAGTCTCATCGATGGCCGCTTGGTCGCCGCACGCTTAGCCGAAGTACGTGATATCGATGAGGCCGCCTTCCAACAAGGCCAGGTACGCACCCGCTATTTTGGCGAGATGTGGATTCCTGATGATCAGCTCTTGGTGCAATGCGTCAAATGTTCAGGCTTGCCTGATGATGTCTTGCAGTTGGATGAACTCAGTGCGTGGCTGGTCGAAACCATGGCGCCCGATGTGCTCTATGTGCTCGGCTCGGGTGGCACGCTGTTCGACTTGAAACAGAAGCTGGGTCTACCACAACCCACCTTGCTTGGCGTCGATCTGTGGTGCAATGGTGAGCAGGTGGGCAGTGATTTACATGAAACCGCGCTATATGAGGCGGTCTGCCAGGCGGCGGAAGTGCAGCTCTACTTATCGGTGATAGGTGGTCAGGGCGTGGTGCTGGGGCGTGGCAATCAGCAGATCAGCGCGCGTATCCTGCAGCAGGTCGGCCTCGATGCGCTCAATTTCGTGGCCACCCCGCAAAAACTTCAGGTCCTGGGCGGCCGCCCCTTGGTTGTCGACTCGGGCGATGACCAGTTAGACCGGCAATTGGCCGGTTTTCACAAGGTCATCACCGGGTATGACGAGGCGATTTTTTATGAGATTCGTTATTTGGGGTGATGCCCAAATTGGGGCCTTCAGCTTCAGCATAGGCGAAACAGATAAGTGCCAGTAACGTTTTTCTATAAAGCGAATTTATTTGAGAAACGTTCTAGGGCCTGTCCATTGTTACCGTTGTTTCTGAAAGTCACTCCGCTCTCATCAATTCTCAGAATCGGCAGGGTGCAGGTACTTAGCGCATCCGTTGCTTTCTGATACTTGCTGATGCCGATAATCAAACCGCTCGCACTATCTTCCAAGACCAAAATACTTTCGCCCAGATCAGGCGTCATTTCTTCTGAACATGGAAATGGTGCCGTAACAAATACCAGTTCCACTCCGGTGGAACCACCAGGGAAGCCGGTTGTATTGCGCGGGCTATAGGTCACCGCTTGAGCGTGCGCGGCACTGAACGATATGCCCTCAGAGCTAATCGACAAGCCGTTAACGTAATAACCACTTTGTAAATAAAGGCCGCCGGCCGGATTCATCTGACGTAGATCGGCATGCAGCTCTGAATGTGCTTCTTCCAGGCCAGACCAATCCGCGACCCATGATGGCAGTATGCCGGTATTGAGATCGCCTGTCGGTAGGACCATGCTGCCAAGGCCTTCGACTTTCTCCCAAGAGAGATTGAGTTCAGTGTAGACGCTTGCCAGGTTAGAGAGTGTCTCGCCGAATCGACCGCGCTTGGGCTGAATAGAGATCAAGCGAGTGCCTGCGCTACTCAGCTCCACTCGTGTGGCGATGAGCTGTTCATTCTCGTAACGATCCATGGGGCCTTCTAGGCGCAGTA
>JBFHRI010000113.1:0-9179 GCA_041591755.1 Oleiphilaceae bacterium
CACCGTACCAGGGAAGAAGGCCTTGCGTGCGAGATGCAGGAGCACCGTGGAGTCCTTGCCGATGGAGTAGAACATGCAGGGATTTTCAAACGCTGCGACGACTTCACGAATGATATGGAGGGCTTCGGCTTCAAGTTGACGCAGGTGAGTAAGATTCATCGGTATTCCAGAACTCAAAAAAGTGAAAAGCGCGTCTTGCCCCGAAGCATTCGAGTGCTCACTCCGCGCACAGCGACATTAGTAAACCCTGCCTGCCGTCACGAATCAAATTTATTCGATGTAAGGTTGCCTGGCCGGCATAGCCAACCCTCAAAAAAGCCGGCCAGCTTGCGAAAGCCAGGCGAGACGGGTTGATAAGAAGGCGATGAGAATACTCAGAACAGAAAACTTAGGCGGGCATACGGGCAAAGAAAAAAGACTCTGCATCGCGCACGGCAAGACGTATAGATTCAGGCCTCGCCTAGGCCGTGACACGATGCAAAAGTCCAAGACGTTCGGAATGAACAAGTACTCAGCGGCATCTTAACGCGGGTCTGAGCGATACATCGAACCCAGCTGGGTCTTGAGAAAACATGTAAAGCGTGGTAGGCGACCAAAAAGCCACTTGGAGTTCGGATGAATTTATGTGATCAAGCCCTCCTTTCGACAGGCCGACGCTGGACAGCGCATGCGATCCAAGGCATTAACACCACCTGAATAAAAAACAGGCAGCTTAGGCAGTTGGACAGGCGCGCATAACGATGAACGATCACGGCAAAGTCATAGACATCGTCGCCCAGATCTATGAATCGGTCGCCTATCAGGATGTCCGGCAGGTGCTATTGCAGCAGATTGCCATGCTGCTTGATGCCGCACACGGCTGCATCGTCATCCAGGATCACTACACCCAGCAAGTCTCGATGGTGAGTAGCCACTTGCCGATCTCCGCGATTGAGCTCTACTGCGAGGATATTGCCCCCAGCGATGCCCGCCTGCAGGGCTTGGCGGCGCTGCCGGTTGGCTCAATTCGTTCGCTTGAGGAGCTGGTCGAGCGCGAAGCATGGCAACACAGCGTACTGCATGAGCGGTTTCTGCAACCGCACAACCTGAGATACAGTCTATGCGCCTGTTTCTACCGCGATAGCGTTTATAGCGCCTACGTCAGTTTCGAGCGCAACCAGATCGCGGAAGACTTCGACAATCAAGCGAAAAAAAGCCTAGGGGTCTTTATTCCCCATCTGACGCGCGCATTTACCATTTCGATTCAAACCAAACTTGCGCAGTTGCAGCAACAGATACAAGGGCAAATCCGACGTATCAGCGACACTGCGCTGTTCTTGGCCATCGATAAAAATTTGACCCGCCCCATGAACGAAAAAGCTGAGCAACTGCTGGCTGGCAACAAGATTTTCCACGCGCCAGGCGAGCGTCTTACGTTAAAGAACTCGGGTGCCAATAAACGGTTGCAGCATTTAATCCAACAATGCATCAGCACTGCACAAGGCGAGCAGCACTTTCCGGGGGGATTCATCCGATTGGAAGCAACGGAGCCACAGGCTCCGGAATGGCATATTGGGGTAACGCCCTATCGCAGCGCCATACCGGGTCAGGCCTTCTGGAATGCCAGGGGCGCATTGATCATTGTGCGCGCGGTGGAACGCGAAAATTATCTACGCCTTTACGCCATACTCTCAGATTTCTATGGCCTCACCGCCGCTGAAACCGAGGTTCTGATTAAGCTGATCTCCGGACTCTCTAGTAGCCAGATTGCGGAAGAACTCGCACTATCGAAAGAGTGCGTACGCTCGCGGTTAAAGAAAATTTATCAGAAAACCGGCGTATCGAACCAGGTAGAACTCACACACAACATCCTCGAAGGCCCGTATCGACTCGCCAAGATGCTGGGATAAAAAGACTTATGAATCCGACCCTATCGTACGCAGACTATCGACCCTCAGAAATACTGGTTAAGCCAATCGGCGACCATTATCGAGCACGCATACTTGTTACTCTCGGTTATGCAGGATGCGCAGTCTCCTTAGTTTATGCCGTCATACTTTGGGCGGTATACGACAATAGCGTCAGCGGCCTTTCCGATGTGTTGTTTGCATTGAGCTACCTCTTTTCTCTTTATTGGACCCAGCAGAAAAAATACGCGACAGCCGCCTACTGGATCATTTTTTGGGGCGGTCTGCAGGTTACTTTGGGCAGTATCTTTTTTGTCGGCCCTGAAACTGGCTTCCAACTGTATTTTTTGACCCTGCCCGTCATGATTTACTTTTTATTGGCGCAACAAACCACCTGGGCCAAAGCCAGCACTCTCCTTTATGGCGGGCTCATGTTCATTGCCAGCCAAACACTCTCAAGTGAAGCTTATCGCACCCACATTCCTAGCCATTTAGCGAACCTCGTTTTCATCACCAATGCGTTTATCGTATTAGCGATTATCTTCTTTGCGATGCGCTTTTTTTGTGAAGAACTCAAGCGCGCCTATCACGACCAAAGTCAGTTGGTATTGACCGATGCACTCACCGGATTGTCGAACGATCGCTTCGTGCGCCAGCATGCGCCCAAATTAGTGTCGATGTGTGAGCGTTATGGACATCCCTTAAGTCTGATTTTCTTGGATATCGCCGGTTTTAGAACGCTCAATCAATGTTATGGCCGGGCCACCGGCGATCAGGTGCTCCAGCTGGTCGCCGAACGGCTTAAACAGGCAGTGCGCGACGCCGACATTCCGGCCCGCATCGGTGGCGATGAATTTCTGGTCTTGCTGCCCGAAACGGACCCAGAACAAGCCCGACTCATCGCAATGCGCCTCCAACACAGCCTGCAGAACGATCCCGTGGCAATCTCCCAACAGGTGCACAAACTCACTATCAATGTGGGCACCAGTTCGTGTGACAGCTCATCGCTTCCGCCCTTGGATCAACTGATTTCAGCGGCAGCGGCACGCGCAAGCTAAGCAGACAGAAAAGGCTGCACCCGATTTTCTATGCGGCGTTGGCACCAGCCAAGGCATAGTGCCGTGTTCGCTCGTCGCGACGCACACGGCGGTGGGCCAGCACCACAAATGCCGGCACCAGCAAGAGCTGCACGATAAGCACCGACCAGGCGACCGCCATTAGCCCATACGGCACCGCGAGCAGCAACACGAGCGCAAACACCGAGGTCAACCCCGCGTTCAGCCGTAGTACGAATCCCGGCTGGCCCGCTGCCCGCAACCACGCATAAACACCTTCAATGACGGCCCGCGGCAGCGCTGAGCAGCACAACACAATCATAATCGGCAAAGCCCCAAGTTCGACCCAGCGCTGCCCAAACACTAAAGGGACATAGAGTGGCGCCAATAGAGTCTGCGCCAAGATCAGCACCAGCATCAGACAAACGGTCAGTTTGAGGCCGTAATAAAAGCCCGATACCGCGCTCCCCACCTGACGCTGTTCTTGACATAAATAAGGTAGCAGTGCGGTCCGAATCGCCTGTTGCAAGCTTAAACTGATGCCGAGGCCGGCATTGTAGGCAAAAAAATACACCCCGAGCGCCTCCAGGCCCCAAAAATAACCGACCAATAGGTAGTCGACGTTGTGGCGCAGCGTACACAGTAAGTCGCTCACAATGACATTGCCGGAATAACGCGATACCTGACGCCATCCCTGTACACACCAATGGCGTTCAGGGCGCCAGTCACAATGGCGCCGATGCAACACAATCCAGACAGGCGTCACCAATAACTTGGGCAACACCAAGGCCCAGATCCCCAAACCTGCAAGGGCCAGCGTGATGGTCAAGCCGGCATCTAAAAAGCTCTGCAGGCTATCCACTTTGGCGACCACAGCTAACTTACCCGCTCGCAGATTGAGCGCGGTTTGCACCATCGCAAAGGGCAACTGCAGGTAGATCAGGCCGAGCACGCAAATCGGTAAAAATAACGCCGACTCCGCGTAAAAAAAACTCAACAGTGCGGCGCTACTGATTTGTAGCATTAACAACACCAGCGCAATGATCCAATTGAGGGTATAGGACGTCGCACATAATGCCGGGAGCGCATCCTCGTCCACTTGAACCAAGCGTGTCTGCGTGCTGCCCTGTAAGATCGCGCCGATCAGCTCGTGCACCGTGAAGATGAGCGCGACCATCCCGTACTCTTCTGGCAGCAGCACTCTGGCCACCACGACGGTGGTGGCCAGGCGAATCACACGATTGACTAACTGCGCGCCGCCCGTCCAACCGATCCATCCGAGCAAACGGTGCTCCAGCATGCCTTGCATGCGCTGTCCTATTGCGTTAATCATCGCTTGCACTTGTCTATCCTCGCCTAACGAACCGACTTTCCGGCATCCTGGCTACGCCACGCTGTCGTGAAGATGCTCCCAGCCAATCCACTACCACTGCTTGAAGCCGATTTGTTTGATTCTCTCGGCCTGAGGTTGTCGATACCAATCCATGGCCGTGGCGCCACGGGACTGGATGAAGTCGAGGAAATTGGGATAGGCCAAACCAATATCGATCGCTGCCAAGGGCGGCTGCCAATCATCCGGAAACAACATGGCAAACGGGAATCCTTGTGCATCACGAAATTCGGTATGTCCGTTTGCCGAGTTGCTGGAATATGAGAGTACAGGTTTCTGGTCCACTAGATGCACTTCGTAACCGGTCTCATATACATAGATGTAGGGATCAAAGGGAGCCGCACCAATGGCGTTACGCGCAATCGGACTGTCCAGATCCACCGCAAACTCGAAGCGCGGTCCGGGGACGACCGCTTGTTCCGCAAAGGTATTAACGTAAGTCGAGCCACCATCAAAAAAGATATTCAGGATTGACTCCGCCAAGGTCAGATCGATGTCGCCGGCAACCTCAACATTGCGCGGATAACCGGGCAATGGGGTTTCTGCACCCGGCGCAAACAAACTCAATGATGCGCGCCCGGAAGCATGATCGGGCAACGGAATGCGCAAATGCCAATCATGGTTGTAGGCGGCCCCCCGTGCGAGTAAAAAGCCCGTCCCCTGAATCCGTCTGACGGCACCAGATTCACCCACTCCGACCGCCACCTGATAGGCCACGACTAAATCATTGAAGTCATAGTCGCCCCGTTGAGGGAAAAGATCTTCGTAAGACACCAGAAAGTAGCTTTGCGCCGAGGGATAATAGAGCCAGCTTAAGCCGCTCGGCGCCCCGTCATCCAACAGCACTAGCGGAGCGCCAGCATGACCGGCCTGTAGTTCGTCGAGGTAGGCCGCATCTGCCGCGCTAAGCAATGCAACCGATTCGAAGCCGTTACTGAAATCATAAAAAGCTTCTGGATCACCCAAGGTGGTATCCGTTTGCAGTAGTCGAATGTCCAATATGATGGACGAGGCCTGTATCAGGTCGCGATCGACCGGCACCCGCAGAGTCGCGTCAAACGACGAATTGTTGATAACACTCTCCGCATCCACTGACACACGATTTGATCCGGCTTCCCCCAATAGCGTGGCATACACGCTACGCGCAGGGGCGCCGGCTTTAAGCAGGATTGATTGGGTTTGCGTGGCGTATTCAGTGTACTCGACGATTTCCGAGCCAAACGTGACGCGCAGGGTCAAACTGTCGATGGCCACGCCCTGGGTTTCGGCTTTTTCGCTGCCCGAAGCGGCTTCGTTAACATCTACGGCGAACACGAGGGCGCCCTCATTGTTTTGGCGGAAGGCCTCAAGCTGAGCCGCCGTAATGACGCGCGATTGGTCGGCCGGCTTGAGTAAATTAATGAGTCCGCGCCCGTTCGACTTAATCGTATCAGCAAAGCCAAAGGACACGACTTGAGCCTTAACGGACGCACACACCGTCATGAGTAAGACGATAAACAAAGCGTGAGAGTACCGGCGGTTCATAAGCTGATCTCCTGTAAGACTGAGTTCTGCTGTCCAACATCGCTATACACTTCAAGCCACAAACGATGCTCCGCGCGCGGCACCGAAAACTCGATGGCCACCTGATCCCGCAGAGCAAAACCGGACAAATACAAGGTGTTTAACTGACTGTCAGAAACTTTCACCACGAACACCGAACCCACCAGATCGCGGGTTAACTCGGCCAAATCCACTTGCAGGCTGACTTGACGAAAGTTGTCAAAGCCAAACGCAGCGGGCGCCTGGTGATCGGCCAGTGCCCGACTATTCGTCGAGAGCTCAGTAGGCGCCTCCGCGTGGCGGGTAGCCGCAGCGCCGGATTCGCCACCGCCACCACCACATGCAGTGAGCAACAGGACCGACGCCGCCATCACCACTCGCAGCGAGCCCTGAGATACTTTGGAATAACGCGATAACGCACACCATTCAGGATACATCTTAATTCCCTCGTGAGTTGTTAAGTGAGGTTGAGACGCCGCCAGGCGAAACCGCCCGACTATAACGTCAATATGTAGCGGCGATTTGGGCCGCTTGGGTTTCTTTGACAAAGTCGCATGCAACGACCGGGCGACCGGTGAAATACCCTTGAATGGTATCGCAGCCGAGTTCACGTAGGGTCAACAGCTGATCCTTGGTTTCCACGCCTTCGGCCACCACCTGCAAACCCAATTCATGCCCCACCGTGATGATGGCCTTCGCGATGGCCAGGGATTTCGGATCTTCATTAATGCTCATTACGAAGCTACGGTCGATCTTCAAGACATCGACCGGCAAGCTGCTCAAATAACTGAAGGAGGAGTAGCCGGTACCGAAGTCATCCACCGAAATCTTGATGCCATGGTCACGCAGCTTACGCAGATTGGCGACCGCACAGCTCTTGGAGTCGATCATCACGCTTTCAGTGACCTCCAACTCAATCAGATGCGGACTAATAGCACGCGCTTCGATCTCGCGCGCCAAATCGCAAACAAAGTCGCTGGCACTCAAATGCGAACCGGAGATATTGATCGCCACCGGAATACTCTCGAGGCTAGAATCCTGCCAAGACACCAACTGGTCGAGCACTTTCTCGATCACCAGCTTGCTCAGCTCGGTCATCAGACCGCATTGCTCTGCCAAAGGAATGAAAGCGCCGGGAGACACCGGGCCGAGCTCCTCACAGTTCCAACGTAACAGCGCCTCGACCCCCACTAGTTGCAAGCTGTCAGCATCAACTTTGGGTTGATAAGCCATGTGCAGTGCACGCGCCTCGATGTCGCGACGCAGAAATTTTTCCAGATCGGCCTGTTGCTTCAGCTGAGTGCGTGACTGCTCATCGAATAAGGCAATCACATCACCGCCCTTGGCCTCGGACAGTTTCATCGCCAACGAGGCGCAGTTCAGGAGTTCAGCCGGATCGGCCCCGACACAACGTCGATCCGCCAGACCAATTCGGGCATCCAAACGCAAGACTGTAGCGTCGATTTCGTAGCCTTGCAGCAAGGCTTCGAGAATGTCCTGGGCGAATGAAGAGAGGAAACAGGTACTGAAACTACCTACAACACCAATTGCAAATTCGTCCTCAGCAATACGACTAACACAGGTATCGAGTTCTGCCGCATCTGCGCCTTGAACCTGGTCTGGCGCCGCGACTGCAAGTAAACGTTCCGCCACTTTGGCGGCCAGTGCATCCAAGCCGGAGCGGCCAATCCGCAGCTCCTGCTCGTGGAACTGACGCAAGCTGATGCGCACAACCGCGCTATTCTCGGCGGCGTCGCGAAGGTGAGTAGCCTGGTTCAGCCAGTCGACCAAGCGGGCACGATTACCGACGCCGGTGGCTCGATCCTGAAAGGCCAGTGAGTAAATGCGCTGCTCACTGAGGTAGCTGCCGGTAAAATCCTTGATCAGACAAACCGCTTGACCCGGCTCGGTGGCGACGAAGCTCAACTCCAATACGAAGGGCTCCTGCGTGTCATGGTTGGCGATCATCAAAGGCCCGGACTCGCCGGTATCGAGCATGCGTTTCCAGCCAGCCAACAAGTTGTTGACGCTTTCGGCCGGCAACACATCAAACAGGCAATCACCCACATTGAACGGATAGTGTTGAAACGTCGGCAGGGATTCAGTGCCGTGGGTCGCGCAAATCACCGCCTCGCGATCCAAGACCAAATGGGTACCTGAAGAAGCATTGATGATCTGACGCAGCTTTTGATCCGATTGCTGAGCGGATTTCTTGGTCGCGTAACTTTCGATCAAATAGTTCAGCTTACCGGTCAGAATGCGCCAATTCAGCGGCTTGGTCACATAGTCGATCGCGCCCGCCTCAAATGCCCGCTGAATGGACGCGTCGTCATTCAGGCCGGTCGACAGGATCATGGGCGGCGTCATCTCACCCAAGGTCTGCTGCACCCTGGCACACATTTCAAAACCGTCCATCACCGGCATTCTGGCATCGATGACCATGGCATCAAACGCCGTTTTCTGAATCAGTTCAAGGGCCGACGCTCCGTCCGTCGCCTCGAGCACCTTGTAGCCCGCCTTGGTTAAAGCCAAACGCGCCACAGTGCGGAACGAACGGTCGTCATCCACTATTAATACAGTCGGCACACGGGAAGTTTGTACGCGGATCTGCGCATTCGAATTCAAAGTTATGGAATTTTGTGAAGGATTCATGAGATTTCTCCCCGGTTGCCTGGGCGGGTGAGGCAGCCTAAGTGGCTGTCACCGGCGCCCTGAATTGGCTCAAGGTGCCCACTGCACCCGCCATACGATGTTTAGGCTTGAGCAGAATGCGTGCCAGTTTTTGAAGTTGGCGTCTTGATCCTGGGGAAAAATACGATAACGAAAGGTTTTGGATCACCTTATTGGAGCGCTAAGAACGGCCCCACTTGAATATATTTTTTATTTAATATCAATAAATTAGATTTACAGGATGGTCTGTCGACAGAATCAGGCTGAGCGCAGCCCCCAGACGTTTTCGAAGCGGCTGTGCGCGTCGCCTGCCTCAAGATCCCGCAATGGCCTCCCATTGCTGCTTCTTGCGGTAAATCGTCGAGGCACTGATATCCAGAAACGCCGCGGCTTTGGGGATATTACCGCCACAGATGGCGATTGCGCGCTCGATGATTTCCTTCTCTTCCACCCACAAAGGCCGTATCGTTGCGTCAGTTTGACTCGTATATTGCGTTGCAAAATGCGAATCAACCATCCCAACTGGAGCATCGGCGTCTAAGGAGCGTGTCGGCGACACGCTCTGCGACGCTACGCCCGCTGCAGGGGCGCTCTCATCCGTGCGGGTCGACTCCCGAATCATCGCCGGCAACATGG
>JBFHRI010000114.1:0-9087 GCA_041591755.1 Oleiphilaceae bacterium
ACCAGTCTTGTGAGGCAGCTGCCTTAATCGCGCATGAAGCGGGCGTTTTGACAGCACAATTCGACGGCGCCCCTTTTGGGCAAAATAGTCGCTCTGTGATTGCGGCCAACCCGAAGCTGCTTAAAGCAGCAGTGCAATTGCTGCACGGGTTCTAACTATTACGACAGTACCTTGCCTGAGCGGGTTACGTCATCCCACGATCCGAGTTATTACGGCCATCCCGCAGTGCAACCGCGGGATGGCTAGCCGGATACTCACTTAAGGCCGATCATCGATCTCCGCGCCTTCTTTTTCGACCACTTCGACCATCAAATCTTCCGCTGAAATCCCCATCATCAAACACAGATTACTCGCGACATAAATCGACGAGTAAGTACCGACGCCGATTCCGATCAACAGCGCCTTAGCAAAGCCGTTGATCATGTCGCCCCCCAGAAAATACAAGGCGATGAGCACCAACATGGTGGTAAAGGATGTCGCTAATGTACGAGAGAGGGTCTGGTTCAAAGAACTATTAACAACCTCAACCGGCTCGGTTTTGCGCAGCGTTCGGAAGTTTTCACGGATGCGGTCGAATACCACAATTGTGTCGTTGAGAGAGTAACCAATGACCGCTAACAAAGCGGCCAACACGGTCAAATCAAAATCCCAACGCATGATCGAAAACACGCCCAGCACGATGATCACATCATGAATCAAGGCCGCCACCGCTCCCACGGAGAATTTGAACTGGAAACGAAAGGCGACATACACCATGATCATGGCCAAGGCCAACAACAAACCCAGGCCGCCCTGCTCGCGCAACTCTTCCCCAACATTAGAGCCCACGAATTCTGCTCGCTTGAGTTCCACTTGCTGCGTATCGCTACTCAAGCTTGCCGCAATCCGTTGACCAATCGTATCGTCAAACGCCTCAGGCAAACGCACTAAAATCGAGGTTTCAGCACCAAAGGTTTGCACAATGACACTCTTGTAGCCGGCATTCGCCAGCTGCTCACGCACTTCAGGCAGCTTGGGCGCTTGCGAGTACTCCACTTCAACCAGTGTCCCCCCAGTAAAGTCCAGGCCCAGCGCTAAGCCCTGAATCGAAATGGAGGCAATCGATGCAATGATCATGAGCGCCGACAAGACCGTCGCGAACTTGGAAATGCCCATGAAGTTAAAATCACGTTTGGTAATCGGATTCATTTCTGTATTCCTGGATTCTGAGATCGTCAAATGGGCAAAGTCTTTAATTTACGTCCGCCAAAGGCCAGGTTGGCCATGGCGCGCGTTAGGACGATCGCCGTAAACATTGAAGTCAAGATACCGAGACTCAGCGTTATGGCGAAGCCCTTGACCGGTCCCGTACCGACTGAGAACAGAATCAATGCAGCGATTAAGGTCGTGATATTGGCGTCAATAATAGAAACGAACGCTCGTCCGTATCCCGCGTGAATCGCTTGTTGTGGCGTCAAGCCATTGCGCAGTTCTTCCTTGATACGATCGAAGATGAGTACGTTGGCATCCACCGCCATCCCCACCGTCAACACGATACCGGCCATACCCGGCAAGGTCAGCGTCGCAGAGATCATCGACATCGCCGCACACAACAGAATCACGTTAGCCAGCAATGCGATATTGGCAAAGATGCCAAACACCTTGTACACCACCAACATAAAAATCAGCACCAGAACGAAACCGATCTGGATAGACAGGAGACCGGCTTCGATGTTCTTCTGCCCTAAGCTAGGCCCTACGGTGCGCTCCTCTACGAAATAAATCGGGGCCGCCAAGGCGCCCGCGCGCAACAGCAGCGCCAGTTCGGCCGCTTCTGTGGGTGAAGGCAAACCTGTAATGCGGAATTGATTACCAAAGGCCCCTTGAATGGTTGCTAAGTTAATGATTTCACGCACTTCACGATTGCGACGCTCAACGACTTTCTCACCATTTACCACGCGCTCGATATTGTCGGCACGCTGTTCGATGAATAACACGCCCATCTTGCGACCAATTGAACGCTTGGTCACATCCAGCATCATGCGACCACCGCTGCCATCCAGCGTAATATTCACCTGTGGCTGACCATTCTCATCGAAACTAGCGTTGGCATTGGCCACGTTGTCGCCACGCACGATGACATCTTTTTCGAGCAATGCGGCCACGCCCGGCTGGCCTTTAAACTCGAACTTTTGAACGTCTAAGCTGCTTGCATCGGGCCGACCTTCCAGCCTAAATTCCAGGTTCGCGGTCTTACCGATAATACGTTTCGCAGCGACCGTATCCTGCACCCCAGGCAACTCCACCACGATGCGATTGCGGCCTTGACGCTGCACCAAAGGTTCCGCCACACCCAATTCGTTGACACGATTGCGCAGGGTCACCAAGTTCTGTTGCACGGCGTAATCTTCGACGGATTTGACCTCTTGCTCGGACAAACGCAAGACCAAAGCGACTTCGCCATTTTCATCGACACTGTCTCGGGTGTATTGACGGAAATCCTTGAACGCCAGCGCTTCAGCCTTGGAACGCTCCTCCTGGTCACGCAACTCGATACGAATCCCGTCGACGCCATCTCGCTCGACCGCACGATATCGGATTCGCTCTTCGCGCATCTTGACCTTAAGCTCGCTGATATTGGACGCAATTCGGGTTTCCAGGGCTTTTTCCATATCCACTTCCAGCAGGAAGTGAACCCCGCCACGCAGGTCCAAACCCAGTTTCATGGGTCCTGCGTTGATTGCGCGCAACCACTCGGGCGTGGTTTCCGCCATATTCAGCGCCGACAGATAATCGTTACCTAGACCCCGACTCAAGAGGGCCTGTGCACGCAACTGGTCCTCTCCGCTCTTTAGACGAACCAAGACGTTCTTGGCGGTCAGCTCATAGGACTTTGCCTGAATATTCGCTTCTTCCAGTACGGCCTTGGATTTTTCGAGTACGGCCTGGTCAGGCACGATGGTCGCTTGCGCGCCGGTGACCTGCACCGCGAAATCGTCGGGGTACAAGTTGGGCAAGGCATAGATCGTACTGACCAACATGACGAGAATGATGAGCAGATATTTCCACGCGGGATACTGGTTTTGCATGGGACGTTCCGGTGTTCTGGTTGATCGGTGACGAGAGCGCGCGAGCGCGCGCTCTTTCCTTTTTAATAGGCGGTACAGGTCGGCCGTAACGCCGCTTAAATGGCCTTTAGCGTACCCTTGGGCAGGGTTTGCGCGACCGCGAATTTCTGAACTTTGATCTCAACCCCTTCGGCAATCTCAACCACCGCAAAATCATCGGTGACCTTCGTTACACGGCCAGCGATACCGCCATTGGTCACGACTTCGTCGCCCTTGTTCAAGCCCGCGATCAGCTCTTTGTGCTCCTTGTTGCGCTTGGCCTGGGGACGCCACATCAGGAAGTAGAAAATCAGGATAAAACCACCAAAAAACAGCAACTGCACCATGGCACTTGGGCCTTCCGGAGCAACCGGGGCGCCCTCGGCCGCCACCAAGGAACTGAAACCCAGCAGGGTAAACAAACTGACCAGTACAGAACGATAACGCATGGATATTTCCTCAAATTTACAAATGGTGTCAGGTTTCGAGTTTAGGACGCTCGACTCATCCGAAGTTCAACGCCCTGTAGGGGGGTGCGGCCAATAAATGGGCCCGAAACTCGATAATTCAATGCTTAATGCTACGCATCTCTACAACGCGTGACTTGCCTCACAGCCCCTCAACAGTTTTTGCATCGGCGTCACTTTGAGATCGCGAGTCGCCTGCTCTTTTGGCATAGAAGGTGCTGACAAAGTCGCACAATGTACCTTGTTCGATGGCCCCTCGCAATCCAGCCATCAGATTCTGGTAATACCGCAGGTTGTGAATCGTATTCAGTTGCGCCCCCAGCATTTCGCCGCATTTATCAAGATGATGCAGGTAGCTGCGGCTGAAATGCTGGCAAGTGTAGCAATCGCACTCCGCGTCCAAGGGTCCGGTATCGTGACGATGGATCGCATTGCGAATTTTGACCACTCCAGTCGAGGTAAATAAATGCCCATTGCGTGCGTTGCGCGTCGGCATCACGCAATCAAACATATCGATACCGCGTTGCACGGCTTCAACAATATCCTCGGGTTTACCCACCCCCATCAAATAGCGGGGGCGATCCTGCGGCATTTCTTCGGCCAGATGGTCGAGCACCCGAATCATATCGTCCTTCGGCTCGCCTACCGATAACCCTCCAATGGCATAGCCATCGAAACCGATTTCGGTAAGCCCTTGCAGCGACTCAGTCCGCAAATGTTCGTACATACCGCCTTGCACGATACCAAACAGGGCGGCGGGGTTATCCCCATGTGCCGTCTTGCTGCGTGCCGCCCAGCGCAAAGAAAGCGCCATAGAATCACGCGCCTGTTGCTCGGTCGCCGGATAGGGTGTGCATTCGTCAAAGATCATGACTACATCCGAGCCCAGTTCTCGTTGCACCTGGATAGATGTTTCCGGGCTCAACGACACCTTGCTGCCGTTGATCGGAGATTTGAACACGACGCCTTCTTCTGAGATTTTACGCATCTCCCCCAGACTGAATACCTGGAAGCCGCCAGAATCCGTCAGGATCGGCCCCTGCCATTGAATGAAATCGTGCAGGTCGCCATGCTCTCGTACCACTTCGGTACTTGGACGCAACATTAAATGAAAGGTATTGCCCAATATGATCTCTGCGCCGATCGCTTCAATATCCCGTGGCAACATGCCCTTCACCGTGCCATAGGTGCCTACCGGCATGAAAGCCGGTGTTTGCACCTGCCCACGCGGGAAGTGTAGCGTCCCGCGACGCGCGTATCCGTCCTGCGCAAGCAGATCAAACTGCATGAAACATTGCCGCTCACTCATGCGCCCACCTCAGCTTTATTGGGGTGTGCCTGAGGCGTAATGAACATCGCATCGCCATAACTGAAAAAGCGGTAGCGCTCCGCCACGGCCGCGCGATAGGCAGCCAGAATCTGCTCTTGGCCGGCCAGCGCCGACACCAACATAAGCAAGGTCGATTTAGGCAAATGGAAATTGGTCAGCAGGCCATCAACCGTTTTAAATTCATAACCGGGGTAAATAAAAATGTCTGTGTCACCCTGCATCGGTTGGAGACGACCGCTTTGACTGGCGCTTTCCAAGCCGCGCAAACTGGTGGTGCCGACCGCAATCACGCGTTTTCCGGCGGCCTTGGTCGCCGCCACCTCAGACACCAATTCAGCCGGAATATCAATCCACTCGCTGTGCATCTTATGCGCCTTCACATCGTCTACCTTCACTGGCTGGAACGTGCCGGCTCCGACATGCAAAGTCATAAAAGCGATGTTGACGCCTTGCGCTCTGAGCGTATCCAACATTGCCTGATCAAAGTGTAGGCCCGCCGTCGGGGCCGCCGCCGCACCCGGCTTTTCAGCGTAAACGGTCTGATAGCGACTGCGATCTTCCTGGGCATCCGCGCGATCAATGTAGGGCGGCAAGGGAATGTGACCACAGCGCTCAAGCAAACTAAAGACCTCTTCGCCCTGCGTCGCCAATTCGAACAGATCATCATGGCGCTGCACCATTTCAAGCGGCTCACCATTCTCAAGCGTGACGCGTGCTCCGGGCTTGAGCGCTTTGCTGGCACGCACTAGTGCGAGAAAATTTGTATCGCTCAGCTTACGCTCAAACAGAATTTCAACCTGGCCTCCGGTTTCTTTGGTCGCGAACAGGCGCGCCGGAACGACTTTGGTATTGTTAAATACCAACAGATCGCCCGCTTCGAGAAACTGGGGTAGTTCGGTAAAACGATGATGCGAAATGGCGCCTTCCGGGCCATTCAGGCGGAGTAAGCGGCTACCCGTTCGCGACGCGGTCGGGTAGCGGGCGATCAATTCATCCGGTAATTCAAAATCAAAATCAGAAACTTTCATTAAGACGCATCCACCGAACCAGGGATCCGGGGCGTACGGCACTGTACCTCTGCGTTTTGACCCCGATGGCGTAAAAAATGATCCACCAGCACCAGCGCCATCATCGCTTCGGCGATCGGTGTGGCACGAATCCCCACACAGGGATCATGTCGACCATGTGTCACCACTTCGATGGGATTGCCTTCAACATCAATGCTGCGCCCGGGCAAGCGAATGCTTGAGGTGGGTTTCAGCGCAATATGGGCGACGATGTCCTGCCCGGTCGAGATGCCACCGAGAATGCCGCCGGCATGATTCGAGAGAAAACCCTGCGGGGTCATTTCGTCACGATGCTCGGTGCCTTTTTGACCGACCACCGCAAACCCATCACCAATCTCGACCCCCTTGACGGCATTGATGCTCATCAATGCATGCGCTAACTCGGCATCCAAGCGATCAAAAATGGGCTCCCCCAGTCCGGGCGGAACATGCCGCGCCACCACGGTAATCTTGGCACCAATCGAGTTACCTTCTTTATTGAGCTGTTGCATGTACGCTTCCATCTCCGACACCTTACTGGCGTCTGGACAGAAAAATGGGTTATTACCAATCTCGTCCCAGTCTACGGTTTCGATAGCAATGGGCCCCAGCTGCGAGAGATAACCGCGAATTTCAATCCCCTCCACCTGCGCCAAATACTTCTTGGCAATGGCGCCAGCGGCGACGCGCATGGCAGTTTCTCGCGCTGAGGAACGACCACCGCCACGATAGTCACGAAAGCCAAACTTCTGGTTATAGGCGTAATCGGCATGGGCCGGCCTAAAGGTGTTGGCGATGTTAGCGTAATCCTTGGAGCGCTGATCTTCGTTTTCGATCAGCAGCCCGATGGGCGTTCCCGTGGTCTTACCTTCGAACACCCCAGAGAGAATCTTGACGCTATCGGATTCCTTACGCTGAGTGGTATAGCGAGAAGTTCCTGGTTTGCGTCGATCCAGATCACCCTGAATATCCGCTTCGGTCAACTCGATACCAGGTGGGCAGCCATCAATGATGGCACCCAAGGCCGGGCCGTGACTCTCGCCAAAAGTCGTTACCGTGAATAGCTTTCCAAATGTATTGCCTGCCATGATTAAGACTCTCTCAAGACGATTGCAGGATTAAGATTGCAAGGCAGACGCATAACGGCCCAACTCTTCGGCCGTCATCACGAACACACCATGCCCACCCTGTTCAAATTCAACCCACATAAACGGCACCTCGGGATAGGCGGCTTCGAGGGCTTCCCAGCTGTTGCCGACCTCGACCACCAACAGCCCGTCAGGCGTCAGAAACTGATGAGCTTGCGCCAGGATGCGCCGCACGATATCGAGCCCATCCTGACCCGCCGCCAAACCCAAGGCGGGCTCATGCTGAAACTCTTCCGGCATGCTGGCCAAATCGCCTGCGTCGACATAAGGTGGATTCGACACAATCAAGTCATACTGCACGCCGCTATCTGCAATGCCCTGAAATACATCAGATTGCAATAGGTGCACCCGATGTTCCAAATCGAACGCGCGCACATTTTTAGCGGCCACACTCAAGGCTTCTTCGGAGACATCGATCAGATCGACCTCGGCGTCCTCGAAATACATGGCACACGCAATCCCGATGCAGCCACTGCCGGTGCACAGATCAAGCATGCGTTGCGGCGCATACGACTGCCACCAGGGTTCAAAATGGCGCTGTATGAGTTCGGCGATTGGGGAACGCGGCACCAGAACCCGTTCATCAACATAAAACGGAAAACCGCAAAACCAGGCTTCGTTGGTTAAATAAGGCAGCGGCAGTCGTTCATTGATTCGACGTTCCAAGCGCTGCGACAACACAATTTTTTCGTCATCTGCCAGACGCGTAAACCACATTTGCGAGTCGAAATCCCAAGGCAGATGCAAAGAAAGCAATACCAGCTGCACCGCCTCGTCCCAGGCGTTGTCGGTACCATGACCAAAGTAAACGCCACTGCGGCGCAAAGCGGAATAGGCATAACGAATGAAGTCCGCGATGGACTCAAGATTGCGAGTGTCGGAATGAAACATGTGCAGCGGCCGCGTAAATTTTCGAAGCGCGGCATTATAGCCAGTTCCCAGGCAAAATGCTTGCCTGGGCTTCCCCACTAGCGCTTAGGGTTGTACATAGAGCCGATACCAAATATCGGCTTTGAGCTTAGAATCTGGCTCATTAAACGGGCCAGCAAGATGAATGCGCTGCCGTGACTCAGGGAACTGGCGCTGCTTCACCAACACCTGAGCGACCTCCTGCGCCTGCTTTTCCATCTGCGGCAAGCGCGCGCTGACGCCGCCTTGCGCCGGCATCGCGCTGTACACCACGAGCCACCAGTGACTCTTGGGTGCACGCTCCAAGTCTCGCAGAATGGCAGAGAAATCAGCCTGGGCCGCCCCGGCAGCTGTAAAACTTTGTCCTTGAATAATGGGCCCCCGATCAGAAACTTCTGTCTCGATCAATCGGACGTAGGAATAACCATGGCGTCGGCCATTCAATACACTGTAGACGCTGACCCAATACTGCTTGCCTTCCAGCACATACTGCCCCACCAGATAATATTGGTCGCTATCGCGCCCGTACAATTTGGGCTGCCTAAAAATTTCATTGGCCCAAACACTGCTCGATTCACAGCCGCGCTGCTCACAACTGTACAGCAGCTCGCCGGAGGCCTTAAGCCAGCGTAGGAAATATTCGTGCACAGATTTCACTGGGTAATTATTTTCGATCCAGAACAAATATTCATGCGCGGTACCTTTGACCCGCTCGCGCTTCTCATGGCGTATCTCATTGTTGATGCGTTTGGGCGCACTCAAAAACACAAAATGCGCATCCTGGCCCAGCGAACGCTCCAATTCCTGCACTGAACTCGGAACCTCGAATGGGAACGGCAACTCCGCCCGCGCACTCAAACTGAAAAAGAGAGACAAAAACAGAACATTACGCACGCTGGATAAAGTCATGAATCAACCTGGCTGTTTGTTCGGCACCGGCTTCCATATGAAAGTGGTGTCCTCCGGTAACGGTTTGATACTCGAGCTGTGAAATATAAGCCCGACGCATATGCAAATCAGGATACTGATGAAAATACCCCTGATCCCCCCCTATTAACAAGGTTGGACAGGTGATCCCGCCTAAAATGGCTTTGACTTGGG
>JBFHRI010000115.1:0-9050 GCA_041591755.1 Oleiphilaceae bacterium
CGACTGCCGGCCGGAATCTCGGCCAGCTTCTTGTTTACTGCGGCCAAGGTCGCGCCTGAAGATATACCCACAAAAATGCCTTCTTTGGCTGCACACTGGCGCGCCATATTAAACGAGTCTTCTTCCGTCACCTGAATCGTACCGCTCAATATCTGCGTATTCAGCACAGCGGGAATAAAGCCCGCGCCAATGCCTTGCAGGCGATGCAGACCTTTTTGTCCGCCACTGATGACCGGTGACTTTTCCGGTTCGACGGCGAAGACCTGGAGTTTGGGGAAGGCCTCTTTCAACACTTCCGCACACCCAGTGATATGACCGCCGGTGCCAACACCGGTAATCAGATAGTCGATGCCTTCAGGAAAGTCGGCCAGAATTTCTTTGGCGGTGGTGTCGCGATGGACCTGCACGTTGGCGGGGTTTTCAAACTGCTGTGGCATCCAACTATTGGGCGTTTCTGCAATCAATTCTTTGGCGCGCTCAATCGCACCGCCCATGCCTTTTTCTTTTGGGGTCAGTACCAATTCTGCGCCAAGCGCTTTCATATACTTGCGGCGCTCGATGGACATGGATTCGGGCATCGTCAGAACTAATTTGTAGCCTTTGACCGCCGCAGCGAGTGCCAGTGCAATACCGGTATTGCCGGACGTGGGTTCGATAATGGTGGTTCCGGGTTGCAGTTTGCCCGAGCGCTCGGCATCTTCAATCATCGCCAGACCAATACGGTCTTTGATGCTGGCGCCTGGGTTTGCGCGCTCCAGCTTCATCCAGACTTCTATGTCTGGCCGGAACAGCCGGTTGATACGCACGTGAGGGGTATTGCCGATGGTCTGCAGAATATTATCGTATTTCATCTGTGGGGCCTCCTGTGACAGATGGATGGCGTCGCGCATGCGAGGACCTATTTAACCAGAGCCCGACGCCAGGCAACAGACTTTACCACCAATGGGATTTATTTCGCGTGCCTCGGCTAATATGATCGCAGCGATCAAGACCAAAACAAAAAAGAGGCGACGACATGATTGGCATCACGGGTGCGACCGGATTCGTAGGGATGGTTCACGTGGCTTCGCTGGTGCGTATGGGCGTGCCGGTGCGGATTTTGGTACGTGAGGGGCACCCCTATGTGACGGAGCCGCCGCAGGGCGTTGAAGTGGCGGCAGGGAGCCTGGAAGATCGGGCCAGTTTGGAGCGTTTTGGCAAAGGCTTGGACGTCTGTTTCCACTATGCAGCCCGAGCGGCATTCAAAGGCGAGTACGCGAAGTTTTTAGCGGCGAATATCGAAGGCACGCAAAACCTGATCGACGCCTGTCGCGAGGTGCCGCGTTTAGTGGCCTGTTCTACGCAAGCGGTGGCCTTGGAAAATCGCGATATCTTCGAACAAAGCGAAGCCTATCCTTATCCGGCTGATTTTGTAGACCACTACGGCGCCTCCAAAGCCCAGGTGGAACAAATGGTGGTTACACAGCACCCCGGTGGTAGCGTGATTCGCCCCCCTTGGACTTGGGGCGCGGGTGACACCAATAATCTGCCCACACTGATCAAGCCCCATATGGCGGGGCGCATGAGTTTTTTTGGCGACGGCAGTAATTTGCTTGAGTGCCTGCATGTCGCAAATTTTGTTCACGCTGCGATGTTGATCGCACAAACCGAAACCTGTCGACAGCAAATTTACTTTGCCTCCGATGATCAGCCGATCCCTGCGAAAACCTTGATTAACGATCAACTGGTTGCCTGCGGCTTTGCCCCGGCGACGCGACATTTACCCAAGTTTATCGCGCCGATGCTGCTCTGGTCGGAACGGCTTGCGGACATCGTGGGCAGTAAGTCCAGCGTGATTTACACCTTTCGCACCCAAACCTTCAGCGATACCAAGCTCCGCGAAGCAACGGGGTATCAGGCCCTTGTGGCACGGCAAGAGGGCTTACAGGAGTTGGGCGAATGGGTGCGCTATGTGGGTGGCCCCAAAACAATATTGCGCGGGCGCCGAAGGGGCGAAGCCAAGGCTCTGGTGGATTTGACCTGGCAGTTTTTGACGCAAGAATCGACGTCGGTGGCGAAGATCGTCTCTGCGCATCGTGCGAGATAATCTATTCCTGGCAACATTTAATAGTGAGTTGATCTATTTGTAGGTAGGACCTTCAGTCCGACAAAGCGGGCAACTCGGTGTTAAAACTAAACGGTTGTGCGGTCTGAGAGTCCGCTGTCGGACTGAAGGTCCCGCCTACCAAGCCTATTTGGGGCCATTTAGTCGAATATCTGCGAAACTCGTAACCGTAAGATGTTTCATCGAACGCTTGGTGCCTGGCCTAACCAACTGCAAAGTCTGCATGCCGGCCGCTGCGGCGGCATCGAGTTCCTGTTCGATGTCTGATAAAAACAGAATCGTCCCTGCTGCAAGCGCCATCACTTCACTGATTCGCGCATAGGACTGGGGTTCGCGTTTGTGCCCAATATGGGTGTCGAAATAGTGTGAAAAATAAGGCCTCAGGTCACCATAGTCCGAAAACCCGAACAGCAACTTTTGCGCCGCCACTGAGCCTGAGGAATAGATGGCCAGCGTCAAACCGGCTGCGTGCCAGCGTTTGAGGGCAGGGGGCACGTCTTCATAGATATGACCACTGATCTGGCCTTGCTCATAAGCTTTTTGCCACAGCACGCCTTGTAAGGTTTTTAGGTGGGTTTCTTTGCGATCTTCTGCCACCCATCGACGCAGTTGCTCGATCACATCTCGATCGTCAGCGGTAGGTCCCAAAAGCGTCTTGATCGCATCAAAGCACTGTTTAACCGTTGCATCCCCTTGCAGACTCAGCAGATCTTCGATATGCGCCGAAAAGTAGGGGAATAGGACATCGTAGACGAAGGCAACCGAGGTGGTGGTGCCTTCAATATCGGTCACGATCGCCCGTAGTTCAGTGCCCGAAACGTTCATTGATAGCGCTTCTCGATGCCCGATTCGGTGTAATGGGGTACCCAGCCTGCCGGATCGATAAAAATGCGTATGGCTTTGACATTAGGCGCAAAAGCGCCGGCATCGAACCAGTGCTTGGTATTCTTGGGGACTGAAATCAGGTCGCCTTGCTGACACAGCACATTAAAGACTGGGTGCCCGTCAATGTTGAACCAGAATAAGCCTTGGCCATCCACAAAGAAGCGCACTTCATCTTCGCTGTGTGTATGCTCCGATAAGAACTTGGCGCGAATAGCCGGGTAATTATCGATGGCCGGGTGAATATTGATCACATCCGCTACGGTATAGCCGTTCGCTTCCATGTAAGGCTTTAGTACGTCTGCATAGGCCGCGAGCACAGTCTCCTGATCGGCATCACTGGCGAGCTTGGCGGGCGTGTCCCACTGTTCGAAAAATACGCCGCGCGCTTGCAGGTATTCCTTAATACGCTTGGGATCAGCAAAGGATTCGCCGGTCTCAGGGATGGTCAGTATGGCCATGCGTTCGCCTCTCTAAAAAACCTGCTGAATCGCGCTTACAACTGCATGCGCAATCGCAACCAATCCAGCTCGCAATCAAACAAAAACTGGAACACTTCCAGATGACGTTTCGCCTCTGGCAGTGAGCCGCCCCAAGTATAAAAGCCATGACTTTCAATGAACATCCCCCGGCAGTCCGGGTGTTCCTGTAAATAGGCTTGCATCTCGCTGCTGAGCGCGGTGATATCCTGATTGTTGGCGAAGATGGGGACAACGACCGAACATTCGTGCGTATTGATGCCGGCGAGACCTTTTAGCAGCTCATAGCCGGCCAGTGTGAGCCCCTCCGCTCCGTCCCGTGCATAAAAGCGGGACAGCAGAGTATCGGCCTTGGAGTGGGTATGAAGTACACACTGCGCATCGGTGTTTTGATATAGCATCAAGTGGATGCCGGTTTCGGCAGAAGTTTTTTGCCCAATGCTGTTGCCCAGAAGTTCACCTTCTAAGCTAAGAAGCAAGAAGTCGCCGGCGGTAAAGCGGCTTTTATCGACACCGGAACGTGAAATATAGCAGTGCTTGTCGTTATCTTGGTCGCGATGCGAGTAATTGGTGCTCGTGGCAGGGCTCCAACCCTGACGATTGATCCAGAGGATCAGTTCGCTAAGCTCATGTAAGACGTGTTTCATGCGGTCTGTCTGCGTGGGTCGATTCAGGCGCTACTATAAGCGTTTTAGGGAGAGCGAGAAATGCCGTTTGATCGTTTATACTGCTAACAGAAATTGGTTGTGAGAAGGCTGGCCTTGGTCTGGCTTGAGATGTGGCATGATGAGAGTGGTAAACAGTTTAAAGCTATGTGCAGGGGCAATACTGAGTATTCTACTCGTGGGGTGTGGCGGGGGATCGTCTGACTCCAACGCCGCCAACGTGGCAACCCGTTTTACCCTCAGCGGTGCTGTGTACCCGCTTGCTGGCTCTGATTTTGACCTTGATGTGCAGCCGCGCGATCGCAGCATCGTGTTGCAGGATGTCGCTAAGACAATCAGCAATCCGGCATTGGTGGGAGGCTATTTGAGTGGCCGTGCGGGGACCTACTCAGCCAGTCCAAATAGTATTTTTTCCAGAGATGTTGCGGATTACTTTACGACCAGTCTGGTGGCCGGGCAGATTATACGCCTCAGTGGATTTCATGCCGATGAAGAAGCGCAGGGGCAGAGTTTCAGTTTGCGCCTGACGATCAGTGAGCCGGATACACCCAGTATTCCATTGCAAACCCTCACCCTTAATTCTGAAACCACGCGCAGTATCACGGTCGACAGCACCGGAGACCGACTGTTGACGCTTGAGGCCTTGGAGAGTTCTTACCCGTTACTTTATACATTGGATATCTCCGCTCAGCTATCCAGTGCAGGTGTCGTCAGGCAATCCGCCGTGTCGCTTGAATCGAACTTTGTGCCGGGGGAAATCATCGTTAAGTACCGAACCCCAGAAGAAACAACGAATACGCCACAATCCGCGAGCACGAAAAATCCGAGAGCGGAGCAAGTACGACAAGCCGTAGCGCAGCGACACCGCTTGATTCGTGGCCAGGGTATTGGTCATCAGTTGGATCTATTACGCCTGGATGGCAACGCTCGAATTTCGCGCAGTGCTGCACCGGCTGCTCAGAGCGCAAGTGCCGCCAGGGTAGACGCTCATGTCCAGCTCAAGCGCGACACTCTGGAAACGATTGCCCGCTTACGCCAAGATCCTGAAGTCCTCTACGCCGAACCCAATTATATACGTCAACGTGCTAGTGTGCCGGATGACCCCTTGTTCGATCGGCAGTGGAACCTGGCCTTAATTGGCCTGCCGGCAGCGTGGAACAGGGATGCCTCCAATCCGCAGCATCGCTCAGATGGCAGTGGTGTGCGTATCGCGGTTATCGATACCGGCGTCGACTATCTGCATGATGACCTCAGTAGCAAGATCAATCTCGCCGATGCATATGATTTTGTCGATGACGCTTCCAGTCCTAATCATGATGGAACACGGGGTCGTGATACCGATCCTTTTGATACAGACAGTATTAAGCATGGCACGCACGTCACCGGCATCATTGCGGCAGCGACGAACAATGCAACGGGTATTGCAGGCGTTGCATATGGCGCTTCGATCATGCCATTGCGTGTCTTGAATGAGGAGGGCGACGGCACCGATGCGGATGTCGCCGCGGCCATTTATTATGCCGCGCGTTTGAGTAATAACAGTGGTCGCTTGCCCTCAGCGCGCGCTGACATCATTAACCTCAGCTTAGGTTCGCTTGATTATTCCGCGGTGATCGAAAACGCAGTCAATGCCGCGATTGACCAGGGCGTCATCGTGGTGGCGGCGGCCGGCAACAACGCCGATAGTTTGCCTTACTATCCGGCTGCGCATCCTCGGGTTTTTGCCGTGAGTGCGGTGACGGATCAGCGTACCTTGTCCGGTTTCTCCAATTATGGGGACTTCATCGACTTGGCGGCGCCGGGGGGAACCCATCCCAATGATGTGCTATATGACGGCTTTCAAGACGGCATTTTGTCCACGGTGCAGGCCAGTGAATATGCCGAACTCGTCGGCACCTCCATGGCAGCGCCTCATGTGACGGGCGTATTTGCACTGATGAAACAACAGGCGCAATTGCGGGGTCAAACCCTGACGCCTGTGCGCGTCCAGGCACTCTTG
Organism: Oleiphilaceae bacterium; assembly: GCA_041591755.1. Lineage (GTDB taxonomy): Bacteria > Pseudomonadota > Gammaproteobacteria > Pseudomonadales > Oleiphilaceae > JBFHRI01. The sequence continues at coordinate 6,130 of JBFHRI010000115.1, forward strand.
GACGCTGGCCAGCTGACGGATAACATCGGTTTGCGCCGCCGCTTTGGGGCCGGCTTGATCAATGCCGTGAAGTCCGTGAATGCAATGGGCGTTGTCATCGCGGATCAGCTGCAGGTGTTTCCCTCCCAATTGAGCTTTATTGGTGCCGAGAGCTTGGCCACATTAACCCTGAGCAATCCTGGCTTCGGTAATGTCACGGCGCGCGTCAGCAGCGCAGAGAGTTGGTTGGAATTGGTGCCCGAGCAAGTACAGGCCTCGGGGCTTGGGCGTTATCGTGTCAGCCTTGATCGGGTCGCCTTGGGTGTGATTCGTAGTATTTCTGGACGCATCTTGATCGACTCGACCATCAACGGCGTAGTACAAGCGACGCGAGAGGTGGATGTGTTTGTCTCAGGCGTCGCACCGACGCCCAATCAGCTAGGTCAGCTTTATGTTTACTTACTGGCACGAGAAGATGTTGATAACGGTGCGGAAACGCTGAGTCTGGTCGCCTCTACCAATGCCGCCTATCGTAACGGACGTTACGAGTATTCATTCACTGATATTGCTCCCGGGGAATATTACTTAGAAGCCAGCACCGATAACGACGGCGACTTCTTCGTGTACGACGAGGGCGAGGCGCGTGGAGCGTACCCCGTGCGTTCGCGGCCGGCGGTGCTGCGGGTCAGTAGCGAAAACCTGCAAAATCTAGACTTCGAAGCAGGTTACAGCGTATTCGCCGAGAGTAGTGCGCTAAATGCAAGTAGCTCAGAGACTGAGCCGACCATAAAGCAAACGGGGCGACGGATGCTGCAGTGACGTGACTGCGGCGAAACGCATCGGACTTGCCTTGTGGTCGGCTTCGTGGCTATATTCCCCGCTACTTTTACGCGTCCAATCCTAATCATTCGCTGAATATACTTAACTACTCACGAGACTTTTTGTTTATGTCTGAAGTGTCCGCCACCGCCAAAGCCACCGCGCCCAAGCAATACAATGCCGACTCCATTGAGGTGCTGAGCGGGCTTGACCCGGTCAAGAAGCGCCCTGGCATGTACACCGAGACCACGCGCCCCAATCATTTGGCGCAGGAGGTCATCGACAACAGCGTGGACGAAGCGCTGGCTGGGCACGCCAAGCGTATTGAAGTGGTGTTGCATGAAGATGGTTCACTCTCGGTCACTGATGACGGCCGCGGCATGCCCGTCGACATTCATTCCGAAGAAGGCGTGCCAGGTGTCGAGCTCATCCTGACGCGCCTACACGCGGGCGGCAAATTCTCCAACGAAAACTACAACTTCTCCGGCGGCCTGCACGGAGTAGGCGTGTCGGTGGTCAATGCACTCTCGGAAAAGCTCGAAGTGGTGATCCGTCGTGATGGTCAGGTGCATCGCATCGCCTTTGCGCATGGCGACAAAACCGAAGATCTCACGGTGATCGACAGCTGCGGCAAGCGCAACACGGGAACATTGGTGCGTTTTTGGCCCGAAGCCAAATATTTTGACAGTGTGAAATTCTCGGTCAGCCGTCTGCGGCATGTATTGCGTGCCAAAGCGGTTCTGTGTCCCGGTTTGTCCGTCTCGTTTGAAAATGAGGCGACAAAGGAAAAAGACGAGTGGTTCTACGAAGACGGCCTGAAAGACTATCTCAAGGGTGCCACCAACGGCCTCGAAGTCTGCCCCAACGAACCCTTCACCGGCTCCATGGCCGGCAAGACCGAAGCCGTCGATTGGGCAATCCAATGGCTGTTGGACAGCGCTGAACTGACACAGGAAAGCTATGTTAACCTGATTCCTACCGCGCAGGGTGGTACGCACGTTAACGGCTTCCGCACTGGCTGCCTTGAAGCAGCGCGTGAATTCTGCGAGTTTCGCAATCTCCTGCCGCGGGGGGTGAAACTTTCACCTGAAGACATCTGGGACAAGGCCTGCTTCGTGCTCTCGGCCAAGCTGGCGGACCCTCAGTTTTCAGGTCAAACCAAGGAACGCCTGTCCTCTCGCGAAGCTGCCGCCTTTATCTCTGGCGTGGTCAAAGACTCCTTCAGTTTATGGTTGAACCAACACACGGCTGAGGCTGAAAAGCTTACCGAAAGCTGGATCAGCAACGCGCAAAAACGCATGAAGGCCAGCAAAAAAGTCGCCCGAAAAAAAGTCACTACCGGCCCGGCTTTGCCTGGCAAACTGGCCGACTGTTCCGGCGACGATGCGATGAACTCCGAACTGTTCCTGGTCGAAGGGGACTCGGCAGGTGGCTCGGCCAAACAAGCCCGTGACCGCGAATACCAGGCGATCATGCCGCTGCGGGGTAAGATACTGAACACCTGGGAGGTCGACTCGACCGAAATCCTCGCCTCGCAGGAGGTGCACGATATCGCTGTCGCGATTGGCGTCGACCCCAACACCGAAGCACTAGAGGGCCTGCGTTACGGAAAAATCTGCATCCTCGCCGATGCCGACTCCGATGGCCTGCATATCGCTACGTTATTGTGTGCGCTCTTTATCCGCCACTTTCCTGAACTGGTGCGCCGTGGCCACATCTTCGTCGCCATGCCACCACTGTACCGCATCGACATCGGCAAGGAAGTCTTCTACGCCCTCGACGAAAGTGAGCGCAAAGGCATTCTCGATCGCATCGAAGCCGAGAAGAAAAAAGGCAAGATTCAGGTTACCCGTTTTAAAGGCCTCGGCGAAATGAACCCCCTGCAATTACGCGAAACCACCATGTGCCGCGACACCCGCCGCCTGGTGCAACTGACCATCGACGACTTCGACCAGACCATCGAAAACATGGACATGCTGCTGGGCAAGAAGCGCGCTTCGGATCGGAAAGCGTGGTTGGAGGAGAAGGGGGATTTGGCGGAGGTTTAGGTTGTCTCCGATCCGCTATGGTAACTCTCAAATCAAAGTGCCCGGTTTGAGATGACCTTTGCAGCAGCGCGACAG
>JBFHRI010000116.1:0-8991 GCA_041591755.1 Oleiphilaceae bacterium
CTGTCTGGTGTTGGCGTGGCCAACGAAGTGGCCAGCGTATTCCTGAACACCAACGCTGCAGCCGCAGGTGGCCTGATCGCCGCGCTGATCGTTGCGCGCCTGATGTTCGGCAAAGCTGACTTGACCATGGCGCTGAACGGAGCTCTGGCGGGTCTGGTCGCGATCACTGCTGAGCCGGCTGATCCTTCACCCTTCTTGGCCACTGTGATTGGTGCCATCGGTGGTGTGATTGTAGTGTTCTCGATCCTGGCCCTGGATAAGATGAAGATCGACGACCCCGTTGGTGCGATCTCTGTCCACGGTGTGGTGGGCCTGTGGGGTATCTTCGCCGTCCTGTTGAGCGACAGCGATGCCACCTTCGGCGGCCAGTTGGTCGGTGCCCTGACCATCTTTGTTTGGGTATTCGGTGCCAGCTTGATCGTCTGGATCGCGATCAAAGCCATCATGGGTATCCGCGTTTCGGAAGAAGAAGAGTACGAAGGTGTGGATATCTCCGAGTGTGGTATGGAAGCCTATCCGGAGTTCACCAAGGACTAAGTCCACACGGTGAACCACCCCGAAAAGCGCCCCTCGCGGGCGCTTTTTTTATGCCCCGATTTTGGGCGTTTGGACAATTCTTTACCAAATTGCGGTTGAAATGCCTCGGGCTCTCAACTAAAGATTAGAGGGCAAACGCTCGGGGTAAGTTGTGATTACTCAGGGAACAACCAAAGCAACGATGATCTGCAGTCGGGGAGTGACAGAACCACATGGATAGCAACAAGCGTGCAGACACGAGCAGTCTGCTCAATACCGTTGAGCTGTCGGTTGAAAAACTCGCCCCTCGCGGCGAGGAGCGACGCGAGTATCGCCGTCGACCCGCGCGCTGGCCTGCAACCCTGCTCACCCAAGACAAAGTGCTGGTCAACGGAAAAACTAGAGATGTGTCTGAAATGGGGGTCTCAATCACCACGCCGGTGAATTTCATCAAGGGCGCTTTGGTATTGATCGAAATCAACATCTTTTACAAAAGTATCAAAAAACCCATTCGCGTGCGTGGCGAGGTCAGACATTCAGCGATCTGTAGTGATGGTTTTACACTGGGGATACTGTTTAAGGATATTGCCGAACCGGTGCAGAAATTTTTAAAGAAATACGCAGAAGAACAGATTTAGCGCTGTCCTTCTGATCGCTCTCATCGCTCTACCAACACTTATTCCAAATCACGTCGCATAAATTCGGGGATGGCCAAAGTCGCCTCGTGAATCGCCACATTGTAATAGTCGGTTCGGAACGGTTTGGACCTTGCCGCTTCGCGTCGAAAGGCCACAAAGTTTCCAGCTTTCATCGCCAGCGTGGCACTCCACCATCCGCTCGGATAGACCGGCTGCGGGAAAGGCACCGTGTGAATCTCTTCAAAGCCGGCGGCACGAAGGTCACGTTGAATGTCTTTGATAATCGACGCGGTGTGCAATAAAGGCGCTTCACTCTGCTGCACAAAGATGCCGTTATCGGCGAGTGCACGACAGCACTCGCGATAGAAATCTTCGGCAAATAGACCGACTGCCGGACCGACCGGGTCGGTTGAGTCGATGATCAGCACGTCAATCGACTCATCTTCCGCGCGCTTGATCCATTCGATACCGTCTTCAAAACGCAGATCCACGCGGGGATCGTTATTCGATTCACACAGCTCAGGAAAAAATTGCTCTGACAAACGCGTGACCCGTTCATCGATATCGATTTGAACCACCGAACGCACGCCATCGTGCTTTAAAACTTCGCGCAGGGTTCCGCAGTCTCCACCACCGATAATCACGACACGCCTAGGGTTCGCATGCGTGAACAACGCCGGATGCGCCATCATCTCGTGATATAGAAAGTTATCCCGCTGTGTCAGCATGATGCTGCCATCAATCACCATCAAATTGCCGAAGCGCTCCGTTTCATAAATTTCGATGTGCTGAAACGCGCTTTGCTCTTCGTGTAACTTGCGCTTGATCTTGAGTGAGAAGGCCGTGCCTTCTTGCTCCAGCGCTTCGGTAAACCATTGCGTTTGATCAAAAGACATACTGCACCCTTTGGCAGGTCGGAGGGATCGAGAAAGCCTGCCATTGTAACAGCCTACTGCGGCGATGACGACTTAAGCACACTCAGGCTGCCCTTCAGGTGGCCAGAGTGCGCCTCGGCTGTTAGGATTTCTAATGCACACAGAATCATTGGACCGATCCGAACCTGCAGAGAGCGCCTGCCCATGAACCATTACAACCCACCCGACGCCCCTTATAATCTCGACAGCTGGAGCGACGGCTACGTTCGCGTCAATGCCCAAGGCGAACTGGCGGTCGCTCCGCAGCGCGACGACCATACCCTGTTGTCCATTAATTCTCTGGTGGACCAGGCGCGTAAAAAAGGCTTGCGCACGCCGATATTGATGCGCTTCAGCGCGATTCTGCATGATCGCGTTAATACGTTGGTGTCTCACTTCAATCAGGCCGCTGCACAGCAGGCCTACCAGGGAAAATACCGCATCGTTTATCCGATCAAGGTGAATCAACAACGTCGCGTGGTGGAGGAGATTCTCAAGTCAGAACCGGCGCGTTCACAAGGACAGGTCGGTCTGGAAGCCGGTAGCAAACCCGAGTTGTTGGCGGTGCTGGCCCTGGCTTTAGACCCTGGCTCGGTGATCGTTTGCAATGGATATAAAGACCGCGAATACATCCAGATGGCGCTGTTGGGACAACGCCTGGGCTACAAGATGTTCATTGTGGCCGAAAAACTCAGCGAGCTGAAACTGATCATTGAGGAAGCCAATACCTTGAACATTACCCCGAACATCGGGGTTCGCGCCCGTCTGGCGACGGTGGGCAAGGGCAATTGGCAAAATTCAGGCGGCGAAAAATCGAAGTTTGGTCTCTCAGCTGGGCAAATTCTGGAAGCGCTCAATTACCTGCGCGCGGAAAACCGGCTCGAATGCCTGAACTTGCTACATTTTCATCTTGGCTCACAGATTGCCAACATTCGGGATATCCAGCGTGGCTTGCAGGAATGCGCCATGATTTACAGTCAGTTGCGTCAACTCGGCACGCCCATCGCGACCGTTGATATCGGGGGCGGGCTCGGCGTCGACTATGATGGCACACGCTCACGCGGCTTCTGCTCGACCAATTACCGCCAGCAGGACTACGCACGCAACGTCGTGCAAGCGTTTGTGGAGGTGTGTGAGCGCGATCACTTGCCACATCCGGATTTGATCAGCGAGTCCGGGCGCGCCCTGACTGCGCATCACGCCATTTTAATCACTGATGTAGTGGCGCATGAAACGCCGCAAGAGTTTGATATTTGTGATATTGCCGAGGAGGCGCCCAATGCCATCCACCATCTTTGGGAGGATTGGCAAGCCTTACAGCAACAGCCCTGCCCGCGCCCCTTGCAAGAAATTTATCATGATGCGGCACATGCGCTACAGGAAACTCATGAACAATTTCTGCATGGCACCATTACCCTGGCAGAGCGTGCGCAGGCCGAACAGATGTATATCGATGTCTGTCAGGATCTACGTCGGCTGTTTCATCCAATGAATCATCATCACCGTGAAATTCTCATGGCCTTAAATGAAAAAATGGCCGAAAAGTTGTTCGTGAATTTTTCCTTATTCCAATCGCTGCCGGACGCCTGGGGGATTGAACAGATCTTTCCCATACTGCCATTGAGCGGCCTCGACAAACCGCTGACCCGACATGCCGTGGTGCAGGACATCACCTGCGACTCCGACGGGCGCATCGATACCTATGTTGGCCCGTATGGCGTGCAATCAACCTTGATGCTGCCCGAGCGCAAGGCGGGCGAACCCGAGCTGCTGTGCTTTTTTATGGTCGGCGCTTATCAGGAAATTCTGGGCGATTTGCACAATTTGTTTGGTGATACCGACTCAGTCGATGTGATCCGCAACGCGCAGGGCGAATACGAACTGCAGCATGAAATTCTCGGGAACACCGTGGCCGACGTGCTGAATTACGTCAATCTGGCCCCCGAGTATCTACTCAATAACTATCGCTCGCTGTTGCGCAAACAAGACTTTTCGGAGGAGCAGGTGGCGCAACACCTGCTGGCTTTTGAGCAGGGTTTGAAGCGTTATACCTATCTGATCGCCGAAGGAGACTAGCCCGGAATGCGCACGCCCTCAGGGGCGTGCCAAAAACGCCAACGCATCTTGTGCGCTCTGTTTGGGAATCTCAATCATCGCGACATGACCAATCCCTGAGTAGACCTGCGTTTGTGCCTGCGGCAGCGCCGCTTGCCAGGCTGCGAGATTGCCCACATTAATGGCGCGATCCTCCTCACCCCAAAGAATGAGCATCGGCGCCTTAATATTGCTGAACTGTTGATTCAAGGGGCTACGTCGATCTTGCTGCAAATGCTCAAAAATCTGAGCATTCAGTGCCGCCCGAGCCGCCGCCTTTTCTCCTTGTACCTGCAAAATCGCGTCGGGAATATAGGGCGGACGACTGGTCGCGAAATCGACCAGGTCGACAAACTCTTCAGGCGAATTGGCAATCAAGGGGTTGCGTCCCTGCGCCACTTGCTGATCAAGTTCGGAGGCGACGTCCTGAAAGCCCGCAGGACTAATCAGCACCAGACGGCTGACACGCTCAGGATGCAAAGCCCCTACCGCGGCGGCAATGGCACCGCCCATGGAATTTCCGATCAGGGTCGCCTTGGCGATCCCCAGCTTGTCCATGACCCGCACGACAAAAGCCGCTTGCTCGACGACGTGATAGGAAGGCACCAAATCGACTGCTGATTCACCATGCGCCGCAAGATCCAGGGCGACCACATGGTAATGCGGCTGAAAGGGTGCAGCGAAGCGCAACCAGTTCTCCTTCGTGGCACCGAAACCATGGATCATGATCACACTGGGTTGCTCTGGCTGTCCCGCCTCAAAGTAGGCGAATGTAGCGCCGTCCAATTCGCCGGTTTTCGCGACTAACCCCGCCTTTTCGGCTTCCGTTGTGACCGCCCAAGCATGAAAATCATAGCGATAAACATGTGTGGCAACCTTCATGCTGACCAATAGCAAAGCGATGACCACCAAGCCGAATAAGAGTTTTTTCATGGTATTGATTCCTATCCTATCCCTAAGGTGGCGCTCAGCTTACGCAAAGGCCGTCAAACAAGGCAAGTAATCTAAAGGCTGGGCTCCACTACAAGATTAGGGCGCCAAGAGCACATCTAACGCGCGCTCTAGCGCGCGCAGATCAGAGGAGCGATAGCCGACAATTGTCGCCACCCACTCACCCTCCTGATCAATCAGCACGGAGACCGGCAAGGTCGACAAGCCGTACAAGGCCGAAGTGTTACCCGTACGGTCCGACAACATCGGAAAATCAACCGGAAAGCGTCGCAGAAAATCCAGCCCTTCGCGCTGCTCAGCATCCAGGTTAACGCCCACGATCACAAAGCGGTCCGGGCCAAATTTTGCATCCATGCGTTGCTGAAAGGCGTTGAGTGCTGGCAAGGACTGTTGGCACACACCACACCAAGAGGCCCAAAAATCCAGCAATACAACGCGGCCCCGCAAGTCCGATAGCTTGACCGCTGTGACCTCACTTGGGCGCAAAGGCTGTAAGGAAAAATCAGGTGCCGGGGCTGCCAGCAAGACGCAAGCAAAACAGGCGCAGCAAACGGCGCAACCCCAATGTCTTAACAGTCGGAAGCACACCCGGCAAGTTGCCTCAGTTTTTCCATATCGAGAATGCTCAGATCGGTACGTTTGATATCAACGACACCGTCGCTCTGAAAGCGCTTGAACAGTCGGCTGACGGTTTCGGGGGCCATGTTCAAATGATTGGCGATATCGCGTCGCGGCATGATGAGATGCATCCGCGTTTCGGAGTAGCCACGCTGTTTATAGCGGGAAGAAAGACTCAGCAGAAATCCGGCCAGCTTCTGATCCGCCGAATACTCCACCATCATCGATTGCGAATTGTGTACCTCTTTGCTCATCAAGCTGAACATTTGATGTTGCAGCGAAGGGAATTTACCCGACAAGCGCTCCAGCTCTGGGTAGTCGATGGCACAGACCGAGGACGTACCAATGGCCATCGCGGTGGCGATATACTTCTTCGGGTAGATGGCGTCGAGCCCAAACAGCTCCCCCGGCAAATGAAAGCCGACAATGTGTTCATTGCCCTGGGTATCGATGACCAGGGTTTTAAACATGCCTGACTTCACTGCAAAAATCTTGTCGAACTTCTGATCGGCCTCGAATACTTTTTCGTCGTTCTTATAGGGCGAAAAATTTTCGATGATCTGCTCCAGCTCAAGCATGTCTTTCTTGTCCAGTCCAACTGGAAGACAAAGCTTGCCTAGCGAGCAGGAACTACACTTCAAAAACGAAGGCGATACGAGCGGAATTTGGCCAGACATTGAGAGCATCCCTAGTTAGCTCTGAATCAGAGAGTCTTACTATAACGCGGGAACTCCGTATTCTGAAGAGTGGTCTGATTGAAATACGCATCAAATCTCATCGCGATATTGCGCAGAAACACCCGACCACGTGGCGTCACCGTAAAACCGTCATCTTTGAGTTCAAGCAGACCATCCGCGGCCAAGCCGGACAGACTGGAGAGCTCCTCACGAAAATATTGATGGAAAAACAGGTCATGGGTCAATCCAAATTCACTGAAAGACACCCGTCCCTCACACATGATCTGTTGGATCAGTTCTGCGCGGATACGGTCGTCTTCGCCCAGATTGACGCCTTTTTTGATCGGCAACGCGCCTTTCTCAATCATTGCCTTGTATTTCGACAACTCTCCGACATTCTGACTGTAACAATCGCCCACGCGACTGATCGAAGACACGCCGACACCCACGACATCACATTCAGCATGGGTGGAATAGCCCTGAAAATTACGCTGTAAGCCCCCCTCACTTAAGGCGATCGCAAGCGGATCTTGCGGCAGCGCAAAATGATCCATGCCGATATAGACGTAACCCGCCTCGGTCAATCGCTCAATGCTGTGCGTGAAAATATCCAGCTTTTCTTGCGTCGAGGGTAGATCGGAGCTGGCGATCAGACGCTGCGCCGGAATCTTCTGCGGCATATGGGCATAGTTGTAGAGCGCAATGCGATCGGGTCGCAGGCGCAAGATTTCGTCGAGGGTACGATCGAAACTGGCACGCGTCTGCTTGGGTAAGCCGTAGATAATGTCGACCGAGATGGACTGCATGCGCGCCTCTCGCGCCGCTTGCATGACCGTTTCGACTTGTTCGCGGCTCTGAATTCGATTGATGGCCTTTTGCACGTTCTCGTCGTAATCCTGCACCCCAATACTAATCCGATTGAAGCCCAACTGTGCTAATTCGTGTATTTGTTTAGCGCCCACTGTGCGGGGGTCAACCTCAATCCCAATCTCCAGCTTATCCGGCAGACCCAAATGAAAAGATTGGGCAATCACCTCCATCACTTCACGCAACTGGCTGGTACTGAGAAAGTTTGGCGTGCCACCACCAAAGTGAATTTGTTGCACCAGTCGGTCATCCGCAAAATAGCGCGCATGCAGCGCTATCTCTTGATACAGGTAGTCAAGATAATCATCCGCCACTTGCGGCTTGTGGGTGATGATCTTATTACAACCGCAGTAATAGCAAAGTGAGCGGCAAAAGGGGATATGGACGTAGATCGACAAGGGCTTGGGTAAGAGCATCTGATTACTGATCAGCGCTTGACGTCGATAGTCCTCTTCGCTGAACAGCTCGTTGAACTGCAGGGCTGTCGGATAGGAGGTATAGCGGGGCCCGTACACGTCGTACTTGCTTAGCAGTGGTGCGAGTTCACTGGCGTTGACCACAGCGTTCATAGGCTTACCTCCCGATCTATAAGTCGGCAGTGTACGCGCTGTTAAACGGCTTCACCTTGATACAAATCAACCGCGATCGAGTCAAGCATCTTGCGGCAGTGCACTCTGGTGGAACTTCAGCTGCTGTAGGCAGGCGCCATCCGGCAACTCGCGACAGACAATACGAGACAGATTGGCATAGGGCACGTCGAAGCACCAAAGCCGTTCTCGCGGCATCCCCAACACCGCACTCAGAATGGCGCGAATCACGCCACCATGACAGACCAGCAGTACATGCTCGCCCCTCACCTGAGGCAACAAATCCTCCCAAGCACTGAATACGCGGGCGCGAAAATCGTCGACGGGCTCCGCGCCAAGCGGCGCATGATCGAGTGGGTTTTGCCAATAGCGTTGTAAAGCGCTGGGGTCTTGCTGCAGCAACTCACGCGTACTCAGCCCCTCCCAGGCACCAAAGCCAATCTCGCGAAAATCGGGCTGGATCTGCGGCGTCAAACCCATGGAGTCGGCCAGGCGCTCTGCAAAGGCCTGGCAGCGCAGCATCGGCGAGGAGACGATACGTGACCAGGGTCGCTGGGCGCCGATGGCTTGCCACATCTGACGCCAGCCATTCTCAGATAAGGGATCATTGAGTGTACCGCGGATACGCTGGCCACCCTCGGGCTCGCCGTGCCGTATTAAATCGATCGTGGTTTCTATCACACTCATGCTTACCTCACTCCCCCCTCACTCGCTGCCGCTCGGCACACCCGACAACAGACTGGCGATGACACATTACTTGGGTTTGCGCTCTAAAAAATAGACCGGCGTTTCATTCCCTCCGAGACAGGTACGTCGGATCAAATCCAAGCCTAAGGCCGCCACGATGTGCTGGAATAAATGCCGACCGGTTGGGAAGAACAAGCGCTGTGCTTGGATCTTGTCGGCACCGCCCCAGGCCAGCCAGACCGTGCCCACCGGCTTATCTGCACTGCCGCCATCGGGGCCGGCAATGCCCGACACCGCGACGCCCAGATCGGCACCACTCGCGGCCAGTGCGCCCTCGAGCATCTGCCGAACGACCGCTTCGCTGACCGCCCCCTGCTCCGCCAGCGTCGCTTCGCTGACGCCGAGAATTTGTGTCTTCAAGGCATTGGAGTAGGTCACGAAG
>JBFHRI010000117.1:0-8975 GCA_041591755.1 Oleiphilaceae bacterium
GCACGAGATCGTGGCTCTCCGTCACCACTACTGAGTTCCGTGCCGCACGCGATAGCGTGCAAGGAACTGCGCGATTCGCCCCATAACCTCCCGAAGGTCGTCCGCGTTGGGCAGGAACACGAGTCGCACGTGGTCGGGCCGCGGCCACATGAAGCCCGATCCCTGAACCACAAGCACTTTCTCCTCCAGTAGCAGGTCGAGAATGAACTGCTGATCGTCCGCAATGGGATACATCTCGGGATCCAGGCGCACAAACATGTACAGTGCGCCTTCGGGTTTCACAACCGACACGCCCTTAATTTGGTTCAGCAGGCGCCACGCGACTTCGCGCTGATCATAGAGTCGCCCGCCAGGCACGATGAGATCGTTGATGCTCTGATAGCCTCCCAACGCGGTCTGGATGGCGAACTGCGCCGGCACGTTGCAGCAAAGACGCATCGACGCAAGCATTTCGAGACCGTCAATCAGATCTTCAGCGATATGTTTCGGGCCGCTCAGCATCAACCAGCCGGAGCGATATCCCGCCGCACGATAAGCTTTGGACAGGCCGTTAAATGTCAGCGTCAACACCCGCTCAGACAGCGCCGCAAGGGGCGTATGTACGGCCTCGTCATACAGAATCTTGTCGTATATTTCATCGGCCAGCAGCACCAGTTCGTGCTCTTGCGCCACTTCTACCAGCTGCTTCAGCAAGTGAATCGGATAGACTGCACCGGTTGGATTGTTGGGATTGATCACCACCAATGCCTTGGTTCGCTCGGTAATTTTACTGCGGATATCCTCAATGCTCGGGTACCAGTTATTTTCCTCTTCACACAGATAATGCATCGGCTTGCCGCCACTCAGCGTCACGGCAGCCGTCCACAAGGGATAGTCAGGTGAGGGAATGAGTACTTCGTCGCCGTTGTTCAGCAGTGCCTGCATGGCCATGACAATCAGTTCACTGGCGCCATTGCCTAAGTAAATATCTTCGATATCGACGTCTAGAATCCCGCGTGACTGATAATGCTGCATGACCGCCTTGCGCGCGGAGTACAGCCCCTTGGAGTCGCTGTAGCCTTGCGCATTGGGCAGATTGCGAATGACGTCGGTCTGAATCTCTTCCGGTACGTCAAAGTCGAAAGGGGCCGGGTTGCCGATATTGAGTTTTAGGATGCGATGCCCTTCCTCTTCGAGCCGCTTCGCCTCGCGCGCCACCTCACCACGAATGTCGTAGCAGACATGGTCGAGTTTGCGGGACTTCTTGATCAGTTTCATGGCGCGGTTCTTCCTGTAAATTTGGGTCTAACGATAGGGCGCTATCGCGTGAGGATTGGCTAATGGTCGAGCTTGAAAATGTGGCTCTGAGGAGCCGTATTGAACGTCGAACAAATAGCCACCGATTCTCCCACAGCGAGCTGGCGGCGTATAGGGTTAAGCGTAGTCAGAAATACGAAAAATTCCGAGGGATACGTCCTGTTGTGCTGCAAATATGAAACTTCCACAGCCCCTAGCGCAGATGGCGACGAATCGCATGTAAACAATTTTCTAAGGCCTGAATCATTTCCGGCAGGGTTTCGCTGCGGCCTTGTTTCAGTTCTTCGTCTACCTGACAGGCGAGATGGTTGAGGTAGGGCGCATTGATGTTGCCGCTCGCGCCTTTCAGACTGTGCACCAGAGGTTCGGCAGTTTCCAAATTGCCTTGTTGCAGGCTGGAGCGCAGCAGTTCGGGGGCTTTGGCAAAGTCGCTGCTGAAGGCTTTGAGCAAGCGTATGACAAATTCCATATTGCCACCGGTTTTTTGCTTGAGTCCTGGCAAATCCAGAAGCTTGGTGCTAGTTAGCTCCGCGATGTCGCGACGATCCATCAGCTCGGGAATGTCTGAGTTGCTCGACGGCGCCTGGTCGTCCGTATTTTTGGGTCGAATCCAAAGTAACAGCGCACTGGCGAGTTGCTCAAATTCAACGGGTTTCGACAGGTGTGCATTCATACCACTGCGCAGCGCACGTTCGATGTCTTGTACCAAGGCTGCGGCTGAAAGGGCGATGATAGGAAGGTCGCGGTAACGCGCCAGACTGCGAATACGCCGAGTCGCCTCGAACCCGTCCATGACCGGCATCTGCACATCCATCAGGATGCAATCGAAGTGGGCTTTGTCGAGGCGCGCAATGGCCTCTTCACCATTGGATGCCAGGGTGCAGTGTAAATTGAGTTGCTCCAGGATCTCCGAGATCACCATCTGGTTGGTCGTGTTATCTTCTGCCACTAAAACCGAGGCGCCGTGAATCGGGGCCAAGCGTTGTCTGACATCTTGAATGCTGGCGGGTGGCTGAGTCAGGCCAAAAAGCTCGCCTTTCGCTGTAATTTGTAATGAATTCAGAACGTTAAATAGGGTGGAAATAGCGGTTGGCTTATGCAGAAAGGCGTCGACACGCTCGCCATAGCGCTGCAATGTTTCGACGACTTTGTTATCGGTTTGAGCGGTCATCATGATGATTTGAGCATCTTTGGAGAGCTTGCGTCGGCGCTGGCGTTCGCGTAGCAAAAGCACCAGCTCTGTGCCAAATGTACCGGGTAGACGCCAATCGATGAGAAAGAAATCGAAGGGCGCGCTGATACGTTGGGCGTGTTCAATCTTCATGATGGCTTCGGCAACGGAAGGTGCACAGTGCACCTCAAAGCCCCAGTAGCGCAGCACTTTTTCAAAGAAAACCAGTGTGGTCACCTGATCGTCCACCACGAGCACCTTACGCGGGTGGAGGATGCCCGTGGTTTTGGCTTGGGCGGAGGAGACTTTCTCTACCGGAATGCTGAAACAGACCCGTGTGCCCTGGCCCGGCACGCTACTCATTTCAAAGCGTCCTTTGAGCTGCTCAACCATGCGTTTGCTGATCGTCAATCCCAAACCTAAGCCACGATACTCGGCGTTTTGTGGGTTGGGCAGCTGAACAAACGGTTCGCAGATTTGTTTGACCTGGCTCTCCGGAATGCCAATGCCGGTATCGGTGACACGAAAACGCAGATTGGTGTGATGTTCTCGTCCCTCTTCGGTGTCGACGGAGATGGTGATTGAGCCTTTGTGCGTATATTTAATCGCATTACTCAATAGGTTATAGAGTACATGACTAATCGTGCCCGCTTCGCTGCGATAGAACAGATGGAAAGAGGGCTCAAGCTGAAAACTTAGCTCCAGTCCCTTCTCTTCCGCCGCCGGCACGAATAGGGTGACGGTCGTGTGGAGTAGTTCTTCAAGATCAAAATCTTCAGTGTGTGCAGCGATTGCGCCGATTTCCATGCATGCATAATCAAGCAGTCCATTCATCATTTCACGCAAGGCGCGGGTCGAGTTATGGATTTTTTTGATGCGCTGGTGCTGTGCGGGCGTGACGCAATCCTCCAGCGCGCTGGCACAGACGCCGAGAATGCCGTTAATCGGCGTGGAAAACTCGCGGCGCATGCTGTGTAGCAAGTCCGACTGCCGGCGATGGGCGGTCTCGGCTTCATGGCGCAAGCATTCCGTTTCTTGATGCGCTTGCGCCAAGGCATTGAGCATGTGATTAAAGCTCGCAAAGGCTTGGTCGATCTCGTTGTGAGAGGTAAGGGCGGGCAGGCGTATTTGCCAATCACCCTGAGCCACTTTGTCAGCGGCTTGCCGCAACATATGCAGGCGCGGCAGCGTGCGCAAACTCAATCGTAGTATCAGAGTGAACAGCAATAGCACGACCAAGGAGAGCAGGAGCAGCTGGTAATTTGGCAAGGCGCTTTGCTCAGTGCGCGCGACACTTAACAAACTGTTCTGCAGGGCCAGTAACTGCTCGACCAGGGATTCGACTTGCTCTAACAGCGATCTGGATTGACGCAGAGAAAGTGGCGCGTTCGCAGGGCTCATTTCGAGCAAGCGGATCAGCTCAGTGTCAATCGCTTTGAGTTGTGTCATCAGGCCAGGAGTGGGCTGGGCGATGACATGCACCATTAATTCTCGAGTGTGTTTCTGCAGGGTGCGCAACCCGTCTTGCCAGCGTGTTTGAATGGCGGTGTCGTCTGGCGACTCGGTTAAGGCAAGCGAAACCTTGGTTAGACTGCTGAGCGCGAGAGAAAGATGTTGGTGCTCGAGTTGCGAGCGTAGATTCTTTTGACGTTGTGCATCGGCCTGCACAACCAAGTAGATTGCCGTGCCCAATAGACAAAGCGTCAACAGCCCGACCAGCATTAACTGATTGCGCAGCGACAACATAAACGGGCCCCTAATAGCTCTGGCGCCCCAGGCAGGGCGAATGGACTGAACATCAGTGTGCTCCTGTACACAAAGCAAAGTCCGCACCGGTCAATACTCCGTGACCCGGTAGCTATAAAAACGCGAGAACATCAAGTGTAGTTCAGGATGCACAGGATTAGAATTCAAGTGTCCAGAGGTGGCGCAAATTTAATGGCTAGAAAATGTTATGGTGTCACATTTATAATGCGTGCAAATCGTTTGCTCAAGCCCTCAGGCTGGGCTACCACCATACGAGAAAAAGGGGCTTGGAGTTGAATCAGAATCACGCGTTTATCGTTTTGCAGTGCTCTGTTGTTGGACGGCTTCGATCGACCCTTTTACAGGGCTTGCTCAGCTTAGGTCTGATGCTGGCGGCCATGCCCAGCGCGGCCGCGCAGACGGTAACGGTCAGTTTTAGTATTTTGGCCGACCTCAGTCGAAAAATCGCCGGCGAGGATTTTGCGATTGTCAGCCTCGTAGGACCTGACCAGGACGCCCATGTATTTCGCCCCGCGCCAGCCGATTTGCAGCGCATGCAGGAGAGTGTGGCACTGGTGAGTGTGGGGGCAGGGTTTGAGAGTTGGTTGCCCCGAATGGTGCGCAGTGCCGAGTTCAGCAAGCCACATTTTGTGGCCGTTGAGCATTTGCGCCAGCCTCTGCAGGTCTCACCCGAGCGAGCGGATGCGCATCATGATGCACATCACCATCATGAGCATCACCACCATGAGCATGGTCAAGCGCCCGAAGCGATGGCCCTTCAAATTGATCCGCATTGGTGGCACAGCCCGCAAGCCGGCGCAGAGGTCGTGATGGCGTTAGCGCATTTTTTTGCGCAGCTCAAACCACAAGCCGCCGAGCGGTTTCAGGCCAACGCGCTGAGATTGCAAGAGGCCTTGCTCGCCTTCGATCGACAAGCGCGTGAGGCATTCCAAAACATTCCACCGAAACAGCGCTATTTGGTGGTGCCGCACAATGAATTTGGCTGGTTGGCACGTGACTATGATCTGCAGACCTTTAGTGTATTGGGTTTGAGTACAGAATCGAGTGCCGATGCCAAAACCATGGCGCACTTGATCCGCCTGATTCGTGAGGACAATATTAAAGCCGTGTTCCTGGAAAGTACGACCGATGCCCGCCTGATGCAGCAAATTCGTGAAGAAACCGGTGTGGCAATCGGCGGGACCTTGATTGCGGGCGGGCTCTCTTCGCGTGTCGCGCCGGACTACTTGTCGATGTTGCGCTATAACCTGGATTTGATCGTGTCGGCCTTAGCGCGCTGATCTGACTCGGGGGTGCGGGTCATGCCCGCACTGTTGGAGACTTAATCGACGTCGCTCCCCACTTCGGACTGGGCGATCACCTCTTTTTCAGCCAGTGCCGCTTCGTACCAGCGCTGCATGGCCGGTAAGGTGAGAATGTTGTTCATGTACTGCGCACTGGCGTCCGACACCTCGACACGGTAAGTCGCAAAACGTGTGACCACGGGTGCAAACATACAGTCCACAATCGAGAAGTCACCAAATAGCCACGGTCCGTCATGACGATCCAGGGCATCTTCCCAAAGTCCGTCGACACGACGCACATCGCGCTGGGCCTGTTCACTTAAATGTACGCGTCGCGCGGCGCGACAGTTCATGGGCATTTCACTGCGTAGGGCACGAAATTCGCCATGCATTTCGGCGCAGTAGGCGCGAGCGATGGCGCGATCCCGCAGGCGGGAGGGCCAGCCGCGACCATCCAGCAAGGTTTCCGAGACATATTCGCAAATGGCTAAGGAGTCCCAAATGCTCAGTTCACCGTCGATCAGGACGGGCACCTTCATCGAAGGAGAATATTCCGCCAGCAATTGGTGGCTTTGACTCTCATAGAGAGGAATGCGTATTTCTTCAAACAGGATGTTGAAGTGGCTCAGCAAAAGCCAAGGACGTAACGACCAGGAGGAGTAATTCTTGTTGCCAATAACCAGTTGCATGTAGCGTTCCTTGGGTCAAAGAGGGGGCACGCGTCCACCTTATAGCACTCGTTCTTTATCGGCAATATGTCATCGCGCCGCAAGCTGCGGGGACAGCTAAAAAGCCAGGCTGTTAAGCGGACTGGCCGAGTGGCCATTTTAAAATTGCACTTCAGGCGCCTGATTTTTTGGCGTCGTAGCCCTGCGCTTGAAGCAGTGTCACGATCAGATCGCGCTGCTCGCCTTGAATTTCAATCACTCCCTCGCGAACGGTACCGCCCACGCCGCAGCGTTGCTTCAGAAGTTTGGCCAGCGCATTGATTCCTGCATCGTCCAGGGGCAGTCCTGTGATGACCGTGACGCCCTTACCCTTACGCCCTTGGGTTTCACGTCCAACGCGTACCTTGCCATCGCCACGCGATGCCAAGTTCTGCCGACACTGGCATTGCTCGATGGGCTGCTGGCAAGCGGGACACATGCGCCCATGCTCGGTCGAGTAAACCAGCCCGCCGCTACGTTCACGTTTACTCATCGCTCACTCTCCGATATTGCTGACTCCAGCGCAAGGCGCCGATGCCGACCAGTATATTGGCCAACGCGATGGCAAGAAAGACCCCTTCTACGCCCAGCCACTGCGGGAGCAGCAGGGCCAGCGGCACATACAGCCCGATCAGGCGCAGAAAGGACATTAACAAAGCCGGGCGCGGATCGCCCATGCCATTGCCCGCCGAGGCGCCGATCATGATCACGCCCAGGAAAAAATACGACACCGGCACCAGGTGCAGATAGCTTCCGGCTGAGTGAATCACCGCGGGATCATCTGAAAACAGCGCAATGATTAAGTCGGCGGCAAACCACAATAAAAGCGTCACCACGCCGCCCCAAAACAGACAGAAGCGAAAGCTTTTGTTCAAGGCTTCGGCCACTCGGGCGCGCTGTTGCGCGCCCCAGTTTTGTCCGACAAACGGACCCATGATGCTCGACAGTCCCATGAGCAATACCAAAAACAAGGACTCAATGCGGCTGGCCACGCCATAGCCGGCGACCGCCTCGGCGCTGTAAGCGGCGACGAAACTGGTGGTCAGCGCTGTCGACAAGGGCACGATCAGGTTGCTACCAACCGAGGGAATA
The DNA here is from genome assembly GCA_041591755.1 of Oleiphilaceae bacterium. GTDB lineage: Bacteria > Pseudomonadota > Gammaproteobacteria > Pseudomonadales > Oleiphilaceae > JBFHRI01. Next base: position 7,317 of record JBFHRI010000117.1, read on the forward strand.
CTTATTCGCAGAATCGCATGCCAGCTGGACCATAGATTCTGGTAGCAGGCCTGCCAGCTAAACATGTTTAAGCGCACGCCGAGGTAGTAGAGGCCCATCGCCACGGCGACAGCATAAGAAATCACTGTGGATAAGGCTGCCCCGGCAAGTTCCATGCGCGGCGCGCCCAGGCAGCCGAAGATCAGAATGGGGTCCAGCACAATATTGATCAGGGCGACCACAAACATAATCAGGCCTGGGACTCGGGTGTTTCCGGTGGCGCGCAAAGCGGAGTTGCCGACCATCGGGATGACCACCACAAAGCTGCCCAAGAACCATACGCTCATGAACTCCTTGATCAATGGCATCAGCTCAGGCGGAGCGCCGAGCAAAGGAAAAAACCAATCCATACTGTGATAGCCGCCCAGCGCAAAACCGGCCGCGATGAAGAGGGCGATGAAGATGGACTGGGTGGTGTAGCTCTTTACGCGCTCGATTTCGCCGGCGCCAATGGCCCGTGCGATTACCGAAGAAGCACCGATGCCCACGCCGAATGCCAGGCTCAGCAGTATCGACACGACTGGAATGGTGAAGCCCATCGCCGCGAGGGGTGGGGTGCCCAGTTGGGCGACATAAAAGGTATCAACGATGTTCATCGACATGATCGACAAAATGCCGCCGATCATGGGGAGGGTCATCGTGGTGAGGTGACGGGCGACATCGCCCTGAGTCAGATCTTTCGGCGTCACAAATGCCTGGGGTCCGTGTCGGTTGGGGCCGTGCGCCCGGAGCTGCCTGTGAGCGTTCTTGCGCGCTTACTCGCTGTCCTGATCAGCCTTGCCGGCTTGCTTGTTTTCGGCTTTTTCGGCATTGCGCGCTTCGGTCTGCAATAAGGTCGGCAGTTGTTTTCTTAGCAGATTGAGCTCGGCCTCCAGCTTGGCACTGCGCAAGCGCTCCTGCAGCAAATCTTTTTGTAGCGTTTCCACCGCAGCTTCTTGTTCGGCGACGAAGTGTAATGAAAGATCAAAGGCATGACGAGTGTATTCGAGTACCTTTTCAAAGCCGATGTCGCTCAGTTCCCGCGCATCGTCTCGCGCCCTCAGGATGTTCAAGAACTCGCGTTCACGCTGGTATTGTGTCGGAATGCGTCCAGCCCCCCAGTCATTCAAAATGCGCCAGGTTTCAGGCGCATAGGTGCGGCTGTACTTGAGGATGAATGGGACCGGGTCGTTTCGGGCCAGGAGCGCCGACAAGCGCAAGATCAAATCGAAGGACAGTGTGGCCGTGCCATCTTCCACGGCCTCGAGCAGACTTTTATCTTTTAGGTTGAGTGCGTCATTGAGTTCGTTAAGGGTCAGTCCGGCTACTTCACGCAGGTCTTTCAGCGACTTGCCTGCGTTGGAAAATTTGCGCAGCTGCTCCTGTGAATCGATCAGGGCTTTGCCGACTTTATAGGAACGATCGGTGGTCTTGCGGGCAATTTTGAAGGCGGTCGAGGTGGCACTGCTCAAACGATCAAACAGACCGCTCAGCCTTTCTTCCGTGCGGCGAATGCTTTGCAGTGCCGCTTCGGCATTGGGGAGTGAGAGCTCTTCAGCAAAAGGGAAACCACTGCTGGATTTGGCCGGCTCTGCGGCTGGCTTTGATCGAACTTTGGCTTTTTCTTTGCCTTTGTTCTGA
>JBFHRI010000118.1:0-8965 GCA_041591755.1 Oleiphilaceae bacterium
AACTTTTTGCATGGTGGTCTCCTTTTCGTACCTTTGATTAGACTGCAATCCAATCATGGCACATCGATGCCGATATGGGGCGAGAGGGAGACCATCTCATCGGCTCAAAAGACCGCCGGGATGACGGAGTAGTTAGATCGCAGGGATGGCGGAGAGTAGTGACTCAGCTATCTGATATAAGCGAATAATCCATCTTAAGTTAGTGCTATTTCTCTGTAAGGGGCTTTTTTATTTGTGCTTGACGGTTTCTTATACATATCTCGGTGAGTGTGTCGAAATAATTTACATGTCAGTGGGTTTGTATGATGAAAAGTGAATGTAAAACAATGTCAATACAATGAAAATAAACAATTAAAGTATTTATTGGCATCTATAGTGCATAAGAATGATACGAGCGCAGGAAGCGCGCCATTCATTCACAGTAATGTCACTAAAGGTGTATTGACATGAAAAAACTTTTAGGCCTGATTTCTGCTTGCTTTCTGGCGGCATCTGTTAACGCGGCGATGATCTCCGAGACTCACAACATTACCGCCAGTGGCGCGGGTTCCGTGGGTTATACCTATTTTGATGTGACCAGTGCCGGTTATTTCGATATTTACACCATGGGGCCTACCATTGATCCGGTGCTCTACCTGTTTCGCAATGATGGCTCATTAGATTTGAGCGACGAACTCGCCAGCAACGATGATGGCTGTCCAACCTCTCTGTGTGGACCTGCGGGCTCTTGGTATAACTCGTTAATCAACGATATCTTTCTGAGTGTTGGGAGTTATATCGCTGCCATCTCGGATTTCAGTTTTTCGGCGAGTGAAGCGGTGAGCGGATTGAATTACAACGACCGAACTGGTCCGGCGACGATCGTTGTAGCGACGGTGGATGGTTTAGGTGGTTATAACCCTGGTCTGAGTGGTACGGTCGCGGTACCGGAGCCGGGCACGCTGGCGCTGCTCGCGATGGGGTTGGTTGGTCTGGGTGCTGCGCGTCGCAAGCAGGCTAAAGCCAAGTAAGCTTTAGAGCGGTTCTGCAAATCAAAAAGCCGGATTGAGTTCCGGCTTTTTTTTGGGCTGCCAATCGCTGCAGCGTTCATTTTTCTCGCGATTTCCCGGCGGCTTCCAGCTTTTCCAAGTAGCTCTGCCACATCTGATCCTGCTGCAGACAAAATTTATACAGCAGTCCCCAGTCAAACAGTCCGCTGTTGTGCTTGTCGCTAAAGTGGATGCGAATAGCATAGTTTCCTACCGGTTCAATTTGCGTGATTCCGACGCCCTTTTTGCCATGCTGCAGTATTTCGGTGCCGGGGCCGTGTCCTTTTACCTCGGCCGAAGGTGAGTGTACACGCAGAAACTCAAAACTTAGGCGATGAGTTTCCGCGTCTCCATAGCTGAGCTCCAGTACGCCTGCTTTGGGCAGGAGCCGTATTTTGCTCGGGATCGGTGTGTTCAATGGACGGCTCCTCAAAGGATGTAGCGGCTAAGATCTTCGTCTTCCGACAGGTCATTCAGCTGCGACTCGACATAGGCGGCATTCACCTCGAAGGCGCCACTGCGTGCATCGCCGGCATCAAACGAAATTTGCTCCAACAAGCGTTCCAGTACCGTATGCAAGCGACGGGCACCGATATTCTCGGTTTTCTCGTTCACTTTCCAGGCGATATGGGCAATTTTTTCCAGCGCTTCGTCGGTAAAACTTAGCTGTAGTCCCTCCGTCGCCATCAAGGCAACGTATTGATCTATCAAGGAGGCATTGGGTTCGGTCAGGATGCGCTTGAAGTCTTCAGGACTGAGCGCTTTGAGTTCGACGCGAATCGGTAAGCGGCCTTGTAGCTCGGGAATTAGATCGGAGGGCTTGGATAAGTGGAAGGCGCCCGAGGCAATAAACAGAATATGATCGGTTTTGATCGCGCCGAGCTTGGTATTGACGGTGCATCCTTCAATTAAGGGCAGTAGGTCGCGTTGCACGCCTTCGCGGCTGACATCGGCCGAACTGGTTTCGGCCCGGCGTGCGACTTTATCGATCTCATCGATAAAGATAATGCCGTTCTGTTCAATCGCCTGTGCTGCACGGGTTTTGATTTCTTCCTCATTGACCATCTTGGCCGCTTCTTCATCCTGCAGCCGCTTGAGCGCTTCCTTAATCCGCATTTTTCGCGTTTTTTTACGCTCGCTCGAGAGGCTGGAGAAGATGTTTTGTAGTTGATTGCTCATTTCTTCCATGCCGGGCGGGGCCATGATTTCGACGCCCAGGGGGCCGGAACTGATCTCGATTTCGATTTCCTTGTCGTCCAGTTCGCCTTCACGCAGCTTCTTGCGAAAGATCTGGCGGGTGGAGGATTGCTCGGAAATTTGCTCATTGACAATGGAGCTGCTGCCACGAGCGGGTCTCAGGAGCGCATCAAGCACGCGCTCTTCAGCCGCATCTTCGGCGCGGGTAGCCACCGCTTGCATTTCTTTTTCGCGGAACATTTTGAGCGCGGAGTCGGCGATATCACGAATAATCGACTCGACATCGCGGCCCACATACCCGACCTCAGTGAACTTAGTGGCTTCGACTTTCAGAAAGGGCGCGTCGGCCAGTTTCGCCAAGCGGCGGGCGATTTCGGTTTTACCGACCCCGGTGGGGCCAATCATCAGGATATTTTTCGGCGAGACTTCGTCGCGCAGTGCAGAGGGCAGCTGCATGCGGCGCCAACGGTTGCGCAAAGCGATGGCAACCGCTCGTTTGGCCTCATCCTGGCCGATAATGTGCTGATTCAGTTCGTGGACGATCTCGCGTGGTGTCATGGTGGCCATAGCAGTGTTCCGTTTCCTTTGGGTGTCTCGGGTTGTGCGCCTCAGGACTTATTGAGTTCTTCAATGGTGAAATGATGGTTGGTGTAGACGCAGATGTCAGCGGCTATTTTTAGACCTTTTTCAACGATTTCACGGGCTGAGAGCTCGGTGTTCTCCAGCATCGCTCTGGCGCCTGCTTGAGCGAAGGGGCCGCCCGAGCCGATAGCGATCAAGCTATCTTCGGGTTCGATGACATCACCATTGCCCGTGATAATCAGAGAGCTGTTGGCATCGGCGACCGCCAGTAGTGCCTCAAGGCGACGTAATGCACGATCGGTACGCCAGTCTTTGGCGAGCTCGACCGCCGCGCGCAATAGATGCCCCTGATGCTTTTCCAGTTGTCCTTCGAAACGCTCGAACAGAGTAAAGGCGTCCGCCGTGCCACCGGCAAAGCCTGCAATGACCTTGCCGTGATAGAGTCGTCTGACCTTGCGCGCATTGCCTTTCATGATGGTGTTGCCAAGCGACACTTGGCCATCGCCTCCGAGGGCGACGTCGTTGCCCCGTCGGACGGAAAGAATGGTAGTCATGATGTGCTCCGAAGATGTACAGAGGTGCGTCCTGCGTAGCCGAGCGGCGGAAGTCAGAACCAGAAAGTCCGTATATGGTTCCCATACTCGGCTTTTCAAGCGGTGCAGTGCATGAAAAACGATTTAATCCAGCACGAGGGTTTGCTGCACTAACGTGATGAGTGGCTAGCAGCCTCTGCTAGGGCTGCGCCAGAGTCCGTCGGGCTGAGAGATTAGTTGGTTTTTGGGAGTTCAAAGGTTTTGACGAGCGGTTGAATATTTAGCGCGACCAGTTTGTCCAGCGCGCTATTCATTTGACTGCGGTCCATATAAGGCCCTGTGGTAACACGATGCCAGGTTTGGCCTTGCGCATTTTGAACCACCTCGACTTTGGCCTTGATGCCTTGGAAGGCAATCGTCGCCTTGTGCCGCTCAGCATCTTCTGGCGAGCGGAAGGAGCCCGTTTGAATCATGTAGTAAACGCCCTTGGGGGTCGTTTTCTCTTTGAATTTATAGGCGTCGATATCTTTCGTTTCGACTTCGGTATTGGGCAGGATTTCGTAAAAACGAAAGCGTGGGTCTTTCTCGCTGGCGACTTCAGTGGCTTTCTGTTGGGTGTTCTTGGGTTTTTCCACCACTTTGGGTTTCGTGCTAGTTGGCGCATCGGAGGGGGTGGGAACAGCGAGCGTTTCTTGCTGGGTGGGCGGAACCGATTGCAACATATAGAGCCCGCCGATGAACATACCCAGCAATAGCAACAGAGAGAGTACAATGCGGATGCGTCCGGGGTGATATTGAGGCGCGGCCTTTTTGGGTGGGTTTGGAACCGCACCGGAGGCGCGTGTCGCCTTTTTCTTCGCGGGAGCTTTACGTGGGCTGGGGCGTTTGGCGTAATCTTGAGTCATGCGTATGCGGGCTGCTTCGAAGGCGCGAGTAATGGGTTTGTTGCTGTGGGGCGCTGATTATGCGGTAAAGCATACCGGAATCAAGTTGGGATGACAGCGCCAATGCGGAAAATAATCCCGGTGCGCGAGCAGGATGACGCTGCGCATGCCAAGGTCTGCGCTTTCATAAATAGTCTAAAGGATCAACGTCCAGGCTCAGTCGCACATGGCGATCCTTGTGTTGGCTCAGGACGCCCTGTAGCAAAGGATTCAGCGCGCTACGGAGGGCTGGGTCCAGCAGGAATAGATGCAACCAATAGCGGAAAAAATTCTGTTTGCGCGTGATTTGCGCTGGAATCGGCCCGGCGATGCTGAGTGCGTGAGCGCTCATTTGCTTGAGAGCCAAGCCTTGCTTGATGTTTTGCAAACAGGCTTCGGCACGGTTTGCGTCGCGTGATTCCGCGCGTATGCTGATTTGCTTGCTGAAGGGGGGGAGTTGGCAGTGTTCCCGTTCGTGTAGCAGCTCCTGCATCATGGCGCTGTAATTGTGTGCTTGAATCGCACTAAATAGGGGGTGCTCCGGCTGTCGGGTCTGGATCAATACTTGGCCGCGTTTCTGGCCGCGTCCGGTACGACCTGCAATTTGAGTTAGCAGCTGCGCACCGCGCTCCAGCGCGCGATAGTCTGCGCTAAACAAACTGGAGTCCGCATCGGCCACGCAGACCAGTGTCACATGGTGAAAATCATGCCCCTTGGCCAGCATTTGCGTGCCGATCAGGATGCAGGGTTGGCCGGTGGCGACACTGTCGATCAAGCCTTGCATATCTTCCGCGCGCTTGAATCGATCGCGATCAATGCGGTGTAGTGTGATATCGGGAAACTGCGCACGCAGGCCGATCTCGATTCTTTCTGTGCCGCTACCGATTGGATTGAGAGCTCGGCTCTGGCATTGCGGGCAGCACTGGGGGATCGTCTGTCGGGCGTCGCAGTGGTGGCAGTGCAGATGGGCGGGGTGTGCATGTAAGGTCATTCGTACGTCGCAGTGGTGGCACGGCGCAACCCATCCGCATTCATAACACATGAGGGTGGGCGCAAAGCCCCGGCGATTCTGAAAAACAATGACTTGATTGCCCTCGTTCAGCGTGTGCTTGATGCGTTCCAACAGAGGTTGCGAAAGTCCATCGATGAGTGGGCGGCTACGAATGTCGATGAGTTGAATCAGGGGCAATTGCGCGGCCCCTGCACGCTGATTCAAGGTGAGCCAATGGTAACGACCCGCCTGAGCATTCGCGAGCGTTTCCAAAGAGGGGGTCGCCGAGCCCAGAATAATCGGGCACTGTTCGATTTGTGCGCGCTTGATGGCCAGGTCGCGTCCTGAATACTTGAAATGGTCGGATTGTTTAAACGAGCTGTCATGCTCTTCATCAACAACAATACACCCAAGATCCTGGAATGCGGAGAAGACGGCGGAGCGAGTGCCGATCACTACTTTGACAATTCCTTTGCGGGCCATTTCCCAGGTTTCGTATTTCGCTTTATCGCTCATGCCGGAGTGTAAGGTGGCGATCGGGTAGGGTAAGGCCTTTTGAAAGCGCGTGAAGGTTTGCGGCGTTAGGTTGATTTCTGGTATCAAGATCAACGCTTGCCGCCCTTGCGCCAAGATCGCGACCAGATATTCGATGTAAACTTCCGTTTTGCCACTGCCGGTGATGCCTTGCAGAAGGGCCACCGCAAAGCCACTCGGCAGCGCTTGCAATTGCGCAAGAGCGCTTTGTTGTGCTGTGCTCAAGGTTTTACGCTGAGGGTTCAGGGGAGGGATTGCTGTGCTGCGAGCACCCAGTACATCCACCGGCTCGCACACTAAATAGCCGCGTTGCTCCAGCGTTCGCAGAAGCGCTGGGGGATAGCCCGCGTCACTCAGACTTTGCTGCCATAACCCCTCGGGGTGCTCACCTAATAACTCCAGTAGAGCCCGTTGTTTATGGGCATTGCGCCGTCCCTCAAAAGGCTTCGACGTTGCGCGCCAGCGCAACAGCTCCAAAACTGGCGGGGCCGCGTGTTTGCGTAAGAGTGTCGGCAGGGCCTGTTGGCAGCACTCTCCAAGAGGATGGCAATAATAGCGTGCCGCCCAGCGCATTAAGCTCAGTAGGTTGGGTGTGAGCACTGAAGTCTCATCGCAGACCGCCAGGATGCTCTTCAGTTTTTTGGGGGGCGTGGCAGACTGCTGCACGCTCCCCAGAACGATGCCAATCAGCTGCCGCGGACCAAACGGAACCTTTACGCGTGCGCCCGGGGGTGGTACGGACAAGGATTCCGGCACTATATAGTCAAACTCGCCAAATAAGGGGGCGGGAATGGCGACAGAGATCAGGCGAGTGGCAGGATGGCTCACGGTTTACGTCGGGCTCGATTCAGTGGTTACAAATTCGCGCGATCCTTTGCGAGCGCTGTTTTCAGCATGCTCCTGCGCGGGCAATATGCAGGCTTCCGGCGCGGAATACAAACATCCGTAACCATGTGCGGGAATATGGGGAAGATCTGGCTTATTTTTGTTCATTTGGTGAAGGCTTTTGCTTGCTATCTGGATTCTTTTTGATAGTATGCGCGGTCTTAAAAATTCGTGGTCGATCCCGATGGATTGACTGCATTGGTAATTAAACCGTCCCAGTGCGGTGCCCTGTTCATTGATAGGTAGTTTGCAACCGGGTAGCGGCACGACTAGAGGTAATGAAAATGAAAGAAGGTATCCATCCAGAGTACAAGGAAATCGAGGCAAAGTGCAGCTGCGGTAACGTCATCAAGACGCGTTCTACGCTGTGCAAGGACATCCTGTTGGACGTTTGCTCGGCCTGTCACCCATTCTATACCGGCAAGCAAAAAGTCATGGATACCGGCGGTCGCATCGAGAAATTCAAGAAGCGCTTTGGCGGTCGTATCGGCAGTTAATGCGTTGCAAGATTGGTGCAAAGCAGTTTTGACCAAAAGATGTACAAAAAAGGCGCAATGCGCCTTTTTTGCTTTGGGCGAGGGTGTTCTGTGGCGCAATCCGATGGCATAATCGCCTGCCGCCCTGGCAGGGTGACGATGGCCAATACTCTAGATTACCAACACTCACCAAAATAAACGGTACGAAATCATGTCCCAAGAGTTTAAGAAAGCAGCGCTTGATTATCACGCAAACCCGCGTCCGGGTAAGATCAGTGTCGAAATTTCCAAGCCCACCGCGACCTCGCGCGACCTGTCGCTGGCGTACAGTCCTGGTGTTGCGGAGCCTGTGCGTGAAATCGCTGCCGATCCAGAAAATGCCTACAAATATACGGCCAAGGGTAATTTGGTCGCTGTGATTTCTGATGGCACCGCTATTCTGGGCTTGGGTAATCTGGGGCCTTTGGCCAGTAAGCCGGTGATGGAAGGCAAGGGTGTGTTGTTCAAGCGCTTTGCTGGCATTGATGTGTTCGATATTGAAGTCGACGCAGAAAGCCCACAGGCGTTTATTGATACGGTGAAGCGTATTTCTTGTACGTTTGGTGGGATCAATCTTGAGGACATCAAGGCTCCCGAGTGTTTTGAAATCGAGCGTATTCTGATCGAGCAGTGCGATATCCCGATTTTCCATGATGACCAACATGGTACCGCGATCGTTACTGCTGCCGGTATGATCAATGCGCTGGAGCTCCAAGGTAAAAAGATCGAAGATGCCAAGGTTGTGTGCTTGGGCGCGGGCGCTGCGGCGGTAGCGTGCATGAAGCTGCTAATCAGTTGTGGCATGAAGTCAGAGAATATTTTCATGCTCGACCGTAAAGGTGTGATTCACACGGGTCGTGATGATCTGAATCAGTACAAGGCGATGTTCGCCAACGAAACCAACAAGCGTACGCTGTCTGATGCCTGTGAGGGTGCAGATGTATTCGTGGGCTTGTCGGGTCCTGATCTGCTGTCGGTGGATGATCTCATGCGTATGGCGCCGAATCCGGTGATTTTTGCCTGTTCTAACCCTGATCCTGAAATCAAGCCGGAAACCGCACTGGCCGCTCGCAGCGACATTATTATGGCGACCGGTCGTTCAGACTACCCGAACCAAGTTAACAACGTGCTGGGCTTCCCGTTTATCTTCCGCGGGGCGCTGGATGTGCGTGCAACCACGATCAACGAAGAAATGAAAGTGGCGGCGGTGCATGCGATCAAAGATCTGGCCAAAGAGCCTGTTCCGCAGGCAGTCATTGATGCATATGGTGGAATCCCATTGACCTATGGCAAGGACTATATCATTCCGAAACCGCTGGATGAGCGCTTGTTGGGCGTTGTTTCGGCTGCAGTAGCTCGCGCAGCGGTCGATTCCGGTGTGGCGCGTTTTGGTTATCCTGCACATTATCCTCTAAACACGGTGGCGGATATCAAGTAAGCGGCCCGCCGCTTAAGCGGCGACCCCAAAAACCCCGAGAGCGTCAGCGATCGGGGTTTTTTGTTGCTGCATGATTTTTCGCCAAGGTGGCATCAGCGGTCGGTACTTTAAGATCATGAACGCACTCGTCATGCCGCTCGGTAGTAAAAGTCATGATCGTGCCTAAGTTATGCATGCCATAGTCGTTCCGTGGTTGTTCATGTCGTAGTCGTCCCTTGGTTGTTCGAGTCATAGTCGTCCCTCGGTTGTTCGTGTCGTAGTCATCCCTTGGTTGTTCGAGTCATAGTCGTCCCTTGGTTGTTCGAGTCATAGTCGTCCCTCGGTTGTTCGTGTCATAGT
>JBFHRI010000119.1:0-8884 GCA_041591755.1 Oleiphilaceae bacterium
GACTCGAACGCGCGGCGACCTCAATAACCGGAGCCGACAGCTGACGCAAGCGCCCCAGCTTTGCCAGTTTATTGAGCAGGTAAAAATCCTCCCCTGCCGCACGCGTTGGCATGCCCCTGACCGCCGCATAAGCCTCGGGTCGCACGGCCAAACTAGAGCCCAAGGCCCAAAACGCATAGGGTGAGCCGGCCCATTTGAGCATCGCGACATAATAAGCGAAGCGAAAATCGTACAAGCGCTGCGCCTGCTCCAAACCCGGTTCCGGGAGATGTTGCATGGGATAGATCAAGCCCACCTCATCTTTTACAGGCGCAGCGACCGCAAAGTAATCCGGCGATAACTGGGCGTCGGCATCGGTGGTATGCAGCCATTCCACTGGAACTCGCCCTTCCAAGTATTGCTCGTAACTTACTAGAAGCGCCAGATCCAGCGCAATCTTACGTGCCAGACCCACGCCCTGCCGTGCTGGCAGGAGTCGTGATAAAGAACATTGATCGACGATGAGCAAGGGCTGCTGTTGCTGGGATGCGCCAACATAAAGCCCATCGACCAGTGCTTCGGCTACCGCAAGATCCAGCGCAAAGCGCAAGAGCTCACGCGTGCGGGCCAGTGCGCCAGCTTCTGCCGTGTCGGGGGCATTAATGATCCAGATTTGCAACAAGTGCCCCGGTGCGGGGAGCTCGGTAAAACGCGCTAGGGCGTCCGGAGTTTCGTCATAAAAAGGTATACAAAGAATGTGGTCGACTGCGCCTAGCAGAGGCCGCAGACGCGGTAAGTCGGGGAAGCGCTTGAGCTCGGAATGCTGGCTAAGGTATTTTTCGATGGTGCGAAGTTTCACGGATGCGCTCGAACAAAACCATAAGCGTAGGTTGGGATGACAAAGGAATCCCAACAGAGCACAACGCGGTGCTAAATTCGCTACACCGCGTTGCCGAGATGTTGTGATTCGTACCTCATCACAACCTACAATTGATCAACGGCCGTGCTCGGCTTTACGCTGCTGCCACACCGCTTCCCAATCTAAGGCCGACTTCACAATAACACCCAGGTCATCGTAGTCCGGCGTCCAGCCCAACACGCGTTTAATCTTGCTGTTATCCGCGGTCAAAGCATCCGGGTCACCGGCGCGGCGGCCGACTTCCTCGGCTTCAATCGTTTTACCCGACTTCTCCTGCACCATGTTAATGACTTCCTTTACCGTAAAGCCACGCCCATAACCGCAGTTCAAAATCTGCGACTCGCCACCCTGCGCCATATAATCGAGCGCCATGACATGCGCCTTGGCCAGATCATCGACATGAATGTAATCGCGAATGCAGGTGCCATCGCGGGTCTCATAGTCAGTGCCAAAGATCTTCATGCCCGGTCGCTGCCCGGTCACACACTCACAGGCGACCTTGATCAAATGCGTCGCCTCGGGCGTGGCCTGCCCGATGCGGCTCTGTAGATCGGCACCCGCCACATTGAAGTAACGCAGAATGACATGCTTCAACGACGTGGCAAAAGACAAGTCGCGAATCATCTGCTCGCTCATCATCTTGGACGCACCGTAGGGGTTGATCGGTGCCAAGGGCATATCCTCGCGCATGATCTTTTCGGCAGGCATGCCGTAGACCGCCGCCGTGGAGGAAAACACCATGTACGGCGTCTTGTACCTCTCCATCACACCAAGCAAATTCAGCGTGTTGCGGGTGTTATTGCGGTAATACTTAAGCGGATTTTCAACGGATTCAGGCACCACAATATTCGCCGCAAAGTGCAACACGGCTTCAAAATTGTGCGCCGCAAATACCGCATCAAGCTTTTCGACATCCGCCAAATCGCCCACGATCAACTCGCCACAGGTGACCGCCCAGGCATAGCCCGTGGAGAGGTTGTCATAGACGATGATGTCGTGCCCGGCCGCACCGAGCTGTTTGACCACATGGCTGCCGATATAGCCGGCACCGCCGGTGACAAGTACTTTCATGGGAAATCCTTTTTAAAAATAGAACCAAGACCAGATCTTTCTTGCTATCGAACAATAAGCTTAGACCAGCCCACGATTTTCTTTGTGCTGTTGGCGCCGCCGCGCAAAAAATTCCTGCAAAATCTGCGCGCACTCGCTCGCCAACACTCCCTCGCGCACTTGAATCTGCCAATTCATCGACGGATGCTGCAGCAGTTGGTTTTGACTCAACACCGCCCCCGCCTTGGGTTCGCGCGTGCCGATGATCAATTCGGAAATACGTGCGTGCACCAATAGCCCGGTGCACATGGTACAGGGTTCCAGCGTGACGTAAAGTCGGGTGCCCGGCATGCGATAGTTGGCCAGACGCTGCGCGGCCTGACGAATCGCCTGCATCTCCGCATGCGCCGAGGGATCGTGGCGGCCGATCGGGTGGTTCCAGCCCTCACCCAACAGTAGGTCTTGCCCGAATTCATCTCGGCCCACCAAGACGGCCCCAACCGGCACCTCGCCGACTGCAGCGGCCTGCTGCGCCAGCTCAAGCGCGCACCGCATCCAGTGTAGATCTGAGTCAGCGACCATCATGCCTCGCCCTTTGCAAAAGCACAGAGAGAACACTATTTCGAGGCAAAAATCCAGCCCGATAAGGCTCCTCGCTCTCGCCTGCATGGCCATCACAAAAGAACAGAAACTCCGCGTTAAGCTGTCTTCCTCCTAGAGACGAATTTGACCTAGATCAGACGAAGCACATAAGTAAGAAAAAAGCAAAAAGAATAGGTATAAGCTGGTGCGAATAACAACTGCGTTTGATGCAGTCAAAGCCAGGTCCACGTTTCACCTCCAGGGGGGATTACACATGACAACCGGATCCATCAGCTACGCCATGGGCAACGCCATCAAGGAGACTTTCGCGCTGATCCTGGCCGGCGGCAGTGGTTCTCGTATCAAGTATCTGACGCAGTGGCATGTCAAACCGGCCGTGCCCTTTGGTGGCAAGTACCGCAGCATCGACTTCTCACTGTCGAACTGCATCAACTCCAATATTCGCCGCATCGGTATTTTGACCCAGTACAAATCGCACTCACTGAATACGCACATTCAGATGGGCTGGAGTTTCTTACGCGGGGAACTGGGCGAGTTTATCAGCCTGATGCCGGCACAGCAGCGCACCGAATCCTCTTGGTACAAAGGCACAGCCGACGCCGTTTTCCAAAATCTGGATATCTTGCGCACCTATCATTCGCGCTACACGCTGATTCTCGCTGGGGATCATATCTACAAGATGGATTATGCCGCGATGCTGCAGCAACATATCGAAAATCGGGCCGATGTCACGGTTGGTTGCGTTGAGGTACCTGTTAAGGAAGCACCAGCCTTCGGTGTGATGTCGGTCGATCAGTCCCAGCGTATTACGTCGTTTACCGAAAAACCCGCCGAACCCGATACAATTCCTGGAAAAAGCGACACCTCTTTAGCCTCCATGGGTATTTATATTTTCAACACCGATTTTCTGTTTACCTTGCTCGAAAAGGATGCCCCCGATCAGCGCTCAGAACATGATTTTGGCAAAGACCTACTGCCAGCCGTTGTCGGCTCAGCGGCCCGCATTTTTGCGTATCCCTACCGAGATGCGCTGAATACCGGGCGCGCCTACTGGCGTGATGTGGGCACCATAGACGCCTACTATGCGGCCAATCAGGAGCTACTGGATGTCAGCCCGCAGCTTAATCTATATGATCGTCAATGGCCGATCTGGACCTATCAGGAGCAATTGCCTCCGGCTAAATTCGTCTTCAACGATGAGGGTCGACGCGGTATGGCGGTAGACTCCATGATCGCGGATGGGTGTATCATCTCCGGTAGTCACGTCAACCATTCGCTGCTGTCGAGCAATGTGCACGTGCACAGTTTCTGTGAAATCGAAAACGCAGTGATCCTGCCTAATGTCGAAATTGGTAGAAATTGTCGATTGCGCAATGTCATCATCGACAAAGGTTGCCAGATCCCGCCCAATACCGTGATCGGCTATGATTTAGAAGGCGACCGCGCTAATTATTATGTTTCAGACCAGGGCATTCGACTGGTTTCACCGCATATGCTGGGGCAGGAGTTTTGCAATATTGCCTGAAGGCGGGAAAGACGAGGCCTCACTCCAGGCCAATCAATCCCCGCCGCCCGCGACAAGAGAGAAAATCCTGTGAAGATGGCCACTGCAAGATCGAAACCGGCACCCAAAACACACGCAGCACTCGCCGCCTACGACCCTGCGGACATGCAACGCGTGGCGCAAGGCAGGCACTTTGATCCCAGCACCATACTGGGCTTACAGCAACATCAGGCACTCGACAGCCTCTTGCTGTTTCAGCCTGCGGCCGAAAACCTGCGCGTCCTCACCGATGCGGGTTGGCAGGCCATGCAACGCATCGAAGAAAGCGATTTTTTTCACTGGCAGGGTTCGCCGAAAATCTGTGGCAAGCATCCTCTGATTGAACAACACAGTAAGGACGGCGCGTGCTTTCGTTATCGTGATGCCTACTCTTTTCCCCCGGATATCGATCCGCAGCAGCTCGCACACTTTAATCATGGCACTTTGTGGCAAGCCCATGATCTGCTGGGTGTGCGGATGATGGAGCGCGATGGCGTTCAAGGCACTCGCTTCACAGTTTGGGCGCCGAATGCTGAGCGCGTTAGCGTGGTCGGGGATTTCAATCATTGGGACGGCCGCCAACTGCCAATGATCAATCTCGGTAACAGCGGTATCTGGTACTTGTTCGTGCCCGGCATCCTGGCCGGTGAGGTCTATAAGTTTGAAATCCTTAACGGCGCGCAGCTAGTGATCAAATCAGACCCCTACGGCCGTGCCTTCGAACATCGCCCTGCAACGGCATCGAAAGTGCTGCCGCCCTCGAGCCATAGATGGTGTGACACAGAGTGGATGAATAAACGTCAGCAGTGCTCTGCGAACTGGCTGGAGAACGCCCTCTCGATTTACGAAGTGCATCTGGGTTCCTGGCGGCGCGACCATCACAATGCGCCGCTGACGTATCGCCAACTCGCCGACAGCTTGATTCCTTATGTCACCCAGATGGGCTTTACGCACATTCAGTTAATGCCGATTAGCGAATACCCTTACGACGCATCCTGGGGCTATCAGGTCAGTGGCTATTTCGCCCCGACCAGCCGCTATGGCTCGGCGGACGATTTAAAATATTTCATTGACCGGTGTCACCAGCACGAGATTGGCGTGTTGCTGGACTGGGTGCCCGCCCACTTCCCTAAGGACAGCCATGCCCTGGCGCAATTTGACGGTACCGCGCTGTATGAGCACGAGGACCCGCGCAAGGGAGAACATCGCGACTGGGGTACGCTGATTTTCAATTATGGCCGTACCGAAGTAAAAAACTTCCTGCTTTCCAGTGCCTATATGTGGCTGCATGAGTTTCACATCGACGGTTTGCGTGTCGATGCCGTGGCATCGATGCTGTATCTGGACTACTCGCGCAAAGACGATGACTGGGTTCCCAATATTCACGGCGGCAATGAGAACCTCGAAGCTGTGGAGTTTCTGCGCACGCTCAATACGGTCCTGCACCGAGAATGTCCAGGGGCCCTGGTGATCGCCGAAGAATCTACGTCGTGGCCGCAGGTTTCTCGCCCGGTTTATCTGGGTGGCCTCGGCTTCAGCATGAAATGGAACATGGGCTGGATGAACGACACCCTGAATTACTTTGCCAAGGAGCCCGTGCATCGTGCGTTTCATCATGAGCGTCTGACCTTTAGCCAGATCTATGCCTACCGCGAGAATTTTGTACTGCCGCTTTCACATGACGAAGTGGTACACGGCAAGGGCTCGATCCTCAATAAAATGCCGGGAGACCCGTGGCAGAAATTCGCCAACGTGCGCCTTTTGTACACGTATTTATTTAGCCACCCCGGTAAAAAACTGCTATTCATGGGCAACGAGTTTGCGCAAGGGGCCGAGTGGCAGTTCGATCGCGCGCTCGACTGGCAGGTACTGGATTTTCCGCTGCAACAAGGCGTGCAGCGTTTGGTCAGTGACCTCAACCGTCTCTATCGGGGCGATCGCCCCTTGCATCAATATGACTTTGAGCAGAGAGGCTTCGAGTGGCTGGATTGTCACGATCACAACCAGTCGGTGTTGAGCTTTATCCGTCGCAGTGCAGACGACTTTACGCTCGTCGTACTCAATTTTACTCCGGTACCGCGCCACGGCTACCGTATTGGCGTGCCAGAGCCTGGTCTCTATACCGAAGTACTCAACTCCGACTCGGTCTATTACGAGGGCAGCAATGTCAACAACGGGGAGTCGATACAAAGCCAAGCGCAAGCCTGGATGGGACACCCCTGCAGCCTCAGTTTGAGTGTGCCGCCCCTGGCCGGCTTGATCATTAAAAAACGTCTAGCCTGAGCCGCCCTAGTGAGCAAAATACTCTTTGTCACCAGCGAGCTATTCCCGCTGATCAAGACCGGCGGACTGGCCGACTTTTCCGCCAGTCTGCCGGCTGCGTTAGCCGCCAAAGGCGAAGATGTGGTCGTGCTGCTGCCGGGATATGGCTCGGTCTTGCGCCAGTGCGGCACGCTGCGTGAGCTGGCCACGGTCAGCGGCTTTGGCATTACGTATCCGATTCGCCTGCTGGAAGTCACCGACCACCCGGCAGGCTACCGTCTTTGGTTGTTGGAGAATCCTGAATTATTCGATCGTGAAGGCGGTCCTTACATCGATGCCTCGGGTCAGGACTGGCAGGACAACGCCCTGCGCTTCGGACTCTTATGTCGCGCCGCCAGTGAAATTGCGCTGGGTCATGTAGGCCTCGACTGGCAACCTGATCGCGTGCACTGTAACGACTGGCAAACGGGATTAATCCCTGCCCTGTTGAGCCTGCACCCCAAGCGCCCGACCACGGTTTTCAGCATTCACAATCTGGCCTATCAGGGCAACTTTCCGGCAGGCATCATGCAACAACTTTCACTGCCTGCCGAGTGGTGGTCGATTCAGGGCGTCGAATTTTACGGCAGGGTTTCGTTTTTGAAAGCCGGGATCATGTTTGCCGATGGCATCGGTACCGTTAGCCCGACCTACGCGCGTGAAATCCTCAGCGCAGAATTCGGCTGTGGCATGGAAGGTATATTGCGCGAGCGACAGGACAGACTGTTTGGCGTCGTTAACGGGATTGACACCGAACTCTGGAACCCTCTTACGGATTCGCTGATCACCGCGAACTACGGCATCGACAACCTGACCGACAAGGCCATGAACAAACTAGCCCTACAAAAACAGGCCGGGCTGGACCAGGGTAAGGGCAAATTTCTAATCGGTTTTGTCGCGCGCCTGGCACAGCAAAAAGGCACCGACATGCTACTCCACGCGCTGCAGAACTTTGATGAGCCGGATGTTCAGTGGGCCATTCTGGGCGCTGGCGATGCGGCTGTGGAGCAGGCGCTACTGGAGTGGCAGCAGCGTCTGCCAAACCGGGTCTTTTGCCAAATCGGCTACAGCGAAGCCATGGCCCATCAAATTGAAAGCAGTGCCGATGTCTTTTTGATGCCCTCGCATTATGAACCCTGCGGCTTAAATCAACTCTACAGCTTGCGCTACGGCACCCCGCCTCTCGTGAGTGCTACCGGCGGACTCGCCGATACAGTGAACCACTGTGACCGCGCCCACTTGCAGCAAGACCTGGCGACCGGTTTCGTTTTTCCTCGCCACGATAAATCGGCCATGCTCGATACGCTGCGCGTCGCGAAAGGCTATTTTCGCAACAAAAAAATCTGGCGCCAGATTCAGCGCTGCGGCATGCGCCAGGACCTCAGCTGGCGGGCGGCGGTCGAACAATACCTCGCGCTCTATCAGCGCGTCTCACGGACTTAAGAAAGCGCCCGTCAACGATCACGATACCAAATCTCATCGCGATACTGAGCGATGGTACGATCGCTAGAAAAGACGCCACTGCAGGCGGTATTCATGAGCGCCATTCGCCCCCATCGCGCACGGTCTGCAAACGCTTCACCGGCACGCCGCTGTGCTTCGATGTAACTGCGAAAATCCCCGGCTGTCATCCAAGGGTCATGCGGACTGCGAATGGCCGCGACAATGGGATCGAACAAGCCTTTTTCAAACAGATTGAAATGCCCACTTTCCAGCAACTGCATGACCCGATTCAACTCTGCATCATTGGCAATCAGTCGACCCGGGTCATAGTTTGAGCGCGCCGCCTCGACCTCAGCGGCATTCATACCGAACAGAAAAAAGTTATCCGCCCCCACCGCTTCGCGAATCTCGATATTCGCGCCGTCCAGGGTTCCAATGGTGACCGCGCCATTCATCATGAATTTCATATTACCGGTGCCCGATGCTTCCTTACCGGCGGTGGAGATTTGTTCGGAGAGGTCGGTGCCAGGACAGATACGCTCCATCGCGGTCACGCGATAATCGGGGAAAAAGGCCACGCGAAGCCAAGCCTGTGCACGCGGATCACGATTGACCACTGCCGCGACATTATTGATCAATTTGATGATTAGCTTGGCCATGAAATAACCCGGTGCCGCCTTGCCTCCAAACAATACGCAGCGCGGCTGCAGTCCTGCCGTTTCATCGCGCAAAATCCGATCGTAAAGGTGAATGATATGCAGCACATTCAGCAGTTGGCGCTTGTATTCATGCAGGCGTTTAACCTGCACATCAAACATCATTCTGATGTCAAATTGAGTCCCACAAAGCTGCTCGACCCGCTCTGCCAAACGCTGCTTGTTGGCTTGTTTGACTGCCATGAAACGCTCGACGAAGAGGTCGTCATCTACCATTTTTTTGAGCTTTTCGAGCTGTGATAAATCGCGTATCCACTCTTCCCCGATGGCCTCCACCAGCAGTGATTTAAGCTTGGGATTACAATGTGACAACCAACGACGCGGGGTCAC
>JBFHRI010000120.1:0-8852 GCA_041591755.1 Oleiphilaceae bacterium
TGGCCACGATTCAGGACGACCACATTGTATTGACCAATATTGCGTACGCCGGAGTCGACGGCAATCATCTTGCCACGAATATCGCTTTCAGGACGGCTAGGCAGGAAGGTCGAATTAATCGTGCGATCTTCCATCTCCAGCAGGCGATCCCCCTGACGTAGCTCCTCATTCGAGCGCTCGACTGCCAGCGTCACGATTTCGCCTTCCACGCCACGCACCGACGCAACGCCGATCGATTTTGCCTCTAGCCCCAAAAACTCGTCGGTATCGGGATCGACATAGACCTGACTCTCCCGGTAAATACCAACTTTGCCTTCGCCCTCAAGCTTGCCCCGCGCGAAGATTTCGTCACCCGCGCCCGTGATCAAGCGCTCCTGCCGCGCCGCCAAGACGTAAGGAGCAGCATCCAGTTGTTCACGCGTCACCACCCGGTGCTCAGACAAGAAGCTGCTGATGGCATCCAGCGGAATCGTAGGAATGGCCGTAGAAATCGGGGTGGCACGCACTTTGGGACTGAGCTTGACGACACCATTCTCCGGCCCCGCCTGCAGGGTCGTCAGGCGCGGCTTGCCATCCACATAAATCAATCCAATCACATCACCGGGATAGATCAGATGCGGATTGGCAATCTGAGGGTTGGCATGCCACACCTCGGGCCACAGCCACGGGGTTTTCAGAAAGCGCGCCGAGATATCCCACAGGGTATCCCCTTTAACCACCGTGTAGCGCTCCGGGTGGTTGGGCGTAAACTCGGGTGCCGCGAGCAGGGATTGAGCGTACATCCCAACGGAAATGCAGACGGAAAGGAATAACTTACGAATCATGCGCTACCTACAAAGGTCAGGGAAAACAAAAGGTTGATATCGAAACCTGCCAAGATGTGTACATTGGCTTATCTGATCAACTATAGATGATGACGCCGGAATTTGTACTAATTTGAAAATCTGTAAGATAATAGCCGCAACGATAGCGTGACACGTAGCACAATTTTTCCACGTGAATCAATATTTTGACCTGATTTACAAGGTTTTCTCTTCTTTATGGCCCTACTCGAAATACTCGAATACCCCGATCCGCGCCTGCGTAAAATCGCGCAACCCGTCACCCAGGTGGATGCGCAGATTCAAAAGCTGATCGACGATATGTTTGAAACCATGTACGACGCCCCCGGTATTGGTCTGGCGGCAACCCAAGTCGATGTGCACCTGCAGGTGATCGTGATGGACCTTTCGGAAGAGAAAAACTCACCGCTGGTCTTCATCAACCCAACGGTCGAAGTGCTCGACGGAGCACCAGAAAAAATGCAAGAGGGCTGCTTATCCGTCCCCGGCTTCTATGAAGACGTAGAACGGATTGAACATGTGCGCATCCAGGCCTTGGATCGTCACGGCAAGCCCTTCGAGCTCGAAGCCACCGGTCTGCTGGCGGTCTGTATTCAACATGAAATGGATCACCTCAATGGCAAGCTGTTCGTGGACTATTTGAGTTCGTTAAAACGCAACCGCATCCGCAAGCGCCTAGAGAAATCGGCCCGCAGTCGCGCCTGAAAAAATCCGCTGAGGCTAAGCCCCAGCCCGCCCCAGTAAAGGGTAGAGACTTTGAAAATCGTATTCGCCGGAACGCCTGAATTCGCTGCCACTGCGTTAGCTGCCATGCTCGAACAGGGCTATCCCCCCTGCGCGGTCTATACTCAGCCGGATCGCCCGGCGGGTCGCGGCAAGAAACTCCTGGCGAGCCCCGTCAAACAGTTGGCCGAAACGCATCGTATCCCGGTGCTGCAGCCACCATCGCTGAAGCAGGACGCCGACATTGCTCAGCTCGCCGAGTTAGCGCCCGACGTCATGATCGTGGCCGCCTACGGACTGCTACTGCCGCAACGCGTATTGGAGATACCCCGCCTCGGCTGCATTAACATTCATGCCTCATTGCTGCCACGCTGGCGCGGCGCGGCGCCGATTCAGCGCGCTATTCAGGCTGGCGACCACGAAACCGGCATTACCATTATGCGCATGGCAGCAGGGCTGGATACGGGAAATATGCTGATCAAACAGCGTTTACCCATCTCTGAGCAGGACACCGGCGGTAGTCTGCACGACAAGTTGGCGGCCTTGGGCGCCAAAAGCATTCTGGAATATTTGGCGCAGGCCGAACAATTTGGGCCCGGTGAACAGCAAGACGAAACCCAATCCTGTTATGCCGCCAAACTCAACAAAGACGAAGCTGAGCTCGATTGGCAACAAAGCGCCCAGCAATTGGAGCGGACGGTCCGCGCGTTCAATCCATGGCCGATGGCCTATACCTCCTGCGGTGAAGAGCGCGTGCGCATCCTCGCTGCTGATGCCCGGCCGACGGTTGGCGCGGCACAGCCCCCCGGAACCGTCATTCGGCGCGAACGGGAGGGGATCGATGTAGCCTGCGGCACAGGGGTCCTGCGCATCTTGCAATTGCAACTGCCCGGTGGTAAGCCACTCAGTTGCAATGACCTGATCAATGGCAATCGGCCACACCTGGCGCTGGGCCAGCGCTTGCTCAAAGCAAGCTCTTGAGCGATCTTTCTGTGACAACCCTCTCTGTGCGTAGCGTGGCGTGTCAGGCGCTGTTGGAGATCAGCCAGCATGGCCAGTCAATCAGCGCCTTGATGCCGACTCTCTTGCCAACGCTGCCGGCACAGGACCGCGGGCTTTTGCAGGAATTGGTCTATGGGGTCTGTCGCTGGCATTTTTGGCTCAATGCCGTGCAGGCAAAATTGCTGCAGCGTCCACTCAAGCGCAATCAACAAATGGCCGCCCACCTGATTAATCTTGGGCTCTACCAACTCGCCTTTACCCGAATTCCGCCGCACGCCGCGGTGCACGAAACTGTCGCAGCGGCCGAAATGCTCGGTTTCGGGGGCCTGCGCGGCTTGATTAATGGCGTATTGCGCAACGCGCAACGCAGTGACTTGCTGGCCCAGCCTGATGATCAAGCCAGCTATCCGACTTGGCTGGTAGAGAAGTTAAGGCATTATTGGCCGCTGCATTTGCAGCAAATACTGGTTCAGGGCAACATGCACCCCCCAATGAGCCTGCGCGTTAATCGGCAAAAATGCAGTCGGGATGCCTATCTGGAGGCCTTGCTTGCAGAAGGCATCAAGGCCCAGCCCTGTCGTTTCAGCGAGGTCGGCATTACGCTGGGAAGCGCCGTCCCAGTCGAACAGTTACCGCATTTTGCTGCGGGCTGGGTCAGTGTGCAGGATGAGGCGGCCCAGCTATGCACCGAGGTGCTACTGGGCACCCTGGCTGAGATGGACGCACTGAAGGCAAAGACGGATGCAGAACTGCGTGTTTTAGATGCGTGTGCGGCGCCAGGTGGCAAGACCTGCGCGCTACTTGAAGCGGTACCCGCCCTGCAACTGGTCGCGCTAGATATCGATGCGCAACGCGTCACCCGCATCCAGGACAATCTACAGCGTTTATCTTTACACTGCGAAGTCGTCATTGCCGCCGCCGAAGCACTCGAGCAATGGTGGGATGGCCAAACTTTTGCGCGCATTCTGGTGGATGCACCCTGCAGTGCGACCGGGGTCATACGGCGCCATCCCGATATCAAGTTATTGCGTAAGAATGAGGATATCGCCGCGTTAGCCGAGCGACAGCTGGCACTGCTGCAGGCGCTGTGGCCGACACTGGCTGCCGGGGGAACGCTGGTCTATGCCACTTGCTCAATCCTGCCGCAGGAGAACAGTCGCGTCATTGAGCGCTTTTTACGCCAGACACCCGATGCTCAGCTCAAGCAGATAGACGCCCCCTGGGGCGAAGACACTGGGTTTGGTCGTCAGCTATTTCCGCAACAAAATGGCCATGATGGCTTCTTTTATGCATGTTTGACGAAGTCGGCGTAAGATTGCAATGTTTGAAAGTGAGCGCTCGCCGCGCTTAAAAAATAGGTATGTTATCCAATGAAAATCATTATTCTCGGTGCGGGACAAGTCGGCGGCACACTGGCGGAAAACTTAGCCAACGAAGCCAATGACATTACCGTAGTGGATCCTGATGCCGACCGCCTGCGCGAGCTGCAGGATCGTCTCGACATCCGCACCATCATTGGTCAAGGCTCTCACCCGAATATTCTGGCACAGGCGGGCGCCGAAGATGCCGACATGCTAATCGCCGTGACCAGTAGCGATGAGATCAACATGTGCGCCTGTCAGGTCGCCTACACACTGTTCAAGACGCCGACCAAGATCAGTCGTGTCCGGGCCACCCCTTACTTAGCCCAAAAAGACACGCTCTTCCAAAATAGTGCGTTCCCTGTGGATGTGATCATCAGCCCCGAGCAAGTGGTTACGCAGCATATCACGCGCTTGCTCGAGTATCCGGGGGCCCTCCAGGCGCTTGAGTTTGCGGAAGGCAAAGTCCGACTGATCGCAATCCGAGCAAGACAAGGCGGCGCCCTGGTCGGTCATGCTTTGTCCTACTTGCGCGAACACATGCCCAATATTGATACGCGTGTGGCAGCGATTTTCCGCCAGGGCAGCCCAATTATTCCGGTCGGCAGCACCGTGATTCAGGAAGGCGACGAGGTGTTTTTTATCGCCGCGACCAACCATATTCGTGCGGTGATGAGCGAACTGCAGCCCCTGGAGAACAGTTACAAACGCATCATCATCGCCGGCGGCGGCAACATCGGTTTTCGCCTCGCCAAGCATCTAGAGCGGCGCTATCAAGTTAAAATTATCGAGAGCAACCATGAGCGCTGTATCGCACTCTCCGAAACGCTCGAGAAAGCAATCGTGTTGCAAGGCAACGCCGCCTACAAAGATATGCTGCTGGAAGAAAATATTGAGGCCACCGACGTCTTTATCGCCGTCACCAACGATGATGAAGCGAATATCATGGCGTCGATGCTGGCCAAACGCATCGGGGCGCGCAAAGTGATCGCACTGATTAGTAACCCTGACTATGTGGATCTGATTCAAGGCGGCGAGATCGACATCGCGGTCTCGCCACAGCAGGCGACTATCGGTAGCCTGCTCACACATATTCGACGCGGTGATGTCGTGAACGTGCACTCTCTGCGCAGAGGCGCAGCTGAGGCGATCGAAGCGATTGCACACGGCGACCATCGCTCATCCAAAGTGGTCGGCAAGCGTCTCGACGAGATTGCACTGCCTGAAGGGGCCACCATTGGCGCCATCGTACGACGCCAGGAAGTGCTGATCGCCCACGACCATTTGCGCATCGAACAGGACGACCATGTAATCATGTTCCTCGTCGACAAATCCAAGGTCTGGGAAGTCGAAAAGTTATTCCAGGTCGGTTTGAGCTTTTTCTGATGACTCACTTTGCCCTAATTTTTGGTATGTGATTACGCACTATGTATTTAACCGCAACCGGACGGGTTCTCGGCATCCTGATGATGCTGTTCAGCCTCAACATGCTGCCACCCATGGTGGTCTCGCTGATCTATCAAGACAACCAGATGCAGGTCTTTGCCGATGCCATGCTGATGACCTTGATCGGCGGCTTTTTGGTCTGGTTTCCGTTTCGTCATGTCAAACGGGAACTGCGAGTGCGGGACGGCTTTGTCATCACCGTGCTGTTCTGGCTGGTCCTGAGCATTAGCGGCGCCACCCCCTTGTATCTTATGGAGAAGCCATCGCTGAGTTTTGTTGATGCCTTCTTTGAATCTCTGTCGGGCCTGACGACGACTGGCGCCACGGTTATCACCGGAATCGATCATCTACCACACTCGATTCTCTGGTACCGCCAACAACTGCAATGGTTCGGAGGCATGGGGATTATCGTCCTGGCCGTAGCCATTTTGCCCATGCTGGGCATCGGGGGGATGCAGCTGTACCGCGCCGAAGTCCCGGGGCCGGTCAAAGACAGCAAACTGACGCCACGCATCACCGAAACTGCAAAAGCTCTATGGTATATCTACCTCGGCCTGACCATTATTTGCGCCATCGCGTATTGGTTGGCGGGCATGAGCGCCTTTGATGCCATTACACACAGTTTCTCGACGATCGCCATCGGCGGTTTTTCCACCCACGATGCCAGCATAGGCTTCTTCGATAGCACTGCGATCGAACTCATTGCCATCGTTTTCATGTTTTTGTCCGGCGTTAACTTTGCGCTGCACTTTACCGCGCTCAAACAAAGGAGCTCAAAAGCGTATTTCCGCGACCCCGAATTTCGTTTTTATTTTTGGTTGATGACCTTTGTTGCCATCATCACCATCATTACGCTGGCGCGCTCCGATACCTATGAAACCTCAGACGCCTTTGTTAAGGGCCTGTTCGAAGTGGTGTCCATCGCCACCACCACAGGCTTCTCAACGGCGGACTTTTCCAGCTGGCCTTTCGTGTTACCTTTTTTACTCTTTTCAGTTGCATTTGTCGGCGGCTGCGCCAACTCGGTCGGCGGTGGATTGAAGGTCATTCGGGTGCTATTGATCTACAAACAAGGCATTCGCGAAATTAAACGCCTGATTCACCCCAATGCCGTGATTCCGGTCAAGCTGGGCAAGCGCCCTGTCCCTGACCGTGTGCTGGAGGCGGTTTGGGGCTTCTTCTCGGTCTATATGTTTACGTTCTTAAGTTTGCTCATTTTGCTGCTGGCAACCGGATTGGATCAGGTGACTGCCTGGTCGGCCGTGGGTGCCTGCATCAACAATCTCGGTCCCGGCCTGGGCGAGGTGGCGACGCATTATGGCGACATTCCCGACATGGCCAAGTGGGTGCTGTGCTTTGCGATGTTGCTCGGTCGACTGGAGATTTTTACCCTGCTGATTCTGTTTACGCCGGCCTTCTGGAGAGCCTAATCCAAATATAACTATTTAGAATATAATTAGCGCCTTATATTCTTTGCCAAGCCATCACTGCCCTCCTTAGAATGCGCGCCATTCCACACTGCTCGGGGAGTACATCAAATTGGAATGGCAAGGCTGGGTTTCGCTCGCACTGACTGCGGGCGCATTAATCGTACTCATACTCACGCGCATCGGCCCGCATCTAGTGATGATGGGCGTCGTCACGATCTTGAGCGTTCTGGGCATTCTCTCGGCTAATGACGCCTTTGCCGGCTTTGGTAACTCAGGTCTGATCACCGTCGCGGCCATGTTCGTTGTCGCAGCGGGCATACATGGTTCTGGCGGCGCCGATCTGCTGGTGCACAAAGTGCTGGGGCATCCCAAAACGACCCGCGGTGCCTTGGCTCGTATTTTGGCGCCCGTCATCGCACTGAGCGGTTTCTTGAATAACACGCCTCTGGTCGCCACCATGATACCCGCCATCAATGCCTGGTCGCGCCGCATCAAAGTTCCGGTATCGAAGCTGATGATCCCCTTGAGTTATGCAGCGATTTTGGGAGGTACGATCACGCTGATCGGCACCAGCACCAACTTGGTGGTGGATGGTTTGTACCAGTCTCTGACCGGAGAAAAAGGCTTTGCGCTATTTTCGATCGCTGCCGTCGGTATTCCGGTCGCGATTTTAGGCGGCTTGTTTATCTGGCTTGTGTTTCCCAAGCTCCTGCCTGATCGCAGTGATACACAAGCCTTCAGCAATCTGCGCGAATTTACCCTGGAAGTGATTGTCGCACCCAACGGCCCTTTGGTTGGCAAAACCGTGGCGGCAGCGGGTCTACGTAATCTGGAGCGGGCGTATCTAGTGGAAATCGTTCGCCAGGATACGATTATCACCGCAGCGCCATCCGAAGAGGTGTTGCATGGCGGCGATCGCCTGGTATTCGCAGGTGAAAGCCAAGCCATTTCCGACCTGTTGCGCATCAATGGCCTACTCCCCTCGGTCGACGATGAACACACCGATGCGCTGAGTCGCAATCGTGCCGAACGACGCCTGGTCGAAGCCGTGGTTTCGCCGCACTGCGCGGCCGTCGGCCTGGCCATTCGGGACGCACGTTTCCGTGATCGTTACGGTGCGGTGGTGCTGGCTGTGGCGCGCAATGGCGAGCGCGTAAAGGGGAACCTGGCCACCATCGAACTGGAGGTTGGCGACACGCTGCTGCTCGAAGCCCGACCCGCCTTTGTCACACGTCAGCGCTATAACAAAGATTTCTTGCTGGTGAACGAGCTGGAAGGCGAGCCGCCTCGTCACGAGCGCGCCTATCTGGCCTGGGGCATTCTGATTTCGGTCGTCGCACTCGCAGGTTTTGGCGTGATCAGCATGTTAAACGCGGCCTTGATTGGCGCGGGTTTGATGATCGTGACGCGTTGCTGCTCGGTCAACCAAGCCGAAAAAAGCCTCGATCTCACCATTATTATCACGATTGCCGCCTCTCTAGCCTTGGGCACCGCATTGGAAAAGACCGGTGTCGCCAAATTGCTGGCGACAGGCTTGATTGACCTCAGTGGTGGCACGCCATGGCTGATGTTGATACTGACCTATCTGGCGGTTTCAATACTGACAGAGGTCATTACCAACAACGCAGCTGCCGTAATTATGTTGCCCATCGTGCTGAAAGTGACCGAACAGGCTAATCTTAATAACGAGCCTTTTATCTTTGCCATTATGATGGCGGCCTCGGCCAGTTTTGCCACGCCGTTGGGTTATCAAACCAATCTGATGGTCTATGGCCCAGGCAACTATCGCTTTAGCGATTTCCTGCGCGTCGGGGTGCCAATGAACCTGTTTATTGGTATGGTAACGGTCACGGTATTGCTGATAGGTTGGCCGCTGAGCAAGTAGCGCGCAAGGCTTGACCGGGGCGATATCAAACGGGCAGCATCAGGTTGCCCGTTCGTTTTTTATCTCATCGGAGTTGCGTAATGGAAGCCAGTCATATCGAAATTCGTCACCTGACACGCGAGGACATGCAAGAGCTGAAAGAGGCGTGTCAGGATGTGTACCA
>JBFHRI010000121.1:0-8779 GCA_041591755.1 Oleiphilaceae bacterium
CTGGCCGCTGCGATCGACCAATGCATATAGATAGACCCAACCCACCCCGGTCGCATCCGGACCTAACTCCGGCTTTGCACTCTCCGGCAGGCGACCCGCCACTTGACTCAGGTATTCCAGCACTCGTGAGCGGGCCCAGTAGAGATCGGTACCATCCTCGAAAATCACATAGACATAGGAGTCGCCATAAAAGGAATAACCACGCACGGTTTGCGCACCGGGCACCGCCAACATGGCCGAGGTGAGCGGAAAGGTCACCTGATCCTCGACCACTTGTGGCGCCTGTCCCGGATAGCTCGTTTTGATGATAACCTGAACATCCGAAAGGTCAGGGATCGCATCAACCGGGGTGTGTTTCACCGCATAAATACCGGCGCCAATCAGCACCAGCGTGGCCAATACCACGAAAAAGCGGTTGTGGATGGACCAGCGAATAATGGCTTCAATCATGGTTTGGGCGCTCCCGTATGGGCGCCATGATCATGGTCCGAGTGGTCCATCTCCGCATGATTCATCGTCGAGTGGTCCATGCTCGAATGATCCGTCTTGGGCTGATCCGCCTTGCTGTCCACCTTCGGCTGACCATTGATGGAACGGATCAGGAACTTGTCGGGGCCGGAGGTATTCATTTCGAACACGATATGGGCGCCTTCCTTCAGCCCACTCAAGTCGACTTGGGGATCGACATCGAAGTTCATGGTCATTTGCGGCCAGCCCAACGCTGGGATGGGGGCATGGTCGAGCTTCAAAACGTGCTCGGAGGCATTGATAGCGACGATGGTCGCATGCCCCTCCACCACCTCGGATTGGTTTGCCTCAGCGACGCTACCTTCGGTTTCCTGCGCCTGCATGCGCGCTAACTCGGCCTCAATATTGGACTCCGAATCAATCAGGAACTGCGCCGACGTCACCACACGTTCGCCTGACTCCAAACCACTCAGGATCTGCACCCGGCGCTCCCCATCCTTTTCGCTAATGCCCTCTAATCCAGCCTCGACCAGGACCGACTGAAAACGGCCTTCCTCCAGCGCCTTGACCACGCGCTGATGGCGCGCGCCGCGAATCAGTGCCGAGCGGGGAATGCTTGGCGTGGCGGCCAATGCCGCAGTTTCAATCTCAAGACTGGCCAGCATATTGGGCTTAAGAAAGTGGTCCGGATTGGCGACTTTGATGCGGACGGCCAGACTACGGGTTTGTGCGTTCAGCTCGGGATACAGGTAACTCACCTGCCCGGTCCAGCTTCGCTGTGGCGCCGCGCGTAGTGTCAGCGTGACCGCTTGCCCGGTTTTGACCTGATAGGCCTGGCGCTCAAACACCTCGCCAATCACCCACACCGAATCCAGCGTGCCGATGGCCATCAGCTCCGTGGCCGGCATGATGAACATGCCCTGACGCACATTGAGGCTCAGCACAATGCCATCACGTTCGGCCTCAAACCGTACAGTGCGGTCGACGACACGGCGCTGCTCCAGCGCGCGCACCTGAGATGGGCTCAGACCCAGCGCCGACAGGCGCGCCCGGGACGCATTCTGCAAAGCAGCATTGCCGCTGCGTAAAGCGGCCAAAAACTCTTCCTGTGCATTCACCAGCGCTGGAGAATACAACTCAAACAACAGCTGCCCCTTACGCACCGGATCGCCTTTGGCACTGATATGCAGCGTTTCGATCCAGCCCTCGACACGGCTATGCAGATGACTGATGCGGCTTTCGTCATACTGCACCGTGCCCACCGTGCGAATCGGCAGGCGCAAGGTTTCTTGCCTCACTTCCGCGGTTTTTACCCCGAGATTGTTGACCACATTCGGCGTGATCTTGACCGCGCTGTCGGCCGAGACTTCATCTTCATAGACCGGAATCAACTCCATGCCCATGGGCGACAGGCCCGGACCATCACGACGATAATTTTTGTCCATCGGGGCGACCCAGTACAAAGGTTTACGCTCCTTGGTCTGGCTTTCTTCGCCATGGTTATGCTCGCCCGGGTTGTTGGCCTGAACGCTGCTAGTCGCCAGGACTAGCAGCGCGGTGATTGTGTATGTGTAAATTGGCTTAGTCATTTGGCCTGCGCTCCTTCGGTCTCGGTGCCGGGCAACCAGTAATTCAACTGCGCCAGGAGTTTTTGTTCATCGACCCGTAAGCGTTGTTGTTGAATGCGTGCGTTCTGTTCTTTGCGCAGCAATTCCGACACCAGACGAAAGTCGCCTTTGTCCGCCTGATAAGAGTTAAGCGCCGTTTGTTTCTGCGCCGCCAGGGTTGGCAGAATTTCCCGTTCGTATAGCTTGCGGTGTTCTGCGGTATCGAGATATTGCTGATGCAGATTCAGGAACTGATAACGGAGTTTTTGCAGTGCTTCATCGCGCGCATTCTGCTGCGCAGCCTGCCGTTGCCGCGCCGCGCGTAGCTGATGGCTTTGCTTGGCGTTCGAAAAAAGCGGCCACTGCACGCTGACCCCGGCCGAGAGTAAATCAGGCCGGCTACCACCATTCATTTCGCTGCCATTACGCAGCCCATAACTTAGCTCCAGCCCCCAATTGGGCGCGAAGGCTTGCTCCGCCAGTGCCACCTGACGGCCAGACAGCTGCACTTTTTGCTCCTGCATGCTGAATATGGGGTGGCGGGCCAAATCCTGCAGTAGCGACTCTTGATCGATCGGCGCGTCGATATGCAAGCGCTGCTCGGGCAGCTCCGCAGACAACCACTGACCGACTAATGCAGCGTTGGCCAGCGTATCAAGTTCACTGCGGTACACCTGATACTTGCGCCGCGCCTCAATCTGCCGCTCGTCCAGGCGTAACAGTTCATATTCGGCCCCAATCAAATCGCTCTGATTGCGCATACCGACCTGATACATCGAGCGCACAAAGTCCAGCACCTGCGTGACAAACACGCGATCCTCCTCGATCAGGTCGAGATTTTTTTGCCAGTACCAGGCCTCATACCAGGCCAGCGCGGCCTCGCGCTGCAGCTGCAGGCGACGCGCCGAGGCTTCGATCGTCTGCAAGTCGCGACTCAAGTGTGCCATCTGTTGCCGTAGCATCAAGGTGTCGCCCTGCGGCAGCATTTGTTTGATCCCTACGCGCAGGTTGGTCATGCCTTCGTCGCTGAAGGAAAAGCTGTCTGTGGGTAGGTTCTGCAGCGCCGCGAACACGGTCGGATCGGGCCAGTCGGCCACAGCGTCGGCCTCGCTGTCAAAAGCGCTGGCTTCAAATTGCTTGCGTTGCAGGGTGAAGTCGTTGGCTTCGACCTGTGCCAAGACCTGAGACAAACTCAAGGGTGATTGCAGACTTTGCGCTTGCAGTGGGGCCTCAGCGGTCTGCGCGCTCACCGCGCCAGACAAAGCGCAGCCGCACAGCCATACGCCGAATAAGCGTTTGTACATGATTGCATGTCCTGATCATTAAACGGATTCACTACCCGGCCAGCCGGGGCAATGTGTTCGATAGATATTCAGGAGCGGTGAATTGGCGGGCGTTTCTCGGGGGAAATTGGCAAACTGATATAAGCGGTTTCGTTCTGCAAAGGAGCAGCTGAACGTGGCAGCAGAGAGAACTGGGCCGCCTGTGCGGGCAGACTGACACTGACGTGACAGCCTAACTCATCGCATTGACAGGGCTGGTCGTGACAGGCGTGTGTTGCAGGCTTGTTTGCTGGCCGTTCACGTGTAGCGTCGGCCTGAGGCCGCTTGGCATCCTGGGTTTGTTTGGCCATGGCGCGACAATGCTCTGGCAGCTCCGGCACAGCGCGGTCAAGCATCGGCACTGCAGCGTCTTGACTATCCGACGGGATAGAAACCGCTCCAGACCCTAACATCGCCGCCTGCGCCCAGGCACTATACAGCCCGCCGCAGAGCAGCAAGAGCGCTAGAAACAGGCTGAGGGCGCGTCGAGACATAGGTTAAACGTCAAAGGGTTAATAGCTTGAGTGTACTGCCTGTGGCGTCAAAGACAAGCCGCACAGCGCAGATCTTCCCGCGCTGTTGATGCGGATCAAGCGCGAAAGTTCCGTTGGCGCGGACGTCAGTTCTAATGCCGCCAGACGGCTCATCGACCCGAAGATTGATTCAAGTCAGGAATCACCCACGCCCCCCGATCATCCATCAAGCCAAACACCAATACACCCCCTGCACGACTCGCATTTAATTTCCGCTGCCGAGGGTGTGCATCTAAGACCGCATCCGTCTGCATCGCTTGTTGCGCCGGCACGGCGACCACGGCCACCTTGCCGGCCGGCCAAATGCTGACACTGTGAACTTTATCTGCGCTTAGTTCATGTGCGGGCGGCGACCAGGCAATCGGCCAGACCGTAGTGACCAATGCATGCTGGCCGATAAACGAATCTGCCGCAGCAAACCGTGGCGTGATCGCCCACTCACCGCGACGATTCAGATAGCCCCAATACCCGCCATTGCTGGCCGGTGTCAGCGCCTGCCCTGATGCGAAAGGGATAACTTCTTTGACCTCAGGCAAGGCCCTGAATTCGCCACTGGCGTGCACCCAGTACCACTGCTTATCGCGCTGCGCAAATGTCACGTCGGATGCAAAGGCATTAACGCTGCTGAAATGTGGCTCGATCAGCCATTGCCCCGCCATCCCCATCAGTCCCCAATATTCTCCCTGGCGCATCCAGGCCACCCCTTGTTCAAAGGGCAACACCTCATCCAGCGCCAATGAGGCAAGGCGTTTTCCGCTGGCATCCATTAACTGCCAGCGCGGGAAGGTTTCATCCTCGGAGAGCGACACCGCGACGCGCTCGGCCGAGAGCACTTGCACGGCTGCATACTGCGGCGGTACCCGCCACACGCCCCTCACATCGGTCACACCCCAGCGATTGTTCTTTGCGCTGGGATACAAGACTTCCTCAATCACTTCAAACTGTGGCGCCTGTGAGGACGTTGGCATGCTTGCGGGCGGCATCATTTCCGCTTCCTGCCCTGCAAAATTGAGCCAACGACACGTGCGTTGCGTAGTGACGCTACAATAATGCAGCGCCGATTCGGTGAGTCGCGTGTTGTGTTCATTGAACACCGCGGGGAGAACCCATTCTCCCGTTTGATTGATCACCCCACGCGTCAAGCGGCGTGCGGCCGGTGCATGCATGAGCGCTTCCCACTCCTGCGTCACCCAGGAACGCGCCGTTGGCGCTGCAGTGAGCCAGCGGCCCTGCAGATCGATCAGTCCCTCTGCACCCGGCACCTCGACCCGCGCAATGCGTCCCATAAACGGCTCACAACGCAGGAACTGTGGCTCGATTTGCCATGGCTGCGCGGCATCCTGGTAACCACACTGCTGACTCACATATTTTGGCTTTAAGGCGGGGCTGGCTTGCTGTTGCGCCTGTCGATACGCTTGGCAGTGTTGCGGTAAGGCATTGAGGGGCATGCGACATTCTTGGTTATCCTGCACGAAGACGACCGCATCCAGATAGCCCCAGATGGAGCTATAGATTGGCTCAAGCACCCATTCACCCTGCGTATTCATCACGCCGCAGCGATCTTCGTAGGACGGCGCCGAACTCAGGCAAACGCTGAAGTAGTGTTCGGTCAGGCTGGTGGCACTTTTTAATTCAGGCACATCCAGCGCGACTTTTTTGAAAGCAGGCGCCTGCCCTTCACCCGCACCCGTCGACTCAATACGAATCAGGCTGTGCGTGACCTCGGCGGCATAGCTATGAACCTGATAATAAAGGTTCGGCGCAATCGGTTTGAAACTCACCTGCCCCTTAAACTCGGTGGACAGGCTCACGACGCCCCGTGCCACAGATGTGTGTCCAATTTGGAACACGCCGGTAGTGGTCTGCGCATCGTCCTGACGAAAGGTCAGTAAGGTGCCGCTGGGATCGCTTTCATCATAGCCCGCTGCGAGCAACAGCGGCTCACCCGAGCCTTGTGCGGAGGGATGCTTGGTCTGGCGGCGCAACAGTACGTTTTTGTCAGTGCAGGTAAGCAGCGCATGCTGTGCCAGACGATTTAAGCGACAGCGCGCATCGGGCGACAATTGGGCGACGACCTCACCCGTTTCGTTTAATAAGTGCAGCGGTTCGTGATTGGCCGGTTGGGCGAAGG
This sequence comes from Oleiphilaceae bacterium, assembly GCA_041591755.1. Taxonomy (GTDB): domain Bacteria; phylum Pseudomonadota; class Gammaproteobacteria; order Pseudomonadales; family Oleiphilaceae; genus JBFHRI01. The sequence continues at coordinate 6,062 of JBFHRI010000121.1, forward strand.
TAAAGCCGTTGATGTAGGGATCAATCCGGGCGTAACGCGGGGCGACTGGCCATTCACCTTGCGTATTCACGAGCCCCCACAAACGCTGCCCCTGATGCACTACTTCTGCGGCGGCTACACCGTACTGTACGGCACGTAACTGCGTGACGGATGCTGCCCCCGCGGCGTTGCCGGGCGGCGCCACGGTGACAAAGCGTCGCGCCTGCCCATCATAAATTTGTGGCAGCTGCGCCGGATCCGCCGGCAGTAAACTCAACCAACGTCCTTCGGCAATGCCATAGTCATTGAGCGACGGAATGGCTTCGCGAAACATGCTGGACTGGCGTTGCGGTGACATTGCATCAGCGCGCACAAAACAGTCGGCCGCCAGGAGCAAACTCGCCAGAAGCCACCTTAGCATCCGCACATTTCCTCTTGATAATAGGCCGCGACCTGCCACGCTCCACCAACGTTGGCGAACTGAATCCACCACGGTAGCTCGCCTTGGTAATCATTGCCCTGGTAAGTCCCGCTCCATTTCACCAGATCCACAACCTCATCCCGGTCTAGATCGACTTGGTGTACGACCAGGGGACTGACCACCGCTAATCCGTCGGCGTTGCTTTGACGAATATTCAGTACCGTAGAGATCACGTCGGCGACGCGGGGTGTGAGCGGCTGCGCGGCAAAAAACTCGGCCACCTCATCCTGCGAGGGCGCATAGCCTGGCAACTCTTCTGCATCGACCGGGTACAAGGGGGCATAACTATCCCCACACTCGCCGTCCCACACCGGCGCACTCAGCTCAAATGTGCGCCCCTGTTGCGCACTCAGGCTGCCATCCCGATTCACGGCATAGCGCAGCAAGGGCTTAGAAAGCTGTAGCGTATAGCGGCCCACATCCCAGATCGCGGCATAGGAAAAGCCGTTATCATCGTCCTCCACTGCAATCGGTCCTTGCAGATCCGTCAGGCGCAACTCCGCGCCGGCCAGACTGGCCAGCGCATCCACCGAGCGGGTACCGACCGGCAATACGTCTTGCGTGGATTTGAAGAAAGAGGGCGCAATCGAAGGCAGGCGATTTTGGGCCAACAGCGACAAAATAAGCGGCAAGCTTTTCTCGTTCCACCACGGCTGCAGCGCAGGCGGGCTGTTCTCCGACAGTTGCTGAAAATCCTGCAGGCGCACCCAGCTTTGTGCCAAATCCGAGCGCACGACAATCCCTTGCTGCAGGCGCTGCTTCATCGCATCAAACTCGGCGACCGGCGGCCGCTGGGGGACACGATCCTGGCGCTCTAGCGCATATTCTCGCTCTCCGAGATGCCTGAGCATTAAATGCTCCCCGACTGCAATCCAGTTCGTTACGGACGGTTGCGTCCAGAACTGCTGCATGGGATCAGGGGTTTGTTCACCCGCAGAACCGGCAGATTCTGAAGTTGTGGCCTGTGCATTTTGCACAGCGATCAAGCCACCACAAACAAACGCGGCACGGCCATAGTTAAGCACTTTTAGCAGGGTCTTCGCTAATCCATCCATTTACCCGGTCTCATCAACACAGCCCTTTTACTTGGGCAACTGCGCGTAGTTTGGCGGTGCACCGACGGGCGCGCAAGCGTCCCTCATCACCCACTGCCGGCGTGATTGCGTACAGATCGACGCCCCTCACAATCCACTCAAAATTGATTAGCATTTATGCAGCGACTTCTGTAATCTCGCGCGCCTCTTTGGTCACCGCGTACTTTTTATGGACCTTGTGTTCATTCTGGCTCTGATTCTCCTGAATGGCGTTTTCGCCATGTCTGAAATTGCCATTGTTTCCTCCAACCGCATCCGACTGCAAAAAGCCGCCGACAACGGCAGTGAAGGCGCCAAGCAAGCCCTGCTGCTGGCCAAGGAACCGACGCGCTTCCTCTCGACTATCCAAGTCGGTATCACGCTCATTGGTATTCTCGCCGGCGCCCTCGGAGAAGCGTCGATTGCACGGCGCTTAGAAGTCGTGTTTTTAAATTTCGAGTTGATCGCGCCGTATGCCCAGCCGCTGTCCTGGGCACTGATGGTCATCATTATCACGTTCCTGTCTCTGATTTTTGGCGAGCTGGTCCCCAAACGACTCGCTTTGCAAAACCCAGAAGGGATTGCCAAATTGGTCTCGCGCCCGATGGAAATGATCGCCGTAATGGGGCGACCTTTGGTCTGGTTACTGAGTTTCTCCACCGAATGGATTCTTAAGCTGCTGCGGGTCAAAGCCCCCGACGATACCCCGATCATCGCGGAAGAAATTCATTCGCTGATGAAGCTCGGCAAAGAGGCCGGCGTGCTCGATGCGTCCGAGGACTTCATGGTACGCAATGTACTGCGCCTCGACAGCATGCGTGTTGGCAACTTGATGACGCTACGCAAAGAGCTGGTCTATGTCGACATTGAAGACGACATCGCAGAAAGCTGCCGGACCATCGCCAGCGGTGGCCATTCGCGCGTACTCCTGTGTCGGGGCGGACTCGATCATGTGATCGGCATTCTTTACGTCAAAGACCTGTTCGAACATACCTGGTCGAATCGCGCTATCGATCTAACGGCCCTGTGCAAGCCGCCCTATTTTGTTTCCCGGCACACCACGGCCCTGCAATTACTGGAGCAACTACGCAAATCAAAAAGCCACCTGGCCGTGGTCAGTGACGGGCACGGACAAACAGCGGGCGTCGTCACGGTGAACGATGTGCTGGCCGCCATCGTGGGGGA
>JBFHRI010000122.1:0-8742 GCA_041591755.1 Oleiphilaceae bacterium
CAGCATATGCGCCGTGGCCAGACCAATACCGGAAGTTGCGCCGGTGACCACGCAAACTTTGCCTTCAACCGTGCCACGCAGGGTACGATCTTTGAACAGATCGGGATCCAGTTTACGTTCCCAGTAATCCCAAATGACCGGCGCGTAATCCGGTAAACGTGGCACACTGATTCCAGTATCCTTCAGCACTCGTTCGGTTTCGCGTGAGTCGAAACGGACCGGATAATTGATAAACTCCAGCGCGCTGGCAGGAATGCCCCAATCATTCAATACCGCATGGGTAATGCGCTTGACCGGTGGCAGGTTCTTGATGCCGTTGCGAATCATGCCCGGAATAAAGCCAAACATGCGCGAGTCGATACGCATGGCCATGGTCGGTGCGTGGCCCGCCTCCGCGAAGATATTCAGGATCTCACCCACTTTGTACGGATCAGGATCGGTCAGGTGGAAACACTTGCCGTCTTCACCCTCGACATGGGAAATGTGGTCGATTGCATCAACGATAAAATCCACCGGCACGATGTTCAGGCGACCGCCTTCAATGCCGATAGTGGGCACCCATTGCGGCAGAGCACGACGCATTTTCTGCAGCATTTTGAAGAAGTAGTAAGGACCGTCGATCTTATCAATCTCACCTGTCTTGGAATGACCAACGACCATACCGGGACGGTAAATGCGATAAGGAACCTTGCAGGTCTCGCGCACCAGCTTTTCGGACTCGTGCTTGGTTTTTAGGTAGGGATTGTTCAGCTTTTGCGCTTCTTCGAACATGTCTTCACGGAAGGTGCCGTTGTAGAGGCCTGCCGCCGCGATGGAGCTGACATGGTTAAAGCACTTCGCGCCCATTTTCTCGGCGGCCGCGATGGCATTGGCCGTACCGTTGACGTTGACCGCGATTTGCGATTCTTCCGACGCATAAAGATCGTAAATTGCAGCAAGATGGTAAAAGTTAGTGATCTTGCCTTTGAGTTTCTTAAAGTCTGCAGCAGAGATGCCCAGCGCGGGTTCTGTCAATGTACCGATCACCGGCACCAGCTGCTTATCAGTCGCGCCCGTGCGCTCAAGCAGCTTCTCGAAACGCGGCATGCTTTGCTCCTGCATCAGCAGGTAGATGGTCTCGCCACGTTTCAGTAGTTTTTCAACCAGAAAACGTCCAATGAATCCGGTACCACCGGTGATGAAATAACTCATGACTTACCTCTGTTATTGATTAGGTGACTGCCCGCGATTGTGTGCGGGACGGGCAGCCTGATGGTTGTCCTGTTCCGTTCGGGACCACATTTTGACGGCAAGTTGTCCTCAAAATCCGGTTCAAGGGAGCGCTGCAGCATTTCCGATCATCGGTTCGGGGCGCCGATCAGCGGTTCTTTCAAACGAACATGGAAGTATATAGGCAAATAATTCGGCATCAACCGCCAGATGCGGGCTTAGCACAAATAATCGACAAAGGAGCCGACCAAAGCCGTACAACCTACACCAAGTGAAGCCTGTCAGGAGCGCGCTGACAGGCCATTTGAGCGCAGAGCGTCTTCTGAGTCGTGAAATCGACGGAATCTACTGACATAATGCCTGTCGTTTTACTTGGCTTTAGGGCCAAGCGGCCAGATCTTCCTAAAACAAGAGGTTCCCGTGACGCGATTCCCACATCTGTTATCTGCTCGACTGCTTCTGCTGGGCTTGCTCGTTTTTGTACAGAGTGCAGTGGCACTGCAACGCGATCTTATCAAAAGCCCAAACGACACCCGCGAGTACGCGTATCTCACGCTACCCAATCAACTCCAGGTCTTATTGATTTCCGACCCCCAGGCCGACAAAGCCGCGGCCGCAATGGATGTGGCAGTGGGTAGCGCGAGTGACCCGCAAGATTTTCAGGGCCTCGCGCATTTTTTGGAGCACATGTTATTTCTCGGGACCCAACGTTACCCCGATGCCAGCGAATACCAGAAATTCATCAGCAGCCATGGCGGCTCACATAACGCCTACACCTCCGTGGAAAACACCAATTATTTTTTTGATATCCAGGCCGGCCATCTTAAAGGTGCGCTCGACCGCTTTTCGCAGCAGTTCACCGCCCCGTTATTCAATGCCGAATATGTGGAGCGCGAGGTCAATGCGGTGCACTCAGAGTTCACGTCTCGTATCAAGGATGACGGCCGCCGAATGTTTGATGCTTTGAAGGAAACGCTGCGCCCTGGGCATCCCTACGCCGGCTTTTCCGTGGGTAATCTGGACAGCTTGAAGGACCGAGAGGAGAAAAGCCTGCGGCAAGCCCTCCTCGACTTTTATGCGGACCACTATGCGGCTCGTAAGATGCGCCTGGTGGTGCTGGGCCGCGAGCCCTTGCCAACATTGCGCGACTGGGTACAGGCCAAGTTCAGCCAGATCCCCAACCCTGCTGACGTGAAGGAGCGCGCGACTTTTCCGCCCTTCTTTGCCGATGACTACCTGCCGGCAAAAGTCGAAATTCAATCCATCATGGACAAGCGCTCGCTGACCGTGGCCTTTCCAGTCCCTTCGGCCTTAAAGGCCTATCGCGCGCAACCAATTGGGTACTTGAGCAATCTACTCGGCCATGAGGGTGAAGGCAGTCTGCTTTCGGCGCTAAAAGCCGAACAACTGGTCGACTCACTGGCCTCAGGTGGACAATTCGACAACCCGGATCAAGCCCTCCTCACCGTTCGCATGGGTCTTACCGAACAGGGCCTTGCAAATCAGGAACGAATCCTGGAGCTGCTGTTTGCCTATATTGAGCTTTTGAAACAGGACGGGATTCGCAAACAATATTTCGACGAGCAGGCGACGATGCTCGAGATCAGTTTCCGCTACATGGAAAAGTCTGAGCCGATTCACCTAGTCAGTGGCTTGGCCTCTGCCCTGCAGCATTATCCTGCGCGGGAGGTTCTTCACGCGGCCTATGATCTGAGCGACTACAACCCCACCCTCTATAATGAGTTTTTGCAGGCGCTACGTCCCGACAACATGTTATGGGTGGTGATGCATAAGGGTGTGGAAAGCGAGCGCAAATCACCCTGGTATGAAACCCCATGGAAGCAGGAAAAACTCAGCCCCGATTTGCTGGCGCGCCTGCAGCAAGCGCAACGTCCACGAGGCATGCATTTGCCCGCGAACAACCAGTTTATCCCGGAAGACACGTCCCTGATCCAGGCCTCACCCTCGCCCAAACCCGAACAACTCCTGGAAAAGCCAGGCCTGACTCTATGGCATGCCACCGATGTCAGCTTTGGCACCCCACGCTCCAGTTTATTCGTCACCCTGCGCTCGCCACTGGCTTTGCGTTCGGCCGATGATCTGAATAAAACGGAACTGATGGTGAGTTTGTTCAAGGAGGTATTGAACGAGTTTTCCTATCCGGCACTGCTGGCCGGTTTAGATGCCGAACTCTACAACCACATGCGTGGCGTCACCTTGAAGATCAGCGGCTATAACGATAAGCAGAGCGTGTTACTGCAGGAAGTTCTGCTGACCATGCTTTCGGCCCGCTTCCCGCAAGACCGCTTCGACATTGCTCGCGAGCGTTTACAACGCTCACTGCAGAACGCCAAGCAGCGTGCGCCTTATGAGCAAGTCATGGCGCGCTTGCAACGCTTTTTAATTGATCCATCCTGGACGGAAGAAGAGCGCCTAGCGGCCCTCGACACCCTGACACTAGAGCAGGTGCAGCAGTTTAAGGAAGCCTTTTTTAAGGAGTTGGATGTGGTGGTGATGCAATCGGGCAATGTGAGTCGTGCCGCGTCATTAAACATCGCCAACATGCTCGAACAACTGCTCTTGCGGGAGGCAAAACCCACGCAAGTCGCGCGCCCGCGTATCGTCGAACTCAATGACAACAGCCTGGATGAGGGCCTACGCTGGGGCCTACCCTATGATGTCGAACATCCCGATACAGGTTTTATTCACTATTTACAGGGCCGCGATCGCACACTCGAAGAACAAGCACGTTTCATGCTTTTGGCCCAACTCTTAGCCAGTGACTATTACGCCCAAATTAGGACTGAAAAGCAGCTCGGTTATATCGTATTCGGCACCAGCTTCGAATTGTTAGAAGTACCCGGACTCGCCTTTATCGTGCAGTCTCCCAGCGCCACGGCCAGCACCCTGGCACAGGAAACCGAAGCGTTTCTGAGCCAACAAGCCTCTAGCCTGCCCAAGCTCGATCTTGCACAATTTGATCGCCAAAAACAGGCGCTGATCAGCCAGCTGGAGAAACAAGAGAACAGCATCTACGAGCGCAATAATCGCTATTGGCAGGAGATTGATCGAGAAAATGATCAGTTCAATACCCGCGAGCGCTTGATCACGCTAGTGCGCGAGCAAACGCGAGAAGGCCTGGCCGAGTTCTTTGCGCAATTACTGACGCAGCGCGGCAAAGCCTTAGTGGTGTACAGCGACCGCCCCAAGAACCAAAGTTTGAGCGGCACGCAAGAGATTGGTAGCGAGCAAATGAGCCGCTTTGGGCGCTTCGAAACAGGACACTGAGCCTGGCTCAATCATACGGAATTAACGATTCTGCATGGTATTTCAAGTCCAGCAAAATGGTCTCCACACGCCGGTCTCCGGCGTGCTGCGAGGCCAAGCTTTGTAAATGCTGCAGGTATTGCTCCAGCGGCGCTTTTGTCTGACCAGGCCGGGGCATCAGCAGGCGCTGCTGACAATGTCGCAACCAGCGACCCGCTTCGACTTCATTCAGATGCTCGGGAAAGTTCCTGGCTTTGTAACGGAACAGCAATTCGGGCAGGCGCGGGTCATCGAAATCAAAGTTTTCCAGCTCCAGCTCCGCGGGCCTAGTTTGCCGCACACGCCGCATTTCCTGCCGATCACGATCACTAAAAAAGCCCCCACTGTACAAGGTCAACTCTGGGTCAATCGCCGCATCACCCTCCACCTCCTCGCGCTCGAACAAACTGACTAAGGGCGCCAAATGTGCACGGTTTGCCAACAAATAATCCAAGTGTTTCTGCAAACTACCCGAGTCGAGTTGCCACTCACTGAGGCGTTCTGCCGGGAGGGTCTTCAGCATAGATAGCGGCGCGACCATCGGACATTTGTTTAAGTGGATCGTCTTAAAGGCTGGACGCTGCTCGGCCACACCCAGCTCTGATGCCGGTGTATAGAGCAGGCGTTTCAAGGTTTCCGCATCTTCGCGCAAGAGCATGGCAGGATCGATGCGTAAATCCCAACACACCACCCCATTCGGATTACTTGGATGCAGAAAAAGAGGCACCACCACAGCCATGCATCCCAGGGACGCCGGAAAACGCGACGAAACATGTATAAACGGTTTCATCGCGCCAAAGTCAAAGCGCTCCTTGAGGATCTGCTTCCGCCGCAAAGAAAACGCATAATCGTACAGTTTAGGTTGCGCCGTTTTAACCAACTTGGCCAAGGCGATGGTGGCATACACATCCGACATCGCATCATGCGCCGCCTCGTGCTTAATGCCGTTGGCTTCGGTCAGCTTTTCCAGACGAAAGCTGACCTGCCCTTCATCGTTCACAGGCCAGTGAATACCTTCGGGACGCAAGGCGTAACACAAACGCACCACGTCAATCAGATCCCAACGTGAATTGCCGTTCTTATACTCTCGCTCATACGGGTCATAGAAATTGCGAAAAAACAGATGGCGGCTGACTTCATCGTCAAAACGAATGCTGTTGTAGCCGGCGACACAGGTTTGCGCCTGCATAAACTGCTGCTGAATATGCTGCGCAAACTGTGCTTCAGATTCGCCTTTATTGCGCGCTTCTTGCGGCGTAATGCCGGTAATCAAGCAGGCCTCAGGGGCGGGTAAATAATCTTCGGCGGGTTGGCAATACCAAATTTGCGCGGGCCCGACGATATTGAGATCCAAGTCAGTGCGAATACCGGCAAATTGCACCGGTCTATCCAGCGCAGGATTGGCCCCAAACGTTTCATAGTCGTGCCAATAGATACTATCCATGCGAGCTCATGCCTCTTCTAGCCTCTGCGCCAATTATTAGAAAAAAAGGGGCATTCTAGCCGTTAAGGCGAATGTAAAAAATACAAAGCAGAGTGCAGAAGGCTTAAAGGGGGTACAAGCGCGAGCATTGCGTCGCGCTTGTCTGCAAGACGGGGATTAGAACAGGCCGTTGCCGCGATCGATATATTCGGTACGTGGTCGCTCGGTACCCGAGGCGTTAGTGCCGGTGTTCATGTCGATATGCAGAGCAGTAGGAATGTTGATATGCGCGCCGGTGCCAGTGGTGATCATACCCTCACTGGTTTGCCAATTGGTCGGCGCCTTCTGATAAGAGAAGAAGAAATCGTTGGTGTAGTCTACGCCGCCGGTAGCGGTATTACGCTTGCCTACGTCGAAGCTTTTGTAGTTCGCCAAGTCATAACAGTAGAAGCCACCACCCGGCGCACAGCTGGTCGCACCACCGGTCTCTGCCTTAGAAACACCGAAGTAGCGACTACGGAAATTATCGGCATCCCCCGCATCATTCAGCATGGAAGAGCGATAATCATCACCGAAGAAATCGGTAATATCGACAGCAATGTTACCGCTGATGCTGTTGAAATCCCCGGAAAGCTGCCCGCGAGCTTCACGAAAACCAAAGCGGAAGCCTTTCAATTCGCCGGTCGCAGTGTCGGTGGCCAACTCAATAAAGGGATCGTTAAATTCGAACGGGACAATATCGTTGACGGCATAGGTCAGACCATCGATCTGAACCTGCGTACTATTTTCGGAAATGGAACCGAAGCCCAGGTTACGAATATCAATATCCGCTCCCAGGGTCTCGCCTGGAATATTGCGCTGACCCAGCTCCATCACATCGACATTCATCTGCATGTCGATTTCCATACCCATGGTGATGCGGGTGTAGCTATCTCCGCCAATGGTCTGAATTTCCATAGCGATTGCGGCCTGGCCGGCCAATTCACTGAGCTCCTCATCCATCAGGGGTTTGAGCTCGGCCTGCGCCAGATTCGTGGCTGCAGCAAGCAACCCGAAAACAGAAGCGTGACAGAAATTTCTAAAGATCAGTCTCATGGTTCGTTTAATGCTCGAATACCTTGTTTTTCACTACTTACATCCACCCGGCTTAACGCATGCTCGGGTGAAACCACTGTAAATCCCTGTTTGACTTATCTGACTTTCTGTTCGGCTAATATTCCAAATGGAACCTTGAAAACCTGTCACATCATCGTTGTTTGGTTTTTTGAGTCACGCGACCTGGTCATGCTCTATGCCCTGGGCAGCGCTTCGATGTAACAGGATGTAACTATAAAGAAGTGGATAGATTTCTGGTGTGATCAAGTGCACAGCTCCATCTTTCTTGCCCCATAAAACGCTACTGCGTCACATCAAAACCGCTCCTGAAACAAACAAATCCGGCTCCTTTCTGGCAACAATAGTTTTCTAAGTATATCTGCTCGACCCCCTCATCGTCCGTGAACAATGGTGAAACTATGTTGCTGTGATGACTATGTACGAGATCGAATCAAATAAAAAAGGGAGCCTAAAGGTAAGCTCCCGGGTCCAAGCAACGACCTAATGCGTTTTCACTAATTCAGTGCCAGCGGATGCAACTCCTTAAATAATTGGCTAAAGCCGAGTTGACTTTGAGCGGGCCCTTGAATGCCCAATTGTTTCTGGATCTCTTTGACGGCAATCACGCCTCGTATCTCGTGGCGCTCGCTGTCAACGACCAAACAGTAACTTTGCTCTGATTGACCGAGTGTCGCGACCACCTCACGAATCGTCGCGCCTTTCAGTTCCTCCATCTCGAAAGCATAAAGCTCACGACGCGGCCGCATAAACTCACCCACACACAGGTCTTTCAGAGCGCTGCCGCGCGCCACCCGACGAATAATCTCCTGATGCGAGATGTCCTCGGCCAACAGCAAACCCAAGAAGTGCCGGCCGCCATCCATGACGAGCTTTAACTGAGCGCGCTCTGTTTGCAGACGCTGATGCGCCTGCTGGATGGGGGTATCCCATTCAATCAACCCGGGATCGGCTTTTCTAAAGTCGGTCATGACCGACAACGCGGGACTATCTTTAGTAATCACTTCTGGAACGGTTGGGCGTGCCAGTTCGTCGCCCAGGGATATCTGGCGTAACTTGAGTGTATTCATCACTCCAAGCTCCTATTGCAAATTGATTGACCAGCGCAACACGCGCCGGATTTTGATCAAACGAAGCAATGGCTCGAAGAGGAAATTAAGCGGTCTCGCCGAGCCAATCAGGCTACGGGCGGCGCTCGGATCGCAGGGGAATTGTAGTAGGGAGTGAGCGGCTGTGGCGGTAGCACTGCACGTAAATGCTGCGCCGCAAGCGTGAGAACCTTGTGTTTTGAGGTTGCTACAGGTAAGCCGGAATCATCTCTAGATAACTCCGGAATCGCACACTGGTCGGCAGACCAAGAGGCCAGTGCGCTGCTTTCATTTGTCGCAAAGGGGTTACTGCCGGAAGAAACCAGTACACTGAAAACCAATACCAAAGATGCCAACGTCAAAAACGAGCGACTGAAGCGAGGCAGGTAGGGATTTTCGATCAAGCGGTTGCGCATGAAGTGCACGACATCAATGAGGTCTGTCCAGCAGACATTACGCTCTCAGTATAACGATAAATTTTGCCTTGGGAATGTGATCCAGTCGTCCATGCATATTATTTTTTGTTAAGAGGTTTTGAAGATTTTTCAGCATACCGCCTGTCCTGCGTACCAAGTCAAAAGCAAACGATTAACGCTCCCTCCC
>JBFHRI010000123.1:0-8738 GCA_041591755.1 Oleiphilaceae bacterium
CACTCTGCCGTGCAGCCAAGATACTAAGGGCCAATTTGACCTGCTGATAAAACATGCCAAAACCTTGAAACTGAGTGCTCTCCATGCTCCTTTTCGATAAATGCATATCGGCATAAACAATACCGATCTTGCGACCATTGACACTTAAAGGTGCAATAAAAAACTCATCTGCTCCGGTGATCGCTTTAATCGAGTTGTCCAAGTATTGCTGCAGCTTATCCCCGTTTTGCGGTCGTATCCATGCAGCGCGATCCTGATCGATCAGGTTATGCAAAAATCCACCCACGCTTTTCATGTAACGCAACACAAAAGCGTCCCTGAGTCTATCCTGCTGATCACCTATTACGTATTTGCAGCAGAAGCTTGAATCGCACTTATTGAACAACGCAAACACCACCCGCTCCAAACCCGCACCCTCATGCAGGCCCGTCAACACCAATCTAAAAACCTGATTCGCATTGAACTCACCTAACATGGACATCGACAGTTCCTGTAAGGCTTTCATTTGAGCGCCATTATTCGGCTGCAACAATGGCTTATCGGCTTCGGCAGGGCTATGCAACTTGACGCTACAACTCGCTTTTTGTTTTCGCGTCGCAATCATTTTTCCCATTTGGCTTTTGCCCATCGCATTGACCAATTCGATGGTTTCTTCGGCCGACGCTTCGAGCAATTTGCTCGCATTCTCTGGACTCAGCGCTTTGAAATCGGCTACCCGACGCAAGGTCTCTTTGAATTCCGGGGAGTCCCAGCCAAACAAAGAAGTGCGACTAATTTCAGCCCCCAGAAGCACCGCTTGCACCAAAGTGCCGGGATCTGCTAGTGGATGCAGTACCTCGTGCACGATGCCGTCAATACGCCACTGTCTAAGCAAAGTGCGTGAAAGCCGACTGATGCTGACGCCAAGAATTTTTTCTGCTGATCGATTCTTGATTTCGTCGGTGGAAGTCAACTCCATGCTTTTCGCAAATGCCTTGGCATCGTCCTCGCTCGAAGCGAAGATCATCAAGGGCACCAGCTCACTCAGCAAAGAGGCAACAAACACCTCCTCTTGCTTCGTACTCGACAAGTTATGACATAGGTTGCGCGCCTGCGTCGCGCCGTGCAGTGCCTTTGCCAAGGATGCCAGCAACAGGTCTGAGGGCGCATCGTTTAGTACGGTCTCCAAGACCTTTAACGAAAGACAAATTGCGCGAATATGCTTAAAACCAATATTCAGGATGGCACGACTGATGGTCGTCACCGGGATATCGCTTTGATTGAACTGCACAGAGTTTGCGACCCGCAACACGTTTGTTGTTAGACTAGGATCCTTCATGATCGCATTGGCTAGTTGGGCAGCCGAAGACTCGTCGGAAGCAGTAATTGCGTCCAATTCTCGAATCAACGATGCCAAGACGGCCGTCTGATTGCGCTCCAACAGACGCACCCACCCATGCAATCCCCTCATGCCCTACATCTCCACTACGTTACAGTCGCACCCCGGTAAAAATCCGGGTTTTTATGATCCTCATCCAGTTTAGCAACGGATTGATTTAGCGCGAGGTTCCGTGTCATCTAAGTCGTCCTATTGTCTGTTCCAGAATACAAATCGCCACTGAAATCCCTTAAAATCCCACGCCCTCGCCCCGAGCCAACAACACGCGACAAATCGATATGAGCGCCAGTGATCACACCCCAATGATGCAGCAATACCTGAATATTAAGCGAGACCATCCGCATGAGCTGGTGTTCTATCGCATGGGCGACTTCTATGAGCTGTTTTATGACGATGCGCGCACGGCCGCGCGCTTGTTGGATATCACGCTCACCGCGCGAGGCAAGTCAGCCGGCGAGCCGATTCCGATGGCAGGCGTCCCCTTTCATGCCGCTGACAACTATATTGGCCGTCTGGTCCGTGCTGGGCACTCCGTGGCCGTAGCCGAACAGATTGGCGACCCGGCGACCAGCAAGGGGCCGGTTGAACGCAAAGTGGTGCGTGTCGTGACCCCCGGCACCTTGACCGATGAAGCCTTTCTCGATGCCACGCAGGACAACCTGCTCTGCGCCATTCATTTTGATCGGCAGGAGCGTTTTGGTTTAGCCTGGATTGATCTCAGTGGCGCGCGCTTTTGTGTCACCGAAGTCGAGTCACTGGATGCACTACTTAGCGAGTTACAACGCCTGAAACCAGCCGAAACACTGGTCAGTGAACAATTCCCCTATGAATCTGTGCTGACGCTGCTTAGCGGTGTCAGGCGACAGGGGCCTTGGCTGTTCGATGCCGAAATCACCCAACGCGCGCTGTGCGAACACTTTGGCACCCGCGACCTCAGTGGCTATGGATGCCAAGATCTATCACTTGCTATCTGTGCAGCCGGCTGTCTGCTGCAATATGCCAAAGATACGCAACGTAATGATTTGCGTTATCTCAATAGTCTAAGCAGGGAACATCGCCACAATGCGATCCTGATCGATGCCGCCACCCGCCGTAACCTAGAGATTGACCAGACGCTCTCTGGAAGCACTGAGCATACCTTGCTCTGGGTGCTGGATCAGTGTTCAACGACTATGGGTAGCCGTCTATTGCGGCGCTGGCTGAATCAACCCTTGCGTGACCACCAAACCATACAGGCAAGACTCGATGCGCTTGCGGCACTACAAGCGCAGTATGCTTATGAAGATCTGCAAAGCGAGCTCAAACACGCAGGGGATGTCGAACGTATTCTTGCACGAGTGGCGCTGCGCTCAGCTCGCCCCAGAGACCTGACGCGTCTTTGCGATACCCTTAAGTTATTGCCTGCGTTGCATGCTGCGCTTCGCGAGCTCACTAGCATTCGCCTAAGCCATCTGTCCACGGCGCTATGTGAGCAACCCGAGCTGGTTGAGCTGCTGGATCGCGCACTGGTCGAGAACCCGCCTGTGGTCATTCGGGATGGAGGGGTCATCAGAGAAGGCTTCGACAGCGAACTGGACGAATTACGTCATATCAGTGAAAACGCCAGCGATTATCTGATCGATCTGGAGAATCGGGAGCGCACGGCAACCGGCCTATCCTCCTTGAAAGTCGGCTTTAATCGGATTCATGGCTACTACATTGAACTCAGCAAGGTACAGGCCGAACACGCACCCACCACCTACGTTCGTCGTCAAACGCTGAAAAACGCCGAACGGTTTATTACACCGGAGCTGAAGGCCTTTGAAGACAAAGCGCTCAGCGCCAAGAGCCGCGCCTTGGCAAGAGAAAAGTTGCTCTATGAAGGATTACTCGACCAGCTGTTAACACAGTTACAAGCCCTGCAGGATATGGCTCGTGCCTTGGCCGAGCTGGATGTGTTGTGCAACCTGGCTGAACGCGCACAAACACTGGATCTGCGCCGGCCCGAATTTAGTGATGACCCTGAGTTACTCATAGAAAGTGGACGCCACCTGGTGGTCGAGCAACTGATCAGCACACCGTTCGTGCCGAACGATTTGATCCTGAATACACAGCGCAAGATGTTGATCATCACCGGTCCCAACATGGGGGGTAAATCCACCTATATGCGGCAGGTTGCCCTGATCGTGTTGCTCGCCAACGTGGGAAGCTATGTTCCAGCGAGTCGTGCTCGACTGGGCGAAGTCGACCAGATTTTCACCCGCATGGGCAGTGCCGATGATACCGCTGGCGGACGTTCTACTTTTATGGTCGAGATGACCGAAACCGCCAACATTTTGAACAATGCCACGGCGAATAGCTTGGTTCTGATGGACGAAGTCGGTCGCGGCACCAGTACCTTCGATGGCCTCTCTTTGGCATGGGCCAGCGCTGCCCACTTGGCCAGCCAAATCAAAGCGTTCACCTTGTTCGCCACGCACTATTTCGAAATGACGCAACTACCCGAAGAACAAGCCGGTGTAGCCAATGTGCATCTGACCGCCACCGAACATGAAGACCGCATCGTGTTTTTACATACCGTGCATGAGGGCGCGGCAAGCCAGTCCTACGGCTTGCAAGTCGCCAAATTAGCCGGCATACCCGTTACCGTCATCAAACAGGCCAAACAGCGCCTGATACAGCTAGAGGCCCAGACACCCTCCGCCGAGGTAAATGCTCCGAATACTCCCACGCTGATCAGCGCGACCGCGCGTCAACCTGATTTTTTTGCCCGCGATTACAGTGCATTGGGCTCAGCACTTGAAGCCGTCGACCCGGACAGTCTCAGTCCGCGTGAAGCACTCGCGCTGCTCTACGACTATAAAGCCCTTCTGCAATCGCTCTGAGGCGTTTGGCATCGCAAGTTCATCCTGCGGAACACGGGAGCCTTGAATGCGTTGGGGTCTGTCCGTAAAATAGCGGCCCCGATGAGCCGGGGCGCTAGATCGGCCGAACTGATTACTCAGGCGCCGCCGGAAAATCTGACTGATAGAGACTGGAACCGATTATGACTTTCGTAGTAACCGATAACTGCATTAAGTGTAAATATACCGACTGCGTTGAAGTGTGCCCGGTAGACTGCTTCTACGAAGGCCCGAATTTTCTGGTCATCGATCCTGACGAATGCATCGACTGTGCACTGTGCGAGCCCGAGTGCCCCGCCAACGCCATTTTCTCAGAAGACGAGCTGCCAGCTGATCAGGTTCAGTACATCGAACTTAACGCCGAGCTGTGCCAGAAATGGCCCAACATCACGGAGCAAAAAGACCCCTTGCCGGATGCCAAGCAGTGGGACGGCGTACCCAACAAGTTACAGTATCTCGAGCGCTAACTTGCTGTAGTAAGCGGGACCAATTCACCGCGGCAGTGCTGACAAATATATCGAGTGCTGCCACGCTGAATACGGTTGTGCCGAATGGCGCTCAATCGATGCGTACGTTCTTCACAGCCACAGTAGTAAACGTATTGTGCGCGTTGCGGCCTCGCAACCTCAAAGCGATGCGTGACACGAGGCTCGCGATCAAAAACGTCTCGCATAATCCCCTGCCATTCCGGTCCGTGCGGCCTGATCTTGCGACCAAATTGCTGATAGGCAACGAGATGTGCGCACTCATGGGGCGCGACTTCGTCGACAAATTGTTGCTGGTAGCGCATCAGTAAAGCGCGGTTGAAACGAAGTTCTTGTCGTTTAATTCGATTGCGCTCGTAAAACTGGCGACATTGCCCTGCGCTCATACCGCGCAGATCCACTCGCAGTTCGTCGTAACGGAAAGGCAGACCGAACCACTCGCTCGCGCTTTGTAAACAGGTGTGCACTCGCTGCTTAAGCACCTCTGTCCAGCGTTCAAGAAGAACGCATTCTGGTAAAGTCTCGATACTACTCATGCTCAATTGCAACAAAAAAACTTATCCCGCACTATAGGTATTTCAGTCCTTGGAGACCAGCCCAAGATTATGCATTTCCGGACCCTGCTCAAACTTTTATTAATTGCTGCACTGCCCGTATCGCCGAGCTACGCCGAGACACTGACCATTGCCGTGGCTTCAAATTTCATCAGTCCCATGCAAGCCATCGCGACACAATTCGAGCAGGCCAGCGGACACGAGATTCGACTTGCCTCCAGTGCCTCCGGGAAACTCTACGCACAGATCTCGGCTGGCGCACCCTTCGATTTATTCTTTTCAGCCGACCAGGATAAACCTCAAGCGCTTGAAAGAATCGGAAAAACTGTTCCACACACGCGTTTCAGCTATGCCATAGGCCGTCTGGTGCTTTGGTCCGCCTTGCCGGAACGTCAGGCTCGTGATGCACGTTATCTTATCGCAGCAGACTATAACAAACTGGCTCTTGCCAATCCTCTGCTAGCGCCTTACGGCGTCGCGGCGGTCGAAACGCTCAGTGCGCTGAAGTTACACGCAAGCAGCGAGCCCCACTGGGTACGTGGTGAAAATATCGCGCAAACCTTTCAGTTTGTTGAAAGCGGTAATGCGGAACTCGGTTTTGTTGCCTTATCGCAACTCATTGAACACCCCCTCCATCGCAATACACCCTATTGGATCGTGCCACAAGACTTGCACACGCCGATACTTCAGGACGCGGTCCAGCTCAAATACAGCGAAAACAAGGTCGCTGCACGCGCTTTTCTCGACTTTGTCAAAACGCCTGAGGTTGCCGAATTAATCACTCGCTTCGGCTATGCGCGTCCCACCGCCCAAAACGAGACCCCCGAAGCACCATGATACTCAGCACTGAAGATCTGGAAACTCTGTGGCTGACATTGCGCCTGGCTACCACTGTCACCACGCTTTTGTTGCTGATCGGCACCCCCATCGCCTGGTGGCTGGCACGCAGCCAATCCAGGTGGCGTGGGCCGATCTCAGCGATTGTCGCCTTACCCTTAGTCCTGCCACCGACAGTACTCGGATTTTATCTGCTGTTGGCCATGGGGCCATCTGGCCCGCTAGGCATGCTGACACAAAGTCTCGGTTTGGGCACTCTGGCCTTTACCTTCTGGGGCTTGGTCATCGCGTCAATGTTTTACTCCTTACCCTTCGTCGTGCAACCGATTCAAAATGCGATTGCTGCGCTGGGTGAACGGCCTCTCGAAGTCGCTTCGACCTTGGGTGCAGGCCCGATTGACCGATTTTTTACCGTCGTTTTACCGCTCGCACGAAATGGCTTTATCACGGCCGCCATTCTCGGGTTCGCACATACCGTGGGCGAATTTGGAGTGGTCCTGATGATCGGCGGGAATATTCCTGGAGAGACCCGCGTTGTGTCGGTCCAAATCTATGATCACGTCGAGTCCTTGAATTATACGCAAGCGCATTGGCTCTCGGGCTTGATGCTCTTATTTAGCTTTAGTGTTTTGCTAGCCTTATTTGTCTGGCAACGCCAGCATAACGGCCTCTTTCGTAGTCGAGCTTAGGCATGAGCAAACCGATCGAAATAGACCTGCGCATGCAACGCAGTGGACCTAAACAGGGCAGCGAATCATTTGTTCTGCAGGTCAAGACGAAGCTGCCCGGAGAGGGCGTCAGCTGCATTATCGGCGCCTCGGGCTGCGGCAAAACCACCCTCCTGCGCTGTATCGCAGGACTGGAACGCGCGCCAGATGCACGCATTTCAGTCGCTGGCGATATTTGGCAGGATCATCGGCATTTCATGCCCACGCATCAGCGTCGTGTTGGCTACGTATTTCAAGAGGCGAGTCTGTTTGAACATCTGGACGTCCTGGGGAACTTGCAGTTTGCCTGGCGTCGAGTCAAGCCTAAGCCAGAGCAATCCTTGTTTGATCAAGTCCTCAAGCAAATGGATCTCGCACCTTTACTCGCTCGACGGCCACATCAGTTATCCGGCGGCGAACGGCAACGCGTCGCCTTGGCTCGAGCGGTGCTACAACGGCCGCGCCTGTTACTGATGGATGAGCCTCTTGCCGCGCTGGACTCCGCGCGCAAGCAGGAAATCCTGCCCTATCTGGAAGTCCTGAGGCGAGAGTCCAAGACTCCCATTATTTATGTCAGTCATGCCATGCAGGAGGTTGCTCGCTTGGCTGACCATGTGCTGGTTCTGGAGAACGGACGCAATCTGCGCCAGGGCCCACTTACTGAGGTATTCGCCGCGGGAGATCTACCGTTCCTGCCAGAACTTGAAACCGGCGTGATCCTCAGTGGGAGGATCACGCGTCAAGATCCGCAATGGCATTTGTGCGAAATCCAATGCCAGGGCTTTTCTTTGTGGTTGCGAGATGATGGTCTGCAAACGGGCACGCAGGTGAGGATTCAGGTGCTCGCACGCGACATCAGCATCACGCACTCGGTGCAGGATGCCTCGAGCATCGTCAACCGTATTTCCGCGCGAATCGAGGTCATCCGTGAGGATCGCGATCCGGCCATGAGCTTGCTGCACCTGCGTGTGGGTCAAGATGTCATGCTGGCCCGCCTGACCCGACGTTCAGTCGCTGAGCTAAGTTTGCAGGTCGGCCAAAACGTTTGGGCACAGCTCAAATCGGCGGCTTTGGTGCGGTAAGTTTCTGTTCGCGGCAGGGGCCTGCTAGAATCGCCCGCCCGAATATCTGCAGTTGGCGGCCAGCCACGCACAGCGAAATGACAGCCAGACCATGTACGAACTAACCATTCCTTTTATTCTGATTCTGGTCAGCACCGGTTTTATTGCTGGCATCATTAATACCATGGCCGGTGGTGGCTCCAATCTCACGATCCCGGCCTTAATGATGCTGGGTATGCCCGCCGATGTGGCTAACGCCACTAATCGCATTGGGGTCTTACTGCAATGCCTAACCGCGGCACGCGGTTTCAAACATCATGGCAGGCTCGACATGTCCGATGCCTGGCCCATTGTAGGGGTTACGCTCGTGGGTGGCCTGTTTGGGGGACTCAGCGCATCCTACATGCCGCCAGAGATTCTCAAGCCCGTCTTGCTAATAGCGATGCTAAGCATGGCGGCGATCATTTTGATTCGACCCGGCGTGGTCGCCCCGCCTGAGGGGACACCCGCACTCAAGATCTCTGAACGTCCGGCTTCCATTCCCATTCTATTCATCGCGGGGTTTTATGGCGGCTTTGTGTTTTATCTTATTGAGCCTTATTCTGATTTTTGCGCTTTTAACACGTCCGCTAAAAAAACTAAGCGCCGATATGCACTTATTTCGCCAATCGGGTTTCAATATACCTGCACAAGAATTAAACCAGGCAATGACAGACTGGAAAGAACAAGGCGATGAAATCCATCGTTTGGGTGCAACCTTTCGAGATATGGCGAATGAAATTCAGCAGCAATACGCTAAGGTGAAATCGACCGACGAATTGCGAAAGGAGCTTA